>JAOTTY010000189.1 GCA_029864185.1 Gammaproteobacteria bacterium
GAGGCCGCCGGATCGGCCTGCGTCGGTATTACAGCTACCCGGCCCGGGCCAGCTGAGACCCGAGAAAACTGCAGTAGATCAGCATCACCGGAATTTGTAGCAACATGTAGATCGCATCGGACGTGGGGCGGATGCTGCCCGAGATCGCCAGCCGGTGGTCTATCCAGCGTGAAATCGGAATGCTCGCGCGCGTCGTTACGAAATAGGCCAGCGTCATGTAGGCGACGATTTTCGCCAGGGTTGCCGCGGACGGGAACAGTAGCAGCGTCGACAGGTATTCCAGATATTGCCAGCGGAACACCAGCGCGATGGTTAGCAGGCTCTGCATCGACAGCGCAAACACCGGGTGATCGACTATCGGGATGAATGCCAGCAGCAATCCTGCGAAGAACAGGATATTGATCAGATCGCTGCCCTGGCCGTGCCGGAAGAGGATGCGCCAGAAATCGACGGACGTGGAATTAGCGTCGATCGAGGGGTAGATCTGGCTGACCACGACCAGCAGCACGATGATGCGGATTATCGGGCACAGGATATGCTCGAGCAGCCATAATGACGCGGCAACCCCGCGCGCCTGGAACAACAGATAAAAGCAAAGGCTCGTCCCGGCGACCACGCTCGCTGCGGTAATCGGGATTACCCAGAACAGGTTCACTGCTTTTCGCTGGTGTGGCGGCGCAGATTGTGCAGTCGCTGGGCGCGAACCTTGATGTGGTTCAGGATATGCAAATGCCACAGGACCCGAATCAGCACGAACGACAGCAGGGAGCAGATTGCACCGACGCTAAAACAACCCAGCAAGAAGGGTTGCCAGATGTGGGCAAGGCTGGAAAGCAGCCAGTCGAAACTCAGTTCGAAATGGAATCTGTCGGGTTCCTGGCCCAGCATGGCGGCGCCGACCAGGTAACAGAAATAGTACATCGGTCCCATCGTAAACGGGTTGCTGATCCATACCATGGGCACCGCAACGAGGATGTTTACCCTTAACCAGATGGCGCCGGCTGCCGCGATTACCATCTGAAACGGAACCGGAATAAAAGCGCAAAATACGCCCATCGCGACGGCAACCGAAAAGGAGCGCCGGTTGATATGCCACAACGACGGGTCCTGCAACCGCGGGCCCAGCAGTTTTATCCAGCGGTTTCTGGTGATTACGTCAGGATGCGGCAAAAACTTTCTGAGAAACTTCCTTGCCATCGTGATTGTATTATCAACAGTAATTCAATATTCTGCAAAGAGTTGGATCACATAACAGGGAAAACAAGGGCAGGGAAGCATGCCCAGATACGCAGTCGCCATAGTGCTGGGTTCATTGCTAGCTTTTTACGGTAACGAATTACCCGATTCGAGCTGGTCGGCATATGCGCCGTTACTGTTGCTGTGGAGCTTTTTTCTCCCCCGGTACCGATTCCTGCTGTTGGCAGCGGCGGCTTACCTGTGGAGCTGCGCCCTGTTTCATTTTCAACTCGAACATCGTCTCGTCGACGCTTTCGACAACCGTATAAGCCTGGTTGAGGGCGACGTCAGAGGAATACCAGAGCTCGATTCGGGGCGCACCCGCTTTTACCTCGAAAACGTCGACATCGCGGCTTACCCTGGCGCTATGCCGCGCCTGCTTCGCCTGAGCTGGTACCAGGATGAAATCGTGCCGCAGCCCGGCGAACGCTGGCGATTCGTGGTAAAGCTGAGGCAGCCCAGAGGGCTTTCGAATCCAGGGGGATTCGATTTCGAAGCCTGGCAGTTTACCCACGGCATCGACGCCGGCGGTTACGTTCGCAATTCACCGTTGAATGTCAAACTACGCGGCGCAGGTCGACTGGATGCAGACTACTGGCGCATGCGGCTCGCGCTGGCCATCGATCGATTTTGCGCCGATTGCAGTCACCGCGGCCTGATCAAGGCATTGACGCTCGGGTTTCGGGGCGACATCGCCAACCATCATAAACGCTTGCTGCAATCCAGCGGCACTGCGCATTTGCTGGCGATATCGGGCCTGCACATCGGCATGGTGTCGTTATTTGCGTTTGCCCTGGGCCGCTATTGCTGGCGCTTCGGGATCCAATGCAGCGCACTGAATCGCCTTCAGGCTGCCACGCTGCTGGCGATGCTGGCGGCAACTACCTATGCCGCGCTGGCAGGTTTCAGCCTGCCCACCGTGCGGGCGCTCGTGATGCTGCTGATCCTGTCGCTGGCGCTGCTGTTCAAAAGCCGGATCAACCTGCTGCAATCGCTATCCATGGCGGTCATCGTGATCCTGCTGACAGATCCGCGCGCCGTCGGTTCGAGCTCTTTCTGGCTGAGCCTGTGCGCCTTGCTGGTAATCGCATTTGCCCAGTTTCGACTAGGCACCGGTTTGCGCTGGTGGCAACATTTGCTGGCCTTGCAGGCCTATTTTTCGCTGCTGTTCGCGCCCCTGGGCCTGCTCGTATTCGACCAGCTCAATCCGGCCGGATTTATCGCCAATATCATCGCGATCCCGCTGGTCAGCTTTATCGTGCTACCGCTGCTGCTGCTGGCCTGTGTACTGGTGATACCGGGGCTTGGCGTCGCCCGGGTGCCGTTAACCGTGGCCGACCAGTTGCTGCAGTGGCTGCTGGCCTGGCTCGATATTATCCTGCGCTCCGGATTGAACTCGGTGGATGCCTGGTACCCCGCAGCCATGCTGATGATGGCGATGGCGATGCTGGCCTGGCTGCTGCTGCCGCGGCTGCCGGTAATGCGCGCGCTCGCGGTGGTAACGCTTGCGATGCTGGTTTACTGGCAGCCTGCGCGTCTCGACCACGGCGAATTCGAACTGGTCGTGCTCGACGTCGGCATGGGAACCTCGATCCTCGTGCGCACTCGGCATCACAGCCTCGTGTACGACTTTGGTCCCGGTAAGCCGGGAATCTACAGCGCCGCGGAATGGGCCCTGTTGCCATTGATGAATCGACTGGCGCTGCGGGTTCCTGACCTGGCGGTGATCAGCCACGTGGATCAGGATCATAGCGGTGGATTGCCTGCGCTGCTCGAACGCTACCCGGGCTTGCGGATGCTGTCGGGAACGCCGCGCGAACTGGAAGCGAGACTTTCGCTAAAACACGGGGTGCCTTCCTGCCACGATTATCCAGCCTGGCGCTGGGACGGCATAGATTTCCGTTTCTTTCCGCCTGGCGACGCAACCGCCAGCAGCAATAACCGGTCCTGCGTCCTGCTGGTCGATGGCGTTCACCGGGTCCTGATACCCGGCGATATCGAATCCGGCCGCGAACGCAGCCTGCTGGCAGGCCACGCGCAGGAAGTGGCAGCAGACGTGCTGATCGCGCCGCACCATGGTAGCAACACCTCTTCCAGCCCCGAATTCCTGGAACGTGTAGCGGCCCGACACGCGGTGTTTACCGTATCGCGAGGCAATCGCTGGGGATTCCCGGCCGCACCGGTCGTAACACGCTACAGCGCCCTCGGAATACGGCAATTCCGTAGCGACCGCGACGGTGCGATCACGATTTTCAGCACCCCGCGGGGGCTCGAGATAAAGACGCGGCGACTGCCCCCGAGGCGAATCTGGCGGCGATGGTAAAACGCCGCCTGTCACAGTATGATGTGCGGCATTTGTTATTGAGGTATGAGGAGTGTTTGAACTGGTTCAGGCGGGTGGCTGGCTGATGATTCCGATACTGTTGTGTTCGGTCATTGCGGCGGCCATCATCATCGAGAGAACGTGGACCCTGCGCCGTAAAAAGGTCATCCCGGAAAAGTTGTTGACCGGTATCTGGAACCTGCTCAGTAACGATGCTCTGACCGACAAGCACATCGGCGAGATAGAGAATGGTTCTCCGCTGGGCAAGGTACTCGCCGCCGGCCTGATCAATCGCCATCTGTCGCGCGACCTGATACGGGAGAGTATCGAAGAGACCGGTCGTTATGTCGTGCACGAAATGGAACGATTCATGAACACGCTGGGCACCATCTCCACGATTACGCCACTGCTGGGATTGCTCGGTACGGTTATCGGCATGATACGCGTGTTTACCGCCATTACCGTCATCGGGGTCGGCGACCCGGGTCAGCTTGCGGGCGGTATATCCGAGGCGCTGATTACGACGGCAGCGGGTTTGACCGTGGCGATCCCCAGCCTCATTTTTCATCGTCATCTAAAGCGTAAGATCGACGAACTGGTCGTGGCCATGGAGCAGGAAGCGATGAAACTGGTCGAATTCCTGCACGGCGACCGCAAGAGACTGGCCTGAGCCGATGAACTTCTATACCAGCAAACCCCAGGAAGACGTTGACATCAACCTGACGCCGTTGATCGACGTCGTGTTTCTGCTGCTGATCTTCTTCATGGTGTCGACCACTTTCGACACCACGTCGCAACTGAAAATACGGCTGCCCGAGGCCAGCCAGCAGGAGACGCAGGACCCGCCGCATAAATTGAACCTGATGATCGATGCCAAGGGCACTTTTTTTCTGAACTCACGCGAACTGACCAACAGTAAAAGCGCCACGCTCAGGGCCGCGCTGGAGCGGGCCCTGGCGGGGAATCGTCTGCCGATCCTGATCCAGTCGGATGCCGATTCGCCGGTGCAGTCGCTGGTAACTGCAATGGACGTCGTCGGGCAGATGGGCCTTACCCAGGTTTCGATCGCGACCTCTCGCCCGATCGAGTAGTCGATTCCCTGCGGTATTCGAGATTCGCGTAGTGAAACCAATCGAAGGCAATCCGACCGGCATCAAGGCCTACCGCGCACTGTTGTCGCTCGCGCTCGAGCACAAGCTCTATTTCCTGCTGGCGGTGACCGGTATGATCATCTTCGCCGCCTCCGATGCCGCTTTCGCCTACATGATGAAACCGCTGATGGATGAAGGCTTTATCGACCGCGACCCGACGATCATCAAGCTGATTCCGGTTGCGATCATCCTGATATTCGTGGTGCGCATGGTCGCAGTGTTCATGCGCAGCTACTGCATGAACTATATCGGCCGTGCCGTTATCAATACCCTGCGGACGATGATGTTCGAAAAACTGTTGACGATGACCAGCGACGAGTACGACCAGTCTTCGTCGGCGGCGATCGTGGCGCGCTTTTCCTACGATGTCGAGCAGGTCGCGAACTCGGTCTCATCGTCGTTGACGGTGTTCATCCAGGACAGCCTGCGGATTATCGTCCTGCTCGCTTACATGATCTGGTTGAACTGGCAATTGACCGCGATCTTCCTGGTTGCCGGCCCGATCGTGTTCCTGATCGTGGTAAAAATATCCGCCCGTTTTCGCAGGATTAGCCGCAATATCCAGCAATCCATGGGTGGAGTGACCCAGGTTGCGCAGGAAGTGATCGACTCCAATCGCATCGTCAAGATTTTCGGCGGGGACGATTTCGAGCGCAAAAAATTTCACGACGTGAACCAGGAGAACCTGAAACTGCACCTCAAGATGTCGATCGCGCAATCCTTCAGCGCGCCGCTGATACAGCTCATCGTCGCCATCGCGTTCGCCGCTATCGTCGCTTTTGCCACCTCGGAATCGATGCGCGACGTTATTTCCACCGGTGATTTCGTCTCTTTCATCTTCGCGATGACGATGCTGCTGGCGCCGATGCGGGTGTTGTCGTCGATCAACGCGAGTATCCAGCAGGGGATTGCGGCTGGAGAGAGCGTGTTCGAACTGACTTCTCGCGATAGCGAACACAACGAGGGCCGCTTGCCGCTCGAGCGCGCCGAGGGCAGGTTAAGCTTCAGGAATGTCGTACTGCGTTATCGGCGCAGCGAGCAGCGCGTGCTCGATGAAATCAGCTTCGACGTGGAGCCATTTCAGACGGTGGCGATTGTCGGACGTTCCGGTAGCGGCAAGTCCAGCCTGGTGAACCTGATCCCGCGCTTATACGAGTATGATAGCGGCGAGGTATTGCTGGACGGCGAGCGCCTGGACAGGTATCGCATCGAAGACCTGAGGCGGCAGATTGCCTACGTCGGACAGGATGTACGCCTGTTCAATGACACGATACGCAACAATATCGCTTACGGTATCGCCGACAAGGTTGACGAGGCGCAGATTATCGAGGCGGCGAAACAGGCCCACGCCTGGGAGTTCATCGAGCAAATGCCCGGTCAGCTCGACGCCGAGGTTGGCGAGCGCGGCGTACTGTTGTCGGGTGGGCAGCGTCAGCGTATCGCGATCGCCCGCGCTCTGCTGAAGGACGCACCAATCCTGATTCTCGACGAGGCTACCTCGGCGCTGGACACCGAATCCGAACGCTTTATCCAGCACGCAATGGAACACCTGATGGAAAATCGCACCACGCTGGTTATTGCCCACCGCCTGTCCACGATCGAGCATGCCGACCATATCCTGGTCATGGACCAGGGCAAGGTGCTGGAACAGGGCAGCCATGCCGAATTGCTCGGCCAGGGCGGAATATACGCGAAGCTGCACTCGATGCAGTTTCGCGACGCCGGTGACGGCGAACTCCAGTCGACGAACAATCGGCCTAAGATAATCCGCTCATCAACGCTGAACAAGTCGTTGATGCATAACTGGGTCAGCCTGTCGACGCAACGCCGGCAGGGCTGGTGGTTATGGTCGATGAATCCGTTGTCGATCCTGCTGATGCCGCTGGCGCTATTCTTCTACGTGGCGGTCAAGCTGCGCCGGCTGGCCTACCGGCTGCACCTGTTGCGCTCGCGGCGTCTGCCGGTTTTGACCATTGTCGTGGGCAACATTACGCTGGGCGGCAACGGCAAGACCCCCATCGTCATCGCGCTGCACCAGTTGTTGAGCGACAGGGGTTACAGGCCCGCGATCATCACGCGTGGTTACAAGAGCGGGCATGAGAACATAGCGCAGGTTCTGCACGATGGCGGCACCGTGAACGCCGTCGGCGACGAGGCGAACATGATGTCCGAGGTATGCCGTTGCCCGATAGGCGTTGGTTCGGATAGGATTACGACGGCGACTGAAATCCTGCGACAGTTTCCGGATACCGATGTTATTCTCTGTGATGACGGCCTGCAGCATTACGCGCTGCAGCGCGATATCGAGATCGCGGTGTGCCGGCAGCTTTCGCTCGGCAACGGGCTGTTGCTGCCCGCGGGACCGTTGCGTGAACCACGCGAGCGCTTGCGCGAGGTCGATATCACCATCGATCGAGATAGCGACCAGGTGGTCGAATCCATAGGCGAAGTCTGGAATCTCGTGGATCCGGAGCAAAAACGCCATATCAGCGAATTTCATCGGCGCCAGGTTCACGCCCTCGCCGGGATAGGCTTTCCCGAGATATTCTTTGCCAGCCTGATGCAAATGGGCATAGAGGTAATCGAACACGAGTTTCCCGACCACCATGAGTTCAGCGCCCAGGACCTGGATCTGAAACCCGAACTTCCGGTCTTCGTGACGCACAAGGATGCGGTAAAATTAAAAGGCATTGCCCGCCCGAACCTATGGGTGGTGCCGCTTCACATCGAACTGAGTGAAGACTTGAGCAAGCAGATACTGGAACTAGTGGAGGCTCGTCATCGTGGATAAACACCTGCTGGACATACTGGTCGATCCCGTCACCAAGGGTCCATTAATATACGACAAGAAACGTCAGGAGCTGATTTCGCGCGGGTCGCGGCTGGCCTACCCGATTCGGGACGGGATACCGGTAATGCTGCCCGAGGAGGCCAGGGAGCTCAGCAGCGACGAGGTCGAGGCGTTGCGATGATTCGATGATCCCTGATTTTCGCATCGTCATCCCGGCGCGCTACGCGTCGGTCCGGCTTCCCGGCAAGCCGTTACGCCCGATCTGCGGCAGACCGATGATCGAGTGGGTTTACAACGCCGCGCTCGAGGCCGGCGCGCGCGAGGTCGTGGTTGCGACCGACGATCGGCGCATCGTCGAGCGGGTGCAGGGATTCGGCGGCAAGGCCTGCGTTACCGACAGCGCGCATCGCAGCGGTACCGACCGAATCGTCGAAGTCGCACAGAGACTGAAATGGAGCAGCGATACGATAGTCGTCAACCTGCAGGGAGACGAGCCGTTGATGCCGGCCGCGAATATCGTCCAGGTTGCCGAGAACCTCGCCGAGCTGGACTGCGCCATGACGACCCTGCACAAGACGATCGAAGCGGGCGATGCCGAGGATCCGAACCTGGTCAAGCTGGTACAGGATAAGCGCGGTTACGCCCTTTATTTCAGTCGCTCGATCGTCCCTTACGATCGCGGCGGCGAGACCCTGCATTACCTCGGTCATATCGGCATCTACGCCTACCGGGTCGGATTCATCGAAACCTTCAGCAAACTCGCCCGCTGCGAACTCGAAATCGCGGAGTCGCTGGAACAGCTGCGGGCCCTGTGGAATGGTTACGCGATACACAGCGAGCTGGCTCGCGCCGCGCCAGGGCCTGGAGTCGACACCGAACAGGATCTGGAAAAGGTGACCGCCCTGATCGAGTCGATGCAGGCATGAAATATCGCTGGACGCTGGCAAAGCATCGCACGCTGTTCGAAAAATACTTCCGCCTCGACGAATACAGTATTTCGCATGAATTGTTCGCCGGCGGCTCCAGCCCGGTCTTCACCCGCGAGATTTTCGAACGCGGGGTCGTGGTCGCGGTGCTGCCTTATGATCCGCGGCGAGGCAAAGTGGTGCTAATCGAGCAATTTCGTGCCGGGGCAATCCACGACGCCGAAGGACCGTGGCTTGTCGAATGCGTCGCGGGTGTCATCGAAGACGGTGAATCGGAGCAGCAGGTCGCACTGCGGGAGTGCGTCGAAGAGGCGGGCTGCACCATCGACAAGCTCGAAGTCATTAGCCGCTACTATGTCAGTCCCGGAGGAACCACCGAGCATTGCAGCCTGTTTTGCGGCATCTGCGACAGCGACGGCGTAGGCGGCATTCACGGTTTGCCGCACGAACACGAGGATA
>JAOTTY010000426.1 GCA_029864185.1 Gammaproteobacteria bacterium
AGCGCCGCGCTGGTGGCGAGCCGGTCGGCCTGAACCTGTGCGCGGCTAATGTTCAACAAGGCGGCGGCCTCGCCGGGATGAGGTGTTATCACCACCTGCTCGGATTGCAGCGACTGCAGAAACTTCGCCTCGAGCGCGCTCGCATCAACCACCATCGGCTGTGACACACGCCCGAGGATCTGCAGGCAATGCAGCGCGTCCTTGCTGTTGCCTAGACCCGGACCGACGACGATCACGCTGGCCTGCGCCAATTTGCTTTCGAGCGCATCCCAGCCGAGCGTCATGACCTCCGGGAACGCGGCCAGATTGTTGCGACACTCGGGGTGCACCAGCGCGGTGACGAGGCCGGCGCCGGCGCGTAACGCGGCGCGCGCGGCCAGCGCGACCGCGCCACTCATGCCCTGGTCACCGCCGACGATGAGCAGGTTTCCGTAATGATTCTTGTGCGTATTACGCCGCCGGGGTACCGGCAGGCGGCAGCATTCGATGGTATGCAGTTGCGCGGCAATCCCGTCGCGCGCGGCACGCGATACGCCGAGGTCTTCGAACACGAGCTCGCCGCAGTAATCCGGTCCGTCGGCGAGATATTGCCCGGTCTTCGCGCCGATGAAGGTAACCGTCAACTGCGCCCTGACCGCCACCGGCTGAGGATTGCCGGTCAATCCGTTGAGGCCGGACGGTATGTCGATCGCCACCCGCGGTCCCGGGTGGCCGTTTAGCGCAGCAATCAGCTGCTGCCATTCCTGATTCAGCTCGCGCTGCAGGCCGATGCCGAGCAAGCCATCGACGACGATTTCCCCGCGGAGCGCCTGCCCCTGCCAGGCCTCGATCTCCCCACCCGCCTGTTGCCACAGCGTGGTGAAATGCCGCGACGTGGCGCTCTGCTTCGCCAGGTCCCCCTGCACCAGCAGCTGCACCCCGACACCCTGCGCGCGCGCGCTCAGCGCGACGACGAAGGCGTCGCCGCCATTGTTGCCGGAGCCGGCAAACACGGTGATCCGTTCGACGCCCGGCCAGCGCGCCTGCAACGCCCGCCAGACGCAGCGCCCGGCGCGCTCCATCAATTCGATTTCGCTATACCCGTCATGGCTTACCGCGGCCCGGTCGAGCTGGTATACGGACTCTGGGGAATAGAGCAACATGCCCGGATTTATACCGCAGGCATCGAGGCAAAGCCAGCGCGATCGCGTGATCGCCGGAACGCCGCGATACTGCGCCGACGCGGATTTAGGACCAAGCCCGGGCGTCGCTTTGTTATAATTGCCGCTCCTCGAACCCTGGACCGCTCATGACAATCCCGACAATCAGCTTTCACGCGAAATCGGACAAGGAATTGCGTGCACGCGTCAAGCTGCTGGGCAAGCTGGTCGGCAACGTCCTGCTCAGGCACGAGAGCCCGGAAGTCTTTCACGCCGTGGAAGCCTTGCGCACCGGGTTCATCCAGCTGCGCAAGCGCGACAGCGAACCGAAGCGCAAGGGATTGATGAAACTGATTTCGGGACTGGAACCGGCCGCGATCACCCAGGTTAGCCGCGCCTTCGCGATTTATTTCAACCTGGTAAACATCGCCGAGGAAGACTTCCTGCATCGCCTGCGCCGCGTTTCGGTGCAAAAACATGGCCACGCCGGCTGGGTCGGTTCGTTCAATCACACCATCGAGGAATTCAGGGACCAGGGCATCGATCGGGGCGAGCTGCAGTCCCTGTTCGACGGCCTGCTGTACAAGCCGGTGTTTACCGCGCACCCGACCGAATCCCGCCGCCGCACCGTCATGCACCACCAGCGCGAGGTTTTCACGCTGATCGACCAGCTCACCGACCCGAGGCTGAGCCGTTTCGACCGCGAAGACCTGATCGACGCGCTGCAGCTGCAGATCGAGACCCTGTGGCTGACCAACGAGGTTCGCGGCAGCAAGCCGAGTGTCGTCGACGAGATCAAGATGGGCCTGCATTATTTCCAGCGCAGCCTGTTCGATGCAATCAAGATCGATTACCGCCACCTCGAGCGCGCCGTGATCAGGAACTACGGCGAGGATGAATACGGTAATCCCGTCGTCACGGTACCGAGCTTCATCGAATTCGGCTCGTGGATCGGCGGCGATCGCGACGGCAACCCCTACGTCACCGCGGATGTCACGCGCACGGCACTGCTGATGCAGGCCGAGGAAATTCTCAGCGAGCACCTGCGGCTGATCTATCGCCTGACCCAGGTGCTGACCATGTCTACCCGGTGGTT
>JAOTTY010000190.1 GCA_029864185.1 Gammaproteobacteria bacterium
AACAGGCAGTGTTTGGCGTAGTCCCTTGCCTCGCTGGCGCTCCAGTCGCCTTTTGGTTTCGCCTTCAGGTTTTCGCACCAGCCCTCGCTGCCGACCTCGGCGGAGCAGGCAACCATCTGGATCATCAGGATAATCAGGAACAGTAATTTCTTCATGCTATTTCCAGTGGCTCTAAATGGCCGGGGTTTATTCCTTGTCCCGTACCAATCGGTTGCCGGATGCGCGCGGTCAAGCCGGGCCTTCAATTCGGGTTTAATGCAATTTTTCGCTGACACCAAAAGCGGTATCGACTTCCGCGTCGGATGGTAATTCACCGTCGTTCAATATTTGCTCGCACAGCGGAAAGCACACGTCGCATATAAAAGAAATCTGGTCCATTATTTCGAACACTTCTTGCGGTGTCTGCTGCTTCGGATTGAGTTCGGCGCCGATAGACAGATAACCGGCGTCGTCGTAGGAAAATCGGCAGCCGAGGTTTCGATGCTGGAGTTCGAGCAAAAACCGGTCGAGAGCACCCAGGTGATCGGAGTCCTCCGTTTCGTCGGGGGCCAGAAAGGTGGTGCCGACGTAGAGCCAGTTGCCCAGTCGTTCAAAAATGAAATCCCCGTAATCGTCTGGCAGCGAAACCAGCACCGCCCCTTCGACCCGGTCCACCCTGCATCCGAGCGTGACCAGCCCTTTCAGTAAATCGTCATTGTCGGTCGCCGTGATTTCGTTTGTTTTATTCATAATGTCCTGCGTCAGTCGGCAACGAAGCGCTGGCCGGGATATCGTTCCGGCCGCAGGCGCTGGATTGCAGCTGGATTAATGGTAACCAAGTCATCCAGTCCCGTATGAAGCCCCGAATCATGATTGTATGCAATTATCGACCCAATGCCGGTCCAAGACAAACGCTTATCTCTGCTAAATCGACGATCGATAAACCCGGATCCTGGCACAGCCTTTTCGCTAGCCGGTAGCGCCTCGATTGACCTCGTCTACCTGTTCGTTCAGGGTCCACAGGTCGTAAAGCAGTCCCAGCAGTAAGAGGCCTCCGGACAACAGCCAGATCAGGCCGGTAATCCACTTGCCGAGATAGAACCTGTGGATGCCGAAAATCCCCAGAAAGGTCAGCAGAACCCAGCTGACATTGTAGTCCTTGTTACCCCCCAGGTACTTCAGGTCGGCGTCCCTGTCCATGCCCGGGATCAGGAAAAGGTCGACGATCCAGCCAACCAGGAAAAGCCCCAGCGTAAAAAAGTAAATCGTTCCGGAAACGGGGCGGCCGAAATAAAACCGATGCGCTCCCATGAAACCAAAAATCCACAGGATGTAGCCGATCAGTTTGCTGTGCGTATCGTCAGCGGGCTTCATGCGGATTAGTTGTCCTGGTAGTTGGGTTCAGGTTGGCGCATCTGCACCTGACGCGACCGTTATTCTCGCGTCATGCGCTTGCACAAACGTTTTTAATAGTAGCCGAACTTCGATCAGGCAACCACGCCAAACATTCGACCGACGCCCGCGGTCAGCGCCATGGCGAGTGCGCCCCAGAAAGCCACGCGAACAGCGCCTATGGTAATCGCGGCGCCGCCGGCGCGCGCCGCGAGTCCTCCGAGAGAGGCCAGAAACAACAGGGATGAAACAGCCACAAGCGGAATTAATCTGGACTCGGGCGTAATCCAGGCTACCAGTAATGGCAGCGCCGCACCAATGGTAAACGTGCCGGCCGAAAAAAACGCCGCCTGCACGGGTCGAGCGCCGAAGCCTTCCGAAATACCGATTTCGTCCCGCGCGTGCGCCCCGAGCGCATCATGTGCCATCAGTTTCTCGGCAACCTGTCTGGCCAGGGCGGGTTCGAGTCCTCGGCCCTCGTATATTGCTGCCAGCTCGTCCTGCTCGAATTCGTAGTCCTGTTCCAGCGACCACCTTTCGAGCGCCAGGTCGGCTTGCTCCGTGTCGGATTGTGAACTTACCGAGACATACTCGCCGGCCGCCATCGACATCGCTCCGGCCACAAGCCCGGCAACGCCCGCGATTATTATGTTTTGATGCGATGCGCTAGCCGCGGCGACGCCGATGATCAGACTGGCTGTCGAAACGATACCGTCATTCGCACCCAGCACGGCCGCCCGCAGCCAGCCGACACGATGCGACCGATGTATTTCACGATGACTCATACCTTTCCTCGTCTTAAAAATTACCCTGCTTCGTCGCGCTGACGATGTGCGCCGAAGTCCTGAATGCAGCCTCGCCCGCGGGCGTTACAAAATCGGCAAGTTCTCGCTCAGCCGTTCGCAGCAGTCCCTCGAGCTGATCGTCATCGAAGGCATCGTCGCCTGTCCAGCCTTTGGCACCGCTGTGTATCCAGCTGCGGATCGACGCGAAACGGGCAGCCCCGCTCACTGTGTCGATTCCGATATCAGGAATATCTGCGCTATCGAAAAGGGTCTCCAGAACCTGTTTATCGCCGAGGCGGTAGGGGGTTTCGTCTTCTGCGTCGTCCCCAAGAACCTGTCGCCATAGTATTTCTTCAGCCGAAAAGCCCGGGTTGTTTTCAAGACTATCCCAGACCGCAACCGCTAGCGAACCTCCGGGTCGGAGCACCCTCATCATCTCCCTTAGGGATAGTTCCGGGCTTTCGAAGTACATTAGACCGAACTGGCTTACGACACAATCGAATTGACATTCAACGAATGGTAACGCCTCGGCAGGCGCTTTTATCCATTTCACGCCGGTTGATTTTGACCGGGCAATTTTCAGCATTCCATCATTGATATCGATGCCGACGACAGATCCTTCCAGGCCGGTATGCTCGAGCGCTTTTAATGCCAGGACCCCGGATCCGCAAGCCACGTCGACGACCTGCTGTCCCTGGCGTATCCCGGCGGCTTCGACAACTCGGGGGCACCACTCTTCGAATAGCGCCGGAAGGTAGAACTCATCGTATATCTTTGCCGCGTCGGCGGAAACCTGACCTGTCTCGTTGTCACCCATTTTAAACCTCCATCGGTTTATGCATAGCTGTTGACGCTATACCGGCGGCCTGCCATGGCTCGTAACCGGGCCCCGGACGACCGCAACCTTGATCTATTATCAATCAGAATACGTGTTTCATTAATCACCAGTAAAGATTTACCGACCTTGCCTGGCGCCGCGGATGCGCAGCGCGCCTTCCTGCTATTGAGCTAGTTCTGCGAGCGCCGCCATGGCTTCGTCGGCGTGCTCGTGCAGGATGAATATATGATCATGGAAATATCCCGCGATCACGTTCGCGCTGATTCCGTGTTCGGTCAGTTTGGTTGCAAGGGCGGCGGTCAGGCCAACGGCCTCCAGGCCGGAATGAACACTCAGGCTTATGCCTCTGAAGGTGCAGTCGTAATCGAGGCCGTACTCGTCTGCCCTGGTTTTGGGGATGACAAGCGTCAGGCCCTCTGGCTCGATACAACTTGCGACAGGCTCGAGTTCGGCTCGGTCTCCATAGCGCGCATCCGGGAAACTGCAAAACACGTATTCTCCATCGACAAGAATCGGGGTCATGGATGCCAGTAGCTCGCCCAGGTTGGTTTCGCCCGTCATGGCTGGTTCGCCTCTACGCGTTTGTCATGCATGCCTTGCATCCTTCGTCAAAATACCTCTCCCGTGGCCGTGGTGGGGGTCAATCAAGCGTTCAACCGGTTACTGGCCCGGGGCGGTATGCGCCTGGCGCGAGATTCTTCTGTGTGAACCGGGGTATTTATGTCCCATCGACTTTACCGGGGTCTATCAATCGTTGCCGAACATCCAGGGTAGCTAACCTGGTGGACGTCACGGATTAGGCGGTCTGGCGCAGCTTCGCCTCGACACGTAACGCCTGCATCAACTTTTTGTCGACAATTTCCGGATACAGCGTGAAAAACCAGTCCACCTCGACGGCATTTTCCCTGGCGGACAGTTCCAGTCGGCGCCGTTCGACCCGGGGTAATCCCTGCAACATCAGCAGTCGTGGGGCCATGCGCCTGATATAGCTTTGGCACAATTGATAATGGTCCTCGCGTTCCCAGTTTTCGGTAACCAGGCACGGAGGAAAATCGTCTGCTTCGGTTGCGGTCCTCTCGAACCAGGCTGCTCGAGGGTATTGCCCGGCACGTTGCTCAACCAGCTTTTGCAGGCTGTAATTTACCGGTGGCACGTAGTGGTCCTGTCGTTTCCTGGGATCCGGTATATCCAGCTGCGCGGCGGGAATGGCGAGCCATACCGGCCGCACGCGACAGGCCGCCACTTCTTCGTTGCTGATACAGGAATTCAGGAGAGCCAGCGGCTCCCCATCGGACGCGTCCAGCAGCCAGTACTCGTATTTGTCGAGTCCCTGAAAGGGCAGGCGGGTCTCGCTGACGCAAGCGAACAGATCGTCGATGGCGGTATTGACGGACCCGGCGTCCAGCAGGGGATGCAGCGGACGCCGCAAAACATTTGCACCGATGACGCTGGCGATGCGGACATACTGGTAAACAGGCTTGCCGTCATCCGGATGATCCGAGCGTCTCGGGCCCCCCGTTATCAGGTACTGGATCTCCCAGTTTCTGCCATCGAGGCTCAGCGCCCTCGCCTCGGGCGTTTCGGCAATCTGGACCTGGCTGGTGTAGGGCAGCATCGCGCGCCTCGAGTAGGTTTTTACCATCGAGTCAATGCCGGGCGCTTTCCGGTTTTCAACAGCTGGAGCATTGCTTCGGTTGCTACGCTAATCGATATCGTAAACATGGATGTTAAATAAATTTTCTAAATCAAAAACCTGATCTCGATTGCCCCGGTTCACGAGGGTCGTTGTTGCGCGCAGGGCGCGCTGTTTACGGAGCCATAAATTTATAATCACCGGGTAAATCATCGCCCGGTGAACCCCCAAGTTCAAGTTTTGCATAGGCATAGTTCCCTGTGGATGCTCTGCTCGACACCCGGCACGAATCATGGTGATTCTCCCTGCCTAATCGAGGAAATGTCCCCGGGTTAAATTTGTTGATTCGGGTCAAACGGAATTGTCCGCCACTACCCGGTTACGCCCCTGGTCTTTTGCCCGGTAAAGATTCTTATCGGCAGTATGAATAAGGCTTTCCTGGCTCGTGGTCGAACCGCCGTAACTTGATACCCCGATACTGACCGTCAGCTTTATTTCCTCGGACTCGTCTGCGACAGGGCCGACGAAAAAAGTGTGACCCTCGATGCGCTTTCTCAACCGTTCTGCAAGGCTGTTGGCATCCGCGGGAGAGGTATTCGGTACGATCGCTAGAAATTCCTCGCCGCCGTAACGCGCCAGAATATCCGTGTCCCGAAGTTCGTGGACAACCAGAGTGCTCATATCGACCAGGACTTTATCCCCGGCCTGGTGGCCATGCTTGTCGTTGATGAACTTGAAATGGTCCAGATCGAATAGCAACAGCGAAAGGTCGAATTTGTATCGACGGGCTTTAGCTATCTCCTCCTGCAGACGCTGCTCCATGTAACGGCGATTATAAACACCCGTCAGCGGATCGGTGAACGACTCTTTTTCCAGGCGAGTAACGTGCATTATATCCATCGCGGTTTGCAACGACAGAAGGGTTGATAGCCACACGAAACATGCGCCAAAAAAGAATACGCCTGGAACGATGAGGTCGATTGCTGCCTCATGTTTTGCCCAGAAGATCCCGACATAACCGAGGTAGCCAAGAACGAATAGTGCAATCAGGCTGGCCATCGCCAGCCAGCTCCTGCGAGACCGGCCCTTGGGCAAGCTCAGGATAATTCGCCTCACGGTAAAAAGTGACCCGAGAAGGATCAGGATGCCGACCAGCACCAGGCTATTGGACAGGAGTAATATCAAGTTATTGCCTGGATTATCATAAACGCCCCGGTGTAGGCATAATTCCCCGTAGTAGAGGGCGACAAAACTTGCAACAATATTAATTCGGTTGCATGCGCCTGTTAATCGTCGCTGCCTCGATTTCTGCTTGCGGCATTAGCCCAGGCTCGCGGGATTGAGTTGCCAGATCGCAAGGTTAAGCACCGACGCGAAGCCCACCCACAGCAGGTAGGGAACCAGCAGCCAGCCGGCCAACGTTCTCTCGCGAAAGAAAGCGACCAGGGTCACAACGATCAAAGCCAACAACAGCAGTATATCAGCAAAGGCCAGCGCACCGCGATGCCATCCGAAGAACAACCAGCTCCAGAGCGAATTGAATACGAGCTGGGCCAGGAACAGCGTTAGCGCCGTGCGCGCCGGGCCGAATCCATTGACGCGCCAGACCAGCCACGCGGCAATGGCAATCGACAGGTAGAGCACGGTCCAGACAGGGCCGAATACCCATGTCGGCGGGGCCCATGCAGGCAGCGCCAGCTGCGTGTAGAAGGTGCCGGCATTGACCGAGGCGGCTGCGCCGATCGCGGCAGCGACAAACGTGATGGCAAACCAGCCGGCGAGACCCAGGACCTGTCTGAACATCAGCGGATTATGCACGAATTCTTGCTGGCGGCCAGAACTGTGCTCGGTGTATTGCTGTTGGAGTTTGCATGATCCCGACGGCTCCCGGTTGGGGTTTCGTGATCCCATTCGCATCTCGGCTCATCCGGCTGGAATAGGTCATCGCCAAAAACATGGATTGCTGTCTTCGTTTTCCCGATAGGACCGAGTGCGGGATGAATGGTAATTGTCCCGAGCTTGGAGACATTCCCGACACATGCTGATTTGCGATTCATTGCCCACGCCAGACCTTCCCACAGTTCCCACGCGCGGGTTTATGCATACACAATGACTATCCCCAGCCTTTACACGACCAGATTCTCTCTTGTTCATTTATAAACTGGCCAAGGCCGACGGTTCTGATGCGATCCAGATTATCTATTACGCTGAGGCCGTAAGTGTTCCGGTAACGTTTATCGAGATTTTTGACCCGGTTGCAAGGATACATGTGACATTCAGAACAAAAACCAAGCTGACTACCTTTGACTAGAGGGCAATTCTTTATTTCGCATTTCATGCACTACGGCAGTTTTTTGCTATCATCCCCGCGGCAGCCTGGACAGGGATTTTTACCTCGACCGTAGCTCTGGCAAAGTCTGCAATCGAGACCACATGGAGCTATTAATTCCTGATGATTCAAAGTCATGGATTAGCATTCGCGTACTTAATTTAACTTCGCATAACGCTCCGCATCAGCGGCAAAGTGTGCACCTAGCGGGGATTTATCCGACTGCACGCGCTTTGCAGGTGGTGACCTCGACGAATCTGATACCTGAGGCAGATTTAGGAATTGGCGCCCCATCTTGCCTTGGGCCTTCGATGCTGAACCCGGATATGATGACGCTTAAATTAATTCCCGGCAGGGACGAGACTGAAATTCTTTCACCTTAATTCTTAGCTCAATCATCATTCGGAGGGGCGAGTCTTACGCAGGCGACGATGAGCTTCGACACATAGTCGGAAGGAGCGCGCGGCCCCAGCTCATCCCCCGCTTTTACGACGGCCTCGATTCTCGCCCGCAGGTTCGCCAGGTGGGAATCTATCGGGTAACTCTCCAGACCCGTTAGTTCGCGAATGTCGGGAGAGACATTCGGATCAGGGGCGAAGTCCAGTTTGCTTTCATCCACCTGCTTCAAAAGGTCAACGGCTCTTCCCAGATCGGTCAATAGTGGAGTACGTGCCATGGCCCTTATCCTGTAATGTCAAGATATCCGATATTCTAATGGGTGAAATCCATTGAAACAATCAAAAGCCCGTTATTACCACTATTCGGTATATTGGGGCCACCAGGTTTAGAGAATCGGAATTATGATCAACAGGAAGTCTAATAAGAGTTTAGATCCGCGTAACGCTCCGCATCAGCGACCCGGCTTTACCGGGTCTGACAGTATGCGATTGTTAGCGACATCGTATTACCAAAACGCCTTCTTGATGAGCAGGCTTGAAAACAAATCATCGTAATTGCAGTCAACATCATTTTGGGTTTTGATTACAACATCGACATGGTAAAGCTCGCCTTCAACGTAGGTTTGGCAGAATCGCGAGCTACCGATTAAAATTTCGAGAGTATCGTCCCCACAGGCTTCGAGAAATCTAAATATTGACTGCCCTGGTAGCAGGGTCTCGATTGGAAGTGTCTTTTCGCATGCTGAATAAGCGACCGCTGAAATTGTTTGATTCGATATGTTGTGGATTTTGACACTGGACGTCGCAAGCCAGACCAGGTTTGGAGTGATCATCAAGATCAGTAATGTGACTATTGCACCAAGGTGTCGCATTTTGGATTGGCGCCTAACGCCCGCGCTCAGCGGCGCGCCGACTCGTTATGTGTTGTGCCCGGGCGCATATTTTTCTATTACCTCTGCTTCGGTCATTTCGTCTGTTTTATTAGCAAAGCTGTAAAAAGAAGGTTTTCTATCAGTAAAAACCTGTAAATCGAATTTGAAACTCCCTTGATCATCGAAGAGACCTGCCGGTATTTGATGTTCATTGATTTCCTTGAGTCGGTAAAATAAGTGACTACCGCATTTCCTGCAAAATCCTCGCTCTGCCCAATCAGAAGAGTCGTAGACAGTAATATTTTCTTCTCCTTCGAATTCGACTTCCGTCCCACAACCAACGGCCATCAGAGGCCCGCCGCCCCATCTCCTGCACATGCCGCAATGGCAGGCGGCCACGTTATTATTTATGTTCCTTGCAGTAAACTTAACAGCGCCACAAAGGCATTGCCCTTTTCCTTTAGTCATTTCTCCTCCAATACTTCAATCTCTTACGAACATATAACGCCTCGCAACAGAGGTCATACCGCGAGCGCAGCGA
>JAOTTY010000191.1 GCA_029864185.1 Gammaproteobacteria bacterium
GGCCAGCAACGCTCGGCGATGGCCAGTGCCGAAGTCATCCTCAGCGCCGGCGCGATCAATTCGCCGCAGATTTTGCAGTGTTCCGGTATCGGTGACCCCGAACAACTCAAAGCCGCAGGGGTCGAAACACGGCATGCGCTCCCCGGGGTCGGCAAGAACCTGCAGGATCACCTGCAGATCCGTCTCGTTTTCAAGACTAACGAGCGTACCCTCAACGATGAGTTGAACAGTTGGGTAAAACGCATGCTGGTGGGCATGCAGTATGTGCTGACCCGAACCGGGCCTTTGACCCTGGCCGCCAGCCAGGTTGCGATTTTCACCCGCTCCAGCGATGCGGTACAGCGTCCCGATATCCAGTTCCACATGCAGCCCCTGTCGGCGGACAAACCCGGTGATGGCGTGCATCCGTTCTCGGCGTTCACCTCGTCGGTCTGCCAGCTCCGACCACACAGCCGGGGCACTGTTGCGATCAAGTCACCGGACCCGCTGCAGGCGCCGGCGATCATGCCCAATTATCTCTCCGACGAGCGCGACTGCGAGGTCGCCGTCGGCGGTATTAAAGTCGCCCGACGTATCTGCGAAGCACCGTCTCTGCGACTGTGCGTCATCGATGAGTATGTGCCGGGTCGGCAGTTTCAGACCGATGCGGAACTGCTCGAGGCCGCGCGTAATTACAGCCAGACAATCTATCATCCGACCAGTACCTGTAAAATGGGGGTCGATGCGGACGCGGTGGTCGATCCGGAGTTGCGTGTACATGGACTCGATGGATTGCGTGTAGTCGATGCTTCGATCATGCCGGAGATCGTATCCGGTAACACCAATGCGCCGACAATCATGATTGCGGAAAAGGCAGCCGACATGATTCTGGGTAAAAAGTAGTAATTTGGTTGCAATGCTGTTTAAAAATTGCAAAAATGAGACTTTAAGTATCATTATAATAAAACAATGACTATCGAAATAGTAAAAAAAGCAACCAAGACGGCCGCTACCGGTGAAGACGACACCGCGAAGATCGTGCGCGACATGCTGCAGGAGATCGAGGAAGGCGGCGAAGCCAGAGCGCGCGAGTACGCGAAAAAACTCGACGGCTGGGACAAGGAAATCGTGCTGACCCGCGCCGAAATCGACGCGGCGATCGCGCAGGTTCCCGAGCAGGCCAAACAGGATATCCAGTTTTCGCACCAGCGCGTCAAGGCCTTTGCCGAGGCGCAACTCGCCAGCATGAGCGAATTCGAAACCGAACTGTCGCCGGGGCTGTTCGCCGGCCAGCGCCTGATCCCGGTCAATACCGCGGGCTGTTACGTGCCCGGCGGCCGCTACGCGCACATCGCCTCGGCCATCATGAGCGTTACCACCGCGCGCGTCGCCGGCGTCAAGCATGTCATTGCCTGCTCGCCGACGCATCCGGACCGTGGCGTGCACCCGGCGATCGTCTACGCGGCCGACCTAGCCGGCGCCGACACGATTTTATCGATGGGCGGGGTGCAGGGCATCGCGGCGATGGCCTTCGGGCTGTTTACCGGCCATCCCGCGGATATCCTGGTCGGCCCTGGCAATCGCTTCGTCGCGGAGGCCAAGCGCATCCTCTACGGTCGTGTCGGTATCGACCTGTTCGCCGGTCCGACCGAAATCCTCGTCATCAGCGATGAAACCGCCGACCCGGAAATCGTCGCCTGCGACCTGGCCGGGCAGGCCGAACACGGGCTGGATTCACCGGCCTGGCTGGTGACGACTTCGCGCAAGCACGCCGAAGAGGTCATCGAGCTGATGCCGAAATACATCGAGCGGCTGGCCGAGCCCAATCGATCGACCGCGGCCAGCGCATGGCGCGACTACGGCGAGGTGGTCGTCGTCGACAGCCGCGAGGAGGCGGTTGCGGTCAGCGATAAGTACGCGCCCGAACACCTCGAGGTGCAATGCGAGGATCTGGACTGGTGGCTCAAGCACCTGACCAATTACGGATCGCTATTCCTCGGCGAGGAGACGACCGTGGCCTACGGCGACAAGTGCTCGGGCACCAACCATATCCTGCCGACCAAGGGCGCGGCCCGCTATACCGGGGGTCTTAGCGTCAGCAAGTTCATCAAGGTGCTGACCTGGCAGCGCATGACGCCGGAGTCGAATCGCGACGTCGGCGCGGTGACGGCGCGCATATCGCGCTCGGAAGGCATGGAGGGCCATGCGCGCTCCGGCGACGATCGCCTGTACAAGTATTTTCCGGGAGAGGAATTCGACCTCGGCATCGAGTAACCCCCCGGCATGGCGGAGATTCTGGATCAGTTCGCCCTCGACGGACGACACTTCGTCGTAACCGGTGCCAGTTCCGGCATTGGTCGCGCGATGGCCGGTTTCCTGGCGCAGGCCGGCGCCGGCGTGGTGCTGGTAGCGCGGCGTGAAGCCGAGCTGGAAGCCGCGATCGATGGGATCAACAGCGGTTCGCGGCGCGCCAGCTACGTCGCCGCGGATTTGAGCGATCGCGACGCCCTCGTCGAGATCGCAAAGCAGTGTAAATCGAAAGCGCCGTCCGGCGCGATCGACGGCGTCGTCAACGCGGCGGGTCTGAACCTGCGCGAAGCGGTCGACGAGATTTCGCACGAGAGCTGGGACCTGACGCTGAATCTCAACCTGTCGGTGCCGTTTTTCCTGACCCGTGAATTTATCCCCGAAATGCGCGCGCGCGGCTACGGCCGGGTGATCAATATCGCGTCGCTGCAGTCTGAACGCGCGTTTCCGAACGGCCTGCCCTACGGCGCCTCCAAGGGCGGGGTGTGCCAGTTGACGCGGGCGATGGCCGAGGCCTGGTCGCGTTTCGGCATCTGCTGCAACGCGCTCGCCCCGGGATTTTTTCCGACCGAGCTGACCGCGCCGGTGTTCGCCGACGACGCGACGCGCGAATGGGCGGCGAGCCAAACCGCGATCGGGCGCAATGGCGAACTTGCCGACCTCGCGGGCGCGACCATTTTCTTCGCGTCACCCGCATCGGGCTATATTACCGGGCAGACGCTTTTCATCGACGGCGGCTTTACCGCCAGGTAGGCAGGAATGAAGGCATTAGTTTACACCGCCAACGAGGAAATGACTTACCGCGACGAGCCGGAACCCGATGCGGCGCCCGGCGACGCGCTGATCGCAATCGAGGCGGTCGGCATCTGCGGTTCGGACATGCACGCCTACCTCGGGCACGACGAGCGTCGCGTGCCGCCGTTGATACTCGGTCACGAGGCGGTCGGCACCGTGCTGGCAGGCGACCGTGCCGGGCAGCGCGTCGTGCTGAACCCGCTGATTACCTGCGGCGTCTGCGACCAATGCCTCGGCGGGCGCCAGAATCTGTGCGCGCAGCGGGACCTGATCGGCATGTATCGCGCCGGCGCCTTTGCCGAAAAAATCGCGATTCCCGAACGCAACCTGATCCCGGTGCCCGACGGCATGCCGGCCGCGCACGCGGCGTTGACCGAGCCGGGTGCCACCGGCTTGCACGCCGTACTGCTGGCGGAACATGTCGTCAGCCGCCCGCTGAGCGAGACCAGCGCGCTGGTCATCGGCGCCGGTTCGGTCGGATTATTGACCGCGCTAGTGCTGCGTGACAAGGGCGTCGAACATATCGTTATCGCCGAGACCAACCCGTTAAGACGTGCACTGGTCGATCAGCACTGCGATTTCGAAGTCATCGACCCGCTGCAGGACAGGCCCGAAGCGCAGGGATTCGACTGCGTTTTCGACGCGGTCGGGGGTGCGGCGACGCGCGCTAGCGCGATCGAATCGGTAAAGTCGGGCGGCGTAATCGTGCACATCGGCCTGATGGACAACAAGGGCACGATGAACGTGCGTGCGATGACGCTGCGTGAGATAACCTTTATCGGCACCTATACCTATACCCCGGTCGATCTGCGCGCGACGTTGCACAAGTTGCATAGCGGCGCCCTCGGTACGCTGGGCTGGATCGAGCAGCGACCACTTTCCGACGGGGCGCTGGCCTTCGCCGAACTGCTGCAGGGCCGCTGCGCGGCGCCCAAGGTCATCCTCGGTACCGGGGCCTAGAATCCGCGTCATCTGTTATTCCGATGCGTGCAATCGATTTAAATGGTTTTCCATGAGTACCATTTTCAAATAGCATTTCCGCGTTATTCGAATTCATAAGGATCTAGCTTGTTTGATCGACGCCCGGCGGCGCTACTGGTCGTTTCAGGCAAGTCAGGGGAATCCTTCGCCCGTTTGAACGCGCTCGAGGGGCTGGCCCGCTCGCTGCTGGTCGGGGTCATCCCGCTGCTCGCGCTCGAGGCGCTCGGCTCCAAGGAACTGGTAACCCGCGCCTACCTGTTTGCATCGATCCTGACGCTCGTAATCACGTTGAATTTCGCTGTGCTGGAACGCCTGCTGCAGCGGCGCTGGGTGGTCACGCTGGGCTATGCCTGCACCCTCGCCGCGATGCTGATTCTGTTGTTCGGCGAGGGCATGATCATCGCCCTTGGCATCGGCCTGCAGCAGGCCTCGGCGTCGTTGTTCTCGGTCTGCCTGTCGCTTTACATCATGGACTACATCGGCCGGCAGGAACTGATCTATACCGAGACACGGCGCATGCTTTATACCGGTTTCGTCTGGATGATCGGGCCGACGCTCGGTTTATGGCTATGGGATGATTTCGCCGGTTGGTCACCCTTCCTGCTGACCTCGACCTGCGCGACTCTCATGCTTGCCTACTTCTGGTATCTGCGTCTCGGGCACGGTCAGGGGATCCGCAGGGCACGGTCGCGCTCGGCTAACGTGTTCAGGATTATTCCGCGATACTTCAAGCAGCGCGCGCTGCGAATCGCCTACTGGATTACCTTGTCCCGTTCCATATTCTGGGTAACGCTGTTTATCTATGGCCCCATTTACGTGGTCGAGGCGCGGCTGCCCACCTGGATCGCCGGCGGGCTGCTGTCGCTGGCGAGCGCGCTACTTCTGATAAGTCCCTACATACGCCGTCTCGCGGGCTGGCGGGGTACGCGGTTTACCATCGTCTGCGCCCTGCTGACGACCGCTGGTTCGATGCTGGCGCTTTACCTCATCGGCCAGCCAAAGCCGCTCGGCCTGCTGTTCTGGATGACCGCGGCGCTGGGCGGAGTAACCCTGGACGTGCTCGGCAATATCCCCTTCATGCGCATGGTCAAGTCGCACGAACGTACCGAGATGACAATGATTTTTTCGACCTGGCGCGAGGGTTCACAGCTGCTGACACCTTTGCTGGTATCCCTGATGCTGCTAGTCGCGCCCTTCGAAACGTTTTACGTGTTGCTCGCGCTGCTTCTGTTTGCTGCCGCGTTCACCGCTACCTATCTGCCGCGCCGGCTCTAGTCTTTTCTCCGGGTCTTGACCTTGATCACGGCGTCATGCCAGTCGGCCAGCAGCAGCTTGCGCTGGCTGGCTTCCATCGAAGGCTCGAACTCGCGCTCCGCCTGCCAGCGTTTTGCGATGTCGTCCAGCGAGGTAAACATGCCGACTTGCAGTCCCGCCAGGTAAGCGGCGCCGAGCGCCGTGGTTTCGGTTTGCACCGGCCTTTCGACGATGATGTCGAGCACGTCGGCCAGAAACCCGCATAGCCAGTTGTTGCGCACCATGCCGCCGTCGACGCGCAGCCGTGTCGGGGTGATACCATCGCGGCGCTTGGCCTCGAGCAGGTCAAAGGTCTGGTAACAGACCGATTCCAGCGTGGCGCGCACTATTTCGGCCGGCCCGGTGTCGCGCGTGATTCCGGAAATGGCGCCACGCGCGTCGGGATCCCAGTGCGGTGCGCCAAGACCGGTAAAAGCGGGCACCATGTAGATCCCCTTGTTGGAATCAAGCGACGCGGCCATGGCCTCGGTCTGCTGCGCCGAATCGATGATGCCGATACCGTCGCGCAACCATTGCACCGCGGCGCCGGCGACGAAAATCGATCCCTCGAGCGCGTATGTGGTTTCGCCATTTATCCGATATCCCACCGTTGTCAGGAGGCGGTTTTTCGACTTCAGCGCCTGGGCGCCGGTATTCAGCACCATGAAACATCCGGTACCGTAGGTGCTCTTGATCATTCCGGTTTCGAAACAGGCCTGCCCGATCAGTGCGGACTGCTGGTCTCCGGCCACGCCCGCAATCGGGATTTCGGCTCCCAGCAATGACTTGCTGGTGCTGCCGTAATCGTCGGCGCAGTCCAGCACCTCGGGAAGCATGGCTTCCGGCACCGATAACATATCGAGCAGGTCCCTGTCCCAGCGCTGCTCGTGGATATCGAACATCAGCGTGCGCGACGCGTTGGTGGCGTCGGTCGCGTGTACCCTGCCGCCGGTCAGGCGCCAGATCAGAAAGCAGTCGATGGTGCCGAACAGGATTTCTCCCTTTTCGGCGCGCGCGCGCGCGCCGCTGACATTTTCGAGAATCCAGTTGACCTTGGTGCCGGAAAAGTAGGGATCGAGCAGCAGGCCGGTCCTGTCGGTGACCAAGGCCTCGTAATTTTGCGCGCGCAGCGATTCGCAGTACTCTGCGGTGCGGCGATCCTGCCACACGATCGCGTGGTAAATGGGTTCTCCGCTGGCGCGATCCCAGAGCACGGTGGTTTCGCGCTGGTTGGTGATGCCGATAGCCGCTATCCTGCGGTCGTCCTCCTTTGCCTTTGCCAGCGCCTTTCGAACCACTTCTAGCGTCGTGGTCCAGATCTCCTCGGCGTTATGCTCGACCCAGCCGTCTCTTGGAAAATGCTGGGTAAATTCCTGTTGCGCGGTAAACAGGGCTTGTCCCTGTTCGTCGAACAGCATGGCCCGCGAACTGGTGGTGCCCTGGTCGATACTCAGAATATACTGACTCATCTGCCTCCTCCGGGTTCCGGGGACACAATACTTAATTCGGTGCCGATCGACAAGTTCGAAGAGATGACGCGAACGGCCGGCTGCGCCGCTCCCCGCGGTTCAATATTTTGTCCCCTGACTACAGTAGCCGAAGCTATCTTGAAAAATACTCGTTGAAGCGCATCCTCGCGTCATCACCAAACAGTTTCTCGCAGGCCTCGAAAAGCCCGGCCGATTGCCGCAGGGTTTCACGCGAGACCAGTAATTCGATCTTGGAGCGTCGTCGCAGGTAATCCTCCAGCGTCACGATCATTTCATGCTTCGCCAGGTAATCGATTTCGCAGCGACGGATGCCGGCGTTGTCGATCAACGGTTTGCCCATCGACGGATCGTCCTCGATTGCGTCGAGCATGGTTTCGGAATTGGCTCCGTAGCGTCGCCAGAGCCGCTCGCTCAACACTTCCCCGGTGTCGCTGGCGATAATATGGTCGACGCCGATTTGCGCGGCACGCCGGAAGAAAGCTTCGCGTTGATCCCGACCCGGCTCACCATACCATTTGCCTGGAGGCTCCTGCAGCGCTACGCCGAGGAGGCCGACCTGCGCGCTGATCTCGTCACCGACATTGATGCAGTCGGTCAGCTTGCCGCCGAAGATGGAAACGTGTTTTTGCTCAGAGTTGGTTTCGATAAAGTGCTTGCGGGAAAGCTGCAGCACGTCTACCGACTCATCCTTGCGGCCACGGACCGCCAGCGGGCGCACGCCGCAACGCTCGGCGATGATATCGTTCCGGCCTAGCGGCTGGCGCAGGTCGAGCCGCGCGTTGATATTGGACAACACGAAATCTCGATCTGCGTCGGTAACCTCGGTGACCGGATCTTCGACCGGGGTATCGGTGGTGCCGATACAGGTGCGGTTCGCCATCGGGATCGCAAAGAACAGGCGTTCATCGTCGGCGAAGAAAGCGAGCACACGGTGGTTCGAGGAAAGTTGCGGCACGATGAGGTGGATGCCCTTGGACAGCTGGTGATGATACTCGGTTTCGATACCGGACAGCGTATTGTGTTGATCGACATACGGGCCGGCCGCATTGACCAGCACCCTGGAGCGGATCGAAAATTGCCGGCCGCTGACCTGGTCCTGCGCCTGCGTCGTCCAGAATCCGTCCGCTCTCGTCGCGCCCAGTGACCTGACATAGTTGGCCGCGGTGCAACCCCTGTTCATTGCGCTGCGCACGAAGTTGAACACGAAACGCGCGTCGTTGTCGTGCAGGAAGGCGTCGGAATACTCGATCCCGGCCCAGCTGTCGCGGGTATCGACTACCGGTTCGGCAGCCTTGATCTGTTTCGGTGTCAGCTTTCGGGGGATACCTGTCCGGCCCCGACCCAGCAGCCAGTAGAGCCAGGTGCTGGCGAGAATTACCAGCGGGTGAAAGCGAAACTGCCGGTTCAGCGTCATCAGGAAACGGATTTCCTTGACCGTCGACGGAAAGCTTTCCAGCAACTGGTTGCGCGAGCGGCATAGTCCGGCCACCAGACCGAATTCGTAACCCTCCATGTACTTGATGCCGCCCCACACCAGGTTGGAGGATTGCTGGCTGGTGAAGCCGGCGAAATCCCGTGCATCGATGAGGGCTACCTTCGCCCCGCGCGCGGCGAGCGCGGCAGCGGAAACCGCGCCGTTGATGCCACCGCCGATGATCAGCACGTCGAAATCCCGATTTTCGAGTTGCTCGATATTTTGATTACGCAGGTCCATACAATACCGTCAACAGGTGCAGCCGCCTGGCTTCACACTTTTCTGAAAACGAATACCCACCAGGCAATCGAAATCGCCAGCGATCCCCACAGCGGGCTGCCGTAGAATCCAAGCCAGGCCAGGTTGATGAAACCGGTGCCCAGCCATGAAATAAACAGCCGGTCTCCGCGCGTCGTATCGATACCGAATACGCCCC
>JAOTTY010000192.1 GCA_029864185.1 Gammaproteobacteria bacterium
TCGCCGCCCAGCGCCAGGAATTCGTTGCGGTACTCGACCTCGATCTCGTCCAGGGTTTCGAGGCAGTCGGCCGAGAATCCCGGGCAGATCACGTCCACCGCCTTGACGCCGCGCTTGACCAGGGCATGCAGCACGTCCGAGGTATAGGGCTGGATCCAGGTCTGCTTGCCGAAGCGCGACTGGTAGCCGATCGACCAGTCGGAATCGGCCAGCTCGAGTTTTCGCGCCAGCAGGTTAGCGGTTTTTTCGCACTGTACCTGGTAGGGGTCGCCGCGGTCGATATTCGCCTGCGGCAGCCCGTGAAACGACATCAGCAGGTGCCGTCGTTGCTGCTGCCAGTGTTCACGAATCGACTCCGCGAGTGCATCGATATAGGCCGGGTGATCCGGGTAATAGCCGATGAATTCGAGCGCGGGTTTCCACTCCAGTTCGTTCAGGGTGTTCTTGAGGTGCTTGTAGCTGGTGGCGGTGGTGGTTACCGAATACTGCGGGTACAGCGGCAGCACCACCAGCTGTTCGATCCCGGCATCGCGCAGCAGGCGCAGCACCGATGGAAAAGAAGGATTGCCGTAGCGCATCGCCAGGTCGACGTGGGCCCGCTGCAGCAGTTTCTGTTGCAGCGCGGACCTTTGCCGGTTGGCAAAAGCCAGCAGCGGCGAGCCGTCGTCGCTCCAGACGCGGCTGTAAGCCTGCAGGGTTTTGCCGCTGCGTAGCGGCAGAATGATTCCGTGCAGTAACGGCAGCCAGAAGACTCGAGGCAGCCTGACGACCAGCGGATCTGAGAGAAACTCGCGCAGGAAGCGTTTCACGGAAGCCCGTTCGAGCGTATCTGGTGTACCCAGGTTGGTCAGTAGCACCGCTATTTTGGCGGACATTGGCTTGGCTCGGGTCAAAAAACGCGGCCAGTTTAATCGGCGCGCCCGGCAATGTCACTGCTATTACCGCGCGGGAAGTTTTTGGTTACGGTGGTTATAGTATAAATAAACTGAATAAAGAAATTCAATATATAAAATTATTAGAAAAATTATCGCCTCCCTCTTGACAGTGTCAAGATATACACATGGGGAAATTACAATCACAGTCTGTCCCTGCTTATCCCGCCAGGCCGCCGTCAAAATTTGGTCGGCCCATATAACTAGTTGAAATATATAAAGAAATAAAAACGCTGCAAAAATGAACAATCTAATCCATGCTCAGTAGAAATGCGGGTCGCAGCCCTTTGTCTGCATTTCATGCACAGACTTATCCACAGAAAATGTGGATAAAACCATTTGTTACCATTTCTTAATAATTTAGGTTTTACTTACTCGAAACTCCTTTAACAAAGTGCCCTAACTGAATTCGGGATTTTCCCCATGCATACGGCTGAGCGCGTCCGCCAATTCGAGTATGATTCAACTTTAGATTCGAGAAACCTGCGTGACGCAACCCCGCTTTGCCCGCTTCGCCATCGCGCTTCCGCTGTACCGCGTTTTTGAATATTCACTCGATAGCGAAGACCCGGCCCCGGTCGGCACCCGTTACCGACTGCCCTTCACCAGCGGCACCCGTACCGGGGTGCTGCTCGGCGCAAGCGATGCCAGCGATTTCGATCCCGCGCGAATCCGGCAGGTCGTCGAACGTATCGACGAGCAGGCGGTGCTGGACGGGCATATGCTCGAGCTGTCGCGGTGGATGGCGGACTATTACCTGCAACCGCCGGGGGAGGTCGTGTTCCAGTGCCTGCCCGGATACCTGCGCGGCGCACGTCCGCACCATTCGACCCGGGTCAAGTGCTGGAAGCTGAAGCTGCCGGATCCAGGGGCGATCGAAGGCCTGCGTCTTCGATCACCGCGCCAGTACGAAATATGCATCGCGCTGCAGCGGCATCGGCGCGGTCTGACCGCGCTGCAACTCAGGCAGATCAACCCCAAGTGGCACCCGGTGGTCAGGGCTCTGGAAGCCAGGGACATGCTGTTCTGGGAGTGGGTCGAGGGCGGCATCGGGCATTTGCCAGCGGTTGATTTGCCAGAGTTGAGCGCCGGGCAAAGCGCCCTGCTCGCGGAAATGGAGCCGCGGCTGGGATCGTTCGCGGTGCACTTGATCGATGGCATAACCGGCAGCGGCAAGACCGAAATCTACCTGCGTCTTATCCGTGACCGCTTCGCCGCGGGCCAGCAGGTCATTTACCTGGTTCCTGAAATAGGTCTCACCAACCAGTTGATCGAACGCGTCAGGCTGCGTTTTGGCGATTGCTTCGCGATTTCGCACTCCGGCCTGACCGAGTTGCAGCGCTACCGCGCATGGGACCGGTTTCGACGCGGCGAAGTCGGCATCATGCTCGGTACCCGTTCCAGCCTGTTCTCGCAATGCGACAATCTCGGCCTGATCATCATCGACGAGGAGCACGATCACTCATACCGCCAGGAGGACGGTATCCGCTACCATGCTCGTGACGTCGCGATCAAGCGAGCGCAGATGCTCGATATTCCGATCGTGCTGGGATCGGCAACCCCGTCGCTGGAGAGTATCAACAACTGCGCGCGCGAGACTTATCATCGCTATCGACTCGATCATCGGCCGACACGCTTCGCGCCACCGCGGCTGGAGCTTGTCGACATACGCAACAGCCAGGTCGAATTCGGTTGCGGTACGCGGGTTTTCGCGCGTATCGAGCGTCACCTCGCGTGCGCAGGGCAGGTATTGGTTTATCTGAATCGGCGCGGCTACGCGCCGGTGGTCATGTGCCACGAATGCGGCTGGCAGGCGCTATGCCGGCATTGCGATATGCGCCTGACGCTGCACCAGTCGGCGCACAGCCTGTTGTGCCACCACTGCGGTTTCAGCCAGGTCGTGCCGGAAAGCTGTCCCGAATGCTGCAACGGTGAAGTCCGGCACTACGGTATCGGTACCGAGCAACTCGAGCAGGGACTCGTGCAACGCTACCCGGATACCCCGGTGCTGCGCATCGATCGCGATGTCGCGGGTTCGCGCGCAGCGCTCGGGGAGCGGTTGCGACAGCTGGAAAGCGGTGAACCCTGCATTCTGATCGGCACGCAGATGATCGCCAAGGGGCACGACTACCCGGCGATAACGCTGAGCGTGATTCTCGACGCGGACCAGGCCTTGTTCAGCTCATCCTATCGCGCCAGCGAGCGCCTCGCACAAACGTTGTTCCAGGTATCGGGCAGGGCCGGTCGCGGCGACCGCGCAGGCGAGGCGGTGGTGCAAACCCGGTTTCCGGAGCACCCGCTGATGCAGGCGCTGCTGCGCAAGAGCTACCGGGATATCGCGCAGGAATTGCTGCAGGAGCGGCGCAGTTTCGGTTTTCCGCCTTACGCGCGTGTCGTCATGTTTCGCGCGGATGCCATCGAACTGAAGGAGGCGCTGGAAAAACTCGACGAGATCAGGGAATTGCTGGCGGTGACACGCCGTTTCGAAGAGCTGACCTGCGTCGGGCCCATGCCGGCGTTGATGACGCGCCGCATCGGTCGTTACCGCGCACAGCTTTGCCTGATATCGCAGGATTACCAGGTGCTCAGATCGGTACTGAGCCAGAGCATGCCCGCTATCGAGCAGCTGGCGAGTACGTCGCGCACCAGCTGGGCCATAGACGTCGACGCCTACGACCTGTGACACGGCCCCGGAGAGAGGTAACCGCTTTGCGGTGACAGCAGCGGGGCCTGGATCCCGCGAGCCAGCCGCGATTCCCGTTTCCGACCGGAAAGGCCGGGCCCGGCCGCTGTTTTCGGCAGGCCTGATTCCATTGCCCCGTGCACCACCGAAATTTAATCTCCGTTGCGTCCGCAGCGAGAAACCGGATTCGGTTGCTTACCGCGAAATGATGGGTGGCCCGGGCTCACCGCCTCGGGTAAAATCCCGGTTCATTTTTACCATCCGGGTACGGGTTCCAGCTCTTGAAGCAAATCATCAACGGTCTGATCGCGCAGGCTCTGCGCGAGCTCGAGCAGTCGTCGCAAATTCCCCCCGGGCTCGGTATCGATATCCAGGTAACCCCGTCGAAGGATCCGGGCCAGGGCGACTTCGCGTCGAACATCGCGCTGGTGCTGGCGAAGGCGGCGGGCATGCCGCCGCGCGAACTGGCCGTTGCCATCTGCGACAGGCTGGCCGCAAGCGAGTCGATCGACAGGGTCGAGGTAGCGGGCCCGGGATTCATCAATTTCTTCGTCGCCAGCGCGCTGAGCCAGTCGGTCATCAACCGCGTACTGCAACAGGGCGATCGCTTCGGTGGCAGCGCGCAGGGCGCGGGCGTCAAGGTCCAGGTCGAGTTCGTGTCGGCAAACCCCACGGGGCCGCTGCACGTCGGGCACGGACGCGGCGCGGCCTACGGTGCCACGCTGGCCAACCTGCTCGCCTTCGTCGGCTACGAGGTGCAAAAGGAATATTACGTCAACGATGCCGGCCGCCAGATGCACATACTCGGCACCTCGACCTGGCTGCGTTATCTCGAGTTATGCGGTGAAACCATCGATTTTCCGAGCAACGGTTACCAGGGCGATTACGTCTGGGACCTCGCCGCGACGCTGCATCGCGAGCATGGCGAACGCTTTCGCATGCCCGCCGCCCGTGCCTACGCCGACGTGTGCGCAGATTTTCCGCAAGGCGACAAGGAAAGGCACATCGACGACCTGATTGCGAACGCGCACGGCCTGCTTGGAGAAGACGAGTACCGCGTCGTGTTCGACCTTGCGCTGCACACGCTGGTGGACGTGATCCGCAAGGATCTACACGCATTCGGCGTCGATTTCGACTGCTGGTTCTCGGAGCGTTCGCTGAACGACGAAGGGCTGATCGAAGAGGCCATCACGCGTCTGCAGGATAACGGCTATGTTTACGAAGAGGGTGGCGCGCTGTGGTTTCGCTCCACCGATTTCGGTGACGAAAAAGACCGCGTGGTGCGTCGCGACAATGGCCAGACCACCTATTTTGCCTCCGATATCGCTTATCACATGAACAAGTTCGACCGCGGCTTCGACAAGGTCATCAACATCTGGGGCGCCGATCACCACGGTTACGTCCCGCGGGTCAAGGCGTCGTTGAGCGCGATGGGCTATGTCGCCGACAATCTCGAGGTCCAGCTGGTGCAGTTCGCCAACCTGTTCGAGAAAGGGGAAAAAATCGCGATGTCCACGCGCTCCGGCGAGTTCGTCACGCTGCGCCAACTGCGCGAAGACGTGGGTCTGGATGCGGCCCGATTCTTCTACGTGATGCGCAAGGCCGAGCAGCATATGGATTTCGACCTCGACCTCGCGCGCGAGCAATCCAGCGACAATCCGGTTTACTACCTGCAGTACGCGCACGCGCGCATTTGCAGCGTCATGCGCCAGTGCGCCGAAAAGGGCATCGAAGTATCGACGCAGGCTGCCAACCTGCTGCGTCTCGATAACGAGCACGAGCAGGCTCTGATAAAGCAGTTAAGCCTGTTTCCGGAACGGGTGGAATCTGCGGCGAATCGGCGTGAGCCACACCTGGTGGTCAACTACCTGCGCGAGCTCGCCAACCATTTTCATTCCTGGTACAACGCGCACCAGTTCATCGTCGACGATACCGAACTGCGCGCTGCACGCATCGTGCTTGCCTTGGCGGTGGCGCAGGTGCTGCGCAATGGCCTGAACCTGATGGGCGTTTCGGCGCCCGAAAAAATGTAGGTCCGCATGGCGAAGAAAGAGGCCACATCGATCTGGGTCTGGGCATTCCTGCTGTTGCTGCTGGTATCTTTCGTGGGATTTATCATGTTTCTCGATCAGAAGATCGTCAGCAGCGGCGCCGGCGGTGGCGAGGCACGGAAATCGGGCGGCGGCGAGAACAAGCCGACCATCGATTTTTACTCGGTGTTGCCTGAGCGCGAGATCGAGATTCCGATATCAGAAGAAGATCGCGACGCGATCGAAAATCCGGTAATCAACAAGGAAGCCGTGAGTCAGTCGATACTACAGGTCGGTTCCTTCCACAGCGTCGAGGAGGCGGACAGCCTGAAAGCGCAGCTGGCCTTCCTCGGCCTGGAAGCGAAGATCAAGTCGGCCGTGGTCAACGATGAAACCTGGCACCGCGTCCAGCTCGGGCCGTTCGCGAGCGAGAGCAGGTTGTCGCACGCCAAGAACCTGTTGATCGAAAACGATATCAAGTACATGCAGCGCAGCCTGCCGCAGTAGACTGTCGCCGCCGCGATGCACCGGCGAGACCAGGAGGCGTCATCATCCCGCGGTCCGACCCGATGCGCCGGACTGGCGGGATGCGGAGCCGGCACCAATATATCCTGGAACTGAATACCGCGATCGATGCGGCACGGATAAACCGCGGATAGCTGACCCTGGTTCGCGCTGGGCGTCAGGCATGTTAGCCGAGCCGGGTTTCGACCTCCTCGTCGATGATGGCGCCGATCAGCGCCATGTCCTCGACCGAGAAGGTCAGCGGTATGCGCAGGTCGAAGGTGGTCGCGAGAATTTCCAGCGTCTGCGGCAGGTGCTGGGTCTTTTCGATATAACGCCAGCTATCGTAGCGGCTGGTAAAGCCCTGCGGCTCGGCGCCCCCGAACCACTTCAACTCGACCCCGCGCGCCGCGCAAGCGGCGATGAATGCCGCAACCTGCCCCTGGTCGAGTTGTTCGACACGAAACTGCAGCGAGCTGCCGACGTATGATTCCCTGTCGGGCCGCAGCGGCAGCTGTATGTGCGGATTATCCCGCAGGCGGGCTTCCAGCGCGCGGTAGCGTTCGTTCCAGCGCGCACAGTTCCTGTCGAGGCCGGGTAGCTGGGCGCGTAAAATAGCGGCGCGCAGGTTATCCATGCGCCCGCTGTAATTCGGTGTGTCGAGCTTGATTTCGTCGAACACCCGCGCGTCTGGCAGCGTGCCGTGGCGCTGGTAGAGCATGTACGATCCCGAGTAAATGATGGCGCGCGCGATGACCTCGTCGTCGTCGGTGGTCAGCAGTCCGCCCTCGCCCGAATTGAGGTGCTTGTAGGTTTGCGTGCTGAAGCAGCCGACCTTGCCGAAGGTGCCGGATTTCCTGCCGCTCCAGCTCGCGCCCATGGTGTGCGCGCAATCCTCGATCAACGTAACCGAGTATTTCTGACAGAGCGCGGTAATTGCGTCCATGTCGGCGATGTGGCCGCGCATGTGCGAGAGCATAAAAAAACGCGCTTTCGAGCGTTGCATCATCTGCTCGAGGTGCGCCAGGTCGACGCAGTAGTCAGGCCCGATTTCGACCAGCACCGGCCTGCCGCCGGCGTTATCGATCGCGCCGGGCACCGGCGCCAGCGTGAAGGCGTTGCTGAGCACCGGCTCGCCCGGTTTCAGGCCTGCCGCCCTGAGCGCGATATGCAGCGCGTAACCGCCCGAACTGCAGGCCAGGCAGTAGCGCTGGCCCATGTAGGCGGCATAATCCTGCTCCAGCTGCGCGGCCTCGCCGATCTCGCCCTGAAGCAGGTTGTAGCGGTGCAGACGGCCCGAACGCAGCACTTCGACCGCGCGCTCGATCGCGGCCTCGGGAATCGGTTCCTGTTGCGTGAAAGGCTTGCCGAAAACCGCCTTGTTCATGCGCCGGCCTGGTCATACCCGGGCAGATCGAAGATTTTCGGATAGGCGAACAGCGAGACGCTGCCGCCGGTGTGCAGGAACACGACGTTTTCTCCCTTCTTGAAATGCCCCTTGCGAATCAGGTCGATAAGGCCCGAAAATCCTTTGCCGGCGTATACCGGATCCAGCAGGATGCCCTCGTAGCGCGCCAGCATTTTAACCGCCTCGATCATGGCGTCGGTCGGCAGGCCGTAACCGTCGCCGACGTAATCGCTATTGGCGACCACTTTCTCCCGTGCCACCAGGTCCGGGCTGTAGCCCATGAACTCGGCGGTGCGCTGCACCAGCCCGTAAACGTTTTCTTCCTGTTTTTGCCTGGGCGCGCGCACGCTGACCCCGTAAACCGGTATGCCGCTGTTCATCGCCTCCATGCCGAGCACGAGGCCGGCCTGGGTACCGGTGCTGCCGGTAGCGTGCAGCAGGTGGTCGATGCGCAGCGAACGCTCGTTGGCCTGATGGATCAGCTCGAGCGCCGCGTTAACATAACCGAGCGCGCCGATTTCGTTCGAGCCGCCGCCCGGGATGATATAAGGTGTCTTGCCGTCATCGCGCAGCCGCTGCGCCAGCTGTTCCATTTCGGCGTTCATGTCGCTGTCGGCGGGGCGCGTAGAAATGGTCGCGCCGTGCAGCTGGTCGAGCAGTACGTTACCGTTGTAGGCGTAAGCCTCGTCATGGTAGCCGGTACGATCCTCGAGCAGGATGTGGCACTCGAAATCCAGTTTCGCGGCCGCCGCGCAGGTCTGACGGGCGTGGTTGGACTGGGTCGCGCCCTGCGTGATCACCGTATCGGCGCCCTGCGCCACCGCGTCGGCCATCAGGAATTCGAGCTTGCGCGTCTTGTTGCCGCCGGAAGACAATCCGGTGCAGTCGTCGCGTTTGATCCAGATATTCGGACCGCCGAGTTCATCCGAAATTCGCGGCATGGGTTCGAGCGGGGTGGGCAGGTGGGCGAAATGCAGGCGCGGAAAGCGGGACAGGTGCATGGCGATCTCCAGTCATTCACTTAAGGAAGCTCCGCATGAGTCATCTGACCTGGCAGAGCGCTAAAAGCGCCAAATACGATTCTGCGCTTTTTTTTTATTTCAACGGCTCATGCGGTTGAAATATCGCGGCGCATCTCTGTGCCGCAGGAATCTCCGCCTTTTACAGAGATTCCTTAAATTACACGGGAA
>JAOTTY010000193.1 GCA_029864185.1 Gammaproteobacteria bacterium
CCTGGCCTGCGTGCCATCGATGACGAGGGTGGCGCGGTAATCGACCGCCTCGCGACCGTTGAACAAAAAAAATGCTGCGCCTGACCTCAGGCGCAGCACCTTCTTCAGGTAGTGACTTTGCGGTTTGTCGAGCAGAATTTCGTCGCCGACGACGAGCTCCGCTCCGATATGTACGCGGGCGATCCGCAAAGCCGGAGCGGCTACCTAGTAGCGGTACTGCTCGGGCTTATAGGGGCCCTCGACCTCTACGCCGATGTAGTCGGCCTGCTCTTGGGTCAGCTTCGTCAGCCTGGCGCCGATCTTTTCCAGGTGCAGTCGCGCGACCTCTTCGTCGAGATGCTTGGGCAGCACGTAGACCTCGTTCTGGTACTTGCCCGGGTTGCAGAAAATTTCCATCTGCGCCAGCACCTGGTTGGTGAAGGAATTCGACATCACGAAGCTCGGATGGCCGGTGGCGCAACCCAGATTGACCAGACGACCCTCTGCCAGCAGGATGATGCGCCTGCCGTCGGGAAAGATAATGTGGTCGACCTGCGGCTTGATATTTTCCCACTCGTAGCCTTTCATTTCGGCAACCTGGATTTCATTGTCGAAATGGCCGATGTTGCAGACGATAGACTGGTTCTTCATCTGTTCCATATGATCCTTGCGGATGACGTTCAGGTTACCGGTCGCGGTGACGAAGATATCGGCCTGGTTGCAGACGTCGTCCATGGTGACGACGCGGAATCCTTCCATCGCCGCCTGCAGCGCGCAGATCGGATCGATCTCGGTGACCCAGACGGTGGCGCCGAGCCCCTTGAGGGACTGGGCGCAGCCCTTACCGACATCGCCATAACCGAGCACTACGGCGATCTTGCCGGCAATCATGACGTCGGTGGCGCGCTTGATACCGTCGACCAGCGATTCGCGGCAGCCGTAAAGATTGTCGAATTTCGACTTGGTGACCGAGTCGTTGACGTTGAACGCCGGGAAGGCCAGTTCGCCGTTCGCCTGCATCTGGTACAGGCGATGCACTCCGGTGGTCGTTTCCTCGGTAACCCCGCGGATGTTTTTCTGGATCGTCGAATACCAGTTGGGGGATTCGGCGAGTTTGGCGCGGATCGCGGCGAAGGCGATTTCCTCTTCCTCGGTACCCGGATTATCGAGTACCGAGATATCTTTCTCGGCCTTGCTGCCGAGGTTGATCAGCATGGTGGCGTCGCCGCCGTCGTCGAGAATCATGTTCGGCGTGCCGCCGTCATGCCATTCCATGATCTTGTGCGTGTATTGCCAGTAATCTTCGAGCGACTCGCCCTTGACTGCGAAAACCGGGATTCCGTCCTGAGCGATCGCGGCGGCGGCGTGGTCCTGGGTCGAGAAAATGTTGCACGAAGCCCAGCGCACCTCGGCGCCTAGCGCCACCAGCGTCTCGATCAGCACCGCGGTCTGGATGGTCATGTGCAGCGAACCGGCGATACGCGCACCCTTGAGAGGCTGCTCGGCACCGTACTTGCCGCGCAGCGACACCAGGCCCGGCATCTCGGTTTCGGCGATCGCGATTTCCTTGCGGCCCCAGGCAGCAAGCGCCATGTCGGCGACCTTGAAGTCATCTTTGATAAGCTGTTTGGCGTTAGCACTCATAAATATTCTCCTGACTATTTATGAGCGCCGTTTGTTCGATCCTGTGGGCGAGCCTGGCAGCCGGGCTGTCGCAGCGCTCCTCGCACACAAGTCCCGCAAAAAATGGGGACCGGGTATTGTATCTATATACGCGCCGCTGTCAATTTGGATCAGCCCGCGACCGGTCGGGCCTGTTACAGCCCCGCTTCGGCCCGCAGGACTTCGGCCTTGTCGACGCGCTCCCAGCTCAGTTCGAGGTCGTCGCGACCGAAATGACCATAGGCCGCGGTGGGCTGGTAGATCGGCTTCAGCAGCTCCAGCATCGCGATCAGGCCCTTCGGGCGGAGGTCGAAATGCTGGCGTATCAGCGTGATGATGCGATCGTCGGCGATGCGCCCGGTGCCGAAAGTATCGATACTGATCGAAGTGGGTTCGGCAACCCCTATCGCGTAGGAAACCTGCAGTTCGCAGCGATCTGCAATGCCGGCCGCGACCAGGTTCTTGGCGACGTAGCGCGCCGCGTAAGCCGCGGAGCGATCGACCTTGGACGGATCCTTGCCGGAAAATGCCCCGCCGCCATGCCGCGCCTTGCCACCGTAAGTGTCGACGATGATTTTACGACCGGTCAGGCCGGCGTCACCGACGGGACCACCGATAACGAAGCGGCCAGTCGGGTTGACGTGAATGTTCTCGCTCTTGCACTGGGCGAACCAGGCTTCTGGCAGCACCGGTTTCAGGATGGTCTCGACGACTGCTTCGCGCAGGGATTTCAGGTCTATCGATTCCTTGTGCTGGGTCGAAAGTACCACCGCCTCGATACCGACCGGTTTATGGTCGTCGTAGCGCAGCGTGACCTGGCTCTTGGCGTCTGGCTGCAGCCAGTCCAGCTCCCCCGACCGCAGCAGGTCGCGCTGCCGGCGTACCAGTTGATGGGCATAGTGGATTGGCGCAGGCATCAGGACTTCGGTTTCGTTGCAGGCGTAACCAAACATCAGGCCCTGGTCGCCGGCTCCCTGCTCCTTGTTGGCAGATTCATCGACGCCCATCGCGATATCGCCCGACTGCTTGCCCAGCCCGGTTAGCACCGCGCAGGTCTTGCCGTCGAAGCCGCACTCGGGATTGTCGTAGCCGATATCGCAGACGGTCTTGCGCACCAGCGCCTCGATGTCGACCTCGGCGTTGGTCGTGATCTCGCCGGCGAGCAGCACCATGCCGGTTTTGACGAGGGTCTCGCAGGCAACCCTGGAGCGATGGTCCTGTTCCAGCAGCGCATCGAGCACGGCATCCGAAATCTGATCCGCCAGTTTGTCCGGATGGCCACCTGAGACCGATTCGGAGGTAAAGATATATGAACCCGACATGAGGTTATTGCCCGCCCTTTGATCGAAAACGGCGATTATATTTAACCTGCCTCAAATTAACAGTCCTGATTACGACGCCAGAGAAAGACCGCTGCGCGACAAAAATATTATAAGTTGCCGTTAAATTGCATTTACGAGAGAATAGCCCGCCTTGTCGTCAGCGCGTGTGCAGGGTGGACCTCGGTTATTGGCGAGACCGGTATCGAGACAGCTGTACTTTTGAAATACTCGTTATTAATCAATCACCTATGTTAGAAATTTTGGTTATGGGGGCGGTCAATGTCATCTCGTAAAACGCTTGCAAATGCGATTCGGGTGCTAAGCATGGATGCCGTGCAAAAAGCAAATTCCGGCCATCCGGGAGCCCCGATGGGAATGGCTGACATCGCGGAAGTCCTGTACAACGATTTCATGCGCCACAATCCCGCCAACCCGGACTGGAGCGATCGCGATCGCTTCGTCATGTCGAACGGGCACGGGTCGATGCTGGCATACTCGGTGCTGCACCTGACCGGTTACGATGTCACCATCGAAGACCTGAAAAATTTTCGCCAGCTGCATTCGAAGACGCCCGGCCACCCCGAGCACGGGTACGCGCCCGGGATCGAGACCACGACCGGGCCGCTCGGCCAGGGAGTCAGCAATGCCGTCGGCATGGCAATCGCCGAGCGTGCGCTGGCGGCCGAGTTCAATCGTGATGATTTCAACATAGTCAATCATTTTACCTACGTATTCATGGGCGACGGCTGCATGATGGAAGGCATATCGCACGAAGCCTGTTCGCTTGCGGGGACCCTCGGCCTCGGCAAACTGATCGCTTTCTGGGACGACAACGGAATTTCGATCGACGGCAAGGTCGAGGGCTGGTTCCTGGACGATACCGCAAAACGTTTCGAGGCCTATGGCTGGCACGTGGTCGAGGTCGATGGCCATGATCCGGATTCGATCAAGATTGCGATCGAAGCCGCGCGCGCCATCACCGCGAAGCCCTCGTTGATCTGCTGCAAGACGATCATCGGTTATGGCTCACCCAACAAGGCCGGTGGTCATGCCTGCCACGGCGCGCCGCTGGGCGAGGAAGAAGTCGCGCTGGCACGGATCGAACTGAACTGGGAGCATCCGGCGTTCGAGGTGCCGGAAGAAGTCTACCAGGGCTGGGACCATCGCAGGGCCGGCCAGGTTCAGGAAGACTCCTGGATCCAGAAGTTCGAGGCTTATCGCGAAGCGCATCCCGAACTGGCGGCTGAGTTCGAGCGCCGTATCAATCGCGAATTACCGCAGAGCTGGGAGGAAGAAGCCCGGGCTTTTATCGCCGAACTCGACGAGGCGGCCGAAACGAAAGCGACGCGCCAGGCCTCGCTGGCCGCGATCGAGGCATATTCGCCATTGTTGCCGGAGCTGTTCGGTGGCTCCGCCGATCTCGGTGGCTCCAACGGCACCGAGTGGTCCGGCTTCAAGCCCATGCGTGCGGAATCGCCCGCCGCCAATTACATCAATTACGGGGTGCGTGAATTCGGCATGTCGGCAATCCTCAACGGCATCACGCTACATGGCGGATTCATCCCGTTCGGCGCAACCTTCCTGGTATTTTCCGATTACGCCCGCAACGCGTTGCGCATGGCGGCATTGATGAAAATCCAGAGCATTTTCGTATATACCCATGACTCGATCGGTCTCGGCGAAGACGGGCCTACGCACCAGGCGGTGGAACAAATCCCCAGCCTGCGGTTGATGCCCAACATGCAGGTCTGGCGGCCTTGCGACACGGTCGAAACCGCGATCAGCTGGAAGGCGGCGATCGAACGTCGCGATGGCCCCAGCTGCCTGGTGTTTTCGCGCCAGGGCCTGAAGCATCAATCGCGTACCGCGGAACAGATCGAAGCAATCGCACGCGGCGGCTATGTTCTGCGGGATTGCGAAGGCACCCCGGACGCCATCATTATCGCCACCGGGTCGGAAGTCGAACTGGTCATGGCGGCCTGCGAGTCGGAGGCGCTCGAGAACAGGAAAGTGCGCGTGGTGTCGATGCCCAGCACCTCGGTTTTCGACAGCCAGCCCGAGGAGTACCGGGATTCGGTGCTGCCGCCCGATGTGACCGCGCGCATCGCGGTCGAAGCCGCGGTTACCGCGGGATGGCATAAATACGTCGGCAGTGGCGGTATCGTGATCGGCATGGATACCTTCGGCGAATCGGCGCCTGCCAAGGAATTATTTGCATACTTCGGTTTCACCGTCGGTAAGGTGGTGGAAGCGGTAAACAGCTTTGCAGAATCTGATTAATATCAACTTACAGGAGAAATACAGATGACAATACGTCTCGGTATCAACGGGTTCGGCCGCATCGGGCGCATGGTGTTCCGCGCGGCTCAGGACTTCAACGACGTCGAAATCGTCGGCATCAACGACCTGCTCGAGCCGGAATACCTGGCCTACATGTTAATGCATGACTCGGTACACGGCAGGTTCAAGGGGGAAGTCGCCGTCGAGGGCAGTACCCTGGTCGTCGATGGCAAGAATATTCGCCTGACGGCCGAACGGGATCCGGCGCAATTGAAATGGGGTGATCTCGATGTCGATGTCGTGGTCGAGTCCACCGGTCTGTTCCTGACCGGTGAAACCGCGCAAAAGCACATCGACGCGGGCGCCAGGAAAGTAATTATGTCGGCGCCGTCCAAGGACGCTACGCCGATGTTCGTGTTCGGCGTCAACGACGGCAGTTACGCCGGCGAGGCGATTATCTCCAACGCCTCCTGCACCACCAACTGCCTGGCGCCGATCGCCAAGGTCATCGACGATAATTTCGGCCTCAAGCGCGGCCTGATGACCACCGTGCACGCGGCGACCGCGACCCAGAAAACGGTCGACGGGCCCTCGATGAAAGACTGGCGCGGCGGAAGAGGTATCCTCGAGAACATCATCCCGTCTTCGACCGGCGCCGCCAAGGCCGTCGGCAAGGTGTTGCCGCAACTCAACGGCAAGCTCACCGGCATGGCGTTTCGCGTGCCGACATCCAACGTGTCGGTGGTGGACCTGACCGTCGAACTGGAAAAGCCGGCCAGCTACGAAGATATTTGCGCCGCGATGAAAGCGGCCTCCGAAGGTCCCATGAAAGGCGTGCTCGCCTACACCGAGGACAAGGTCGTATCGACCGATTTTCGCGGCGAGCCCTGCACTTCGACCTTCGATGCCGAAGCCGGGATCCAGATGGACGATACTTTCGTCAAGCTGATTTCCTGGTACGACAACGAGTGGGGATATTCCTGCAAGGTTGTCGAAATGGCGCGCGTCATCGCGGGCTAGGCCAGGGTCATGCCAGTACTTGAAATGACCGGCCTCGAACTGGCCGGTAAACGGGTATTGATCCGCCAGGATCTGAACGTCCCGGTCAAGGACGGCGTCGTTACCAGCGCCCAGCGCATCAAGGCTTCGCTGCCCGCGATCCGGCACTGCATCGAGGCCGGGGCACGGCTGATGATCATGTCCCACCTCGGCCGGCCCGAGGAAGGTCATCCCGATGCGCAGTTTTCGCTGCAGCCGGTTGCGGATTACCTCAGCGACGTGTTGGGTCAGGCGGTGCCGCTGGTAGTCGATTACCTCGAGCGTACCCCCGCCATGGTCGATGGCGACGTGCTGCTGCTCGAGAACGTGCGCTTCAACCGCGGCGAGAGCACCGACGACGAGGTATTGTCGCGCCAGTACGCCACGCTCTGCGATATTTATGTTATGGACGCCTTCGGCACCGCGCACCGGGCGCAGGCTTCGACGCACGGGGTCGGCCGTTTCGCGCCTATCGCCTGCGCCGGGCCGCTGCTGGCGGCCGAGCTCGATGCGCTCGGCAGGGCCTTGAACGAGCCGGACAAGCCGGTGATCGCCATCGTCGGCGGCTCCAAGGTGTCGACCAAGCTGACCGTGCTAGAAGCGCTATCCGGCATCGTCGACCAGCTGATCCCGGGCGGCGGCATCGCCAACACGTTTATCGCCGCGGCGGGATACAACGTCGGCAAGTCGCTGTACGAACCAGACCTGGTCGCGGAAGCGCAGCGACTCGTGGAGCAGGCGCAATCGCGGGGCGGAGAGATCCCGATCCCGACCGACGTGGTCTGCGGCAAGGAGTTCTCGGAGCATGCCGCAGCGGAGGTGAAGGCGGTTGCAGAGGTCGAGGACGACGACATGATATTCGACATCGGGCCGCAAACCGCGGCGCGCTTCGGCGGCATCCTGCAGCAGGCCGCGACTATCGTCTGGAACGGCCCGGTTGGCGTGTTCGAATTCGATCAGTTCGGCGAGGGTACCCGCGTCGTGGCGCAGGCGATAGCCGCTTCCCCGGCCTTTTCGATTGCCGGCGGGGGCGATACGCTGGCCGCTGTCGACAAGTACGGAATCGCGCAACAGGTTTCCTACATATCCACCGGGGGCGGCGCTTTCCTCGAGTTCCTGGAAGGTAAAAAATTACCGGCGGTAGCCATGCTGGAACAGAGGTATTCTGACCATGCGGGAAGTTCCACGTAGAACCAAGATAGTTGCGACCCTCGGGCCTGCGACCGAATCCGATGAGGCTGTCGACAGCCTGATCAAGGCCGGGGTCGATGTCGTGCGGCTGAACTTTTCCCACGGCATCCCCGAGGAGCACCGTGCGCGCGCCGAAAAGATCCGGCGCATCGGGCTCGAAAACCATCGTCACCTGGCAATACTTGCAGATCTCCAGGGTCCCAAGATACGTCTCGAAAAGTTCAGGGAAGGCAACATCGAACTCGCGGCTGGCGACAGATTTTGCCTCGACGCCGAGTGTCCGGACGGAACCGGCGATAGCAGCCGGGTGGGTATTACCTACAAGAAGCTGCCGCAGGATGTCAGGGATCAGGACATCCTGATGCTCGATGACGGCCGCATCGTACTGCAGGTGGACAGTATCGACGGCCCGCGCATCCATTGCACGGTGCAGGTCGGCGGCGAACTGTCCGACAACAAGGGTATCAACCTGAAGGGCGGCGGGTTGACCGCCGAGGTCCTGACCGATAAGGACAAGGCCGATTTGAAAACCGCGGCGCTGATCGACGCCGACTACGTCGCGGTCTCGTTTCCGCGCAACGCCGCTGACATGTTGCAGGCACGCAGGCTGCTCGATGAAGAGGGATGTGCGGCCGGGCTGGTGGCCAAGATCGAACGCGCCGAAGCGCTCGACAATCTCGAGGAAATCATCGCCGTATCCGATGCGATCATGATCGCACGTGGCGATCTCGGCGTCGAAATTGGCGATGCCAAGCTGCCGGCGGTGCAGAAAGAGATTATTCACACGGCACGCCATCTCAATTGTGTCGTAATCACCGCGACGCAGATGATGGAATCGATGCGCGACAATCCGATTCCGACCCGCGCCGAGGTATTCGATGTCGCCAACGCGGTGCTCGACGGCACCGACGCGGTCATGCTGTCTGCCGAAACCGCGACCGGCCGCTACCCGTCGCTGACGGTAAAGGCGATGTCCGATATCTGCCTGAATGCCGAGCAGCACAGCCGTGCGATCAAGTCGAGGCATCGGCTGGACGACACTTTCGAGCGCGTCGACGAGGCCATCGCGATGGCTACGATGTACACCGCCAACCATTTGAACGTGCGCGCCATCGCGTCGCTGACCGAGTCCGGTTCGACGGCCCTTTGGATGTCGCGCATCAGCTCGGGCATTCCGATCTACGCGCTGTCACGGCACCAATCGACCAACCGCAAGGTCAACCTCTACCGGGGCGTGTTCCCGGTTTACTTTCCTACGATCCACACCAACCAC
>JAOTTY010000427.1 GCA_029864185.1 Gammaproteobacteria bacterium
GATAGCATCGAGCGCTACCTCGGCGGCGCCGAGTTCGACAAGCGCCCAAAGGTCGACGTGCATCATTTCAACCTGCTCAATAAGCTCAAGGAAATCGACCTCGAGCCCTCCGAGTTTCCGCACCAGAGTACCTGGGGCACCAACGAGGCTGACTTCGCCGTGCATAACTACGAGGATCGCTCCGCCAACGAAATCATTTCGACCGAGCGGATGTACCTCGCGCATTTCAACTACGAGGCGCGCCGGCTGCGTGAAACCCACGGCCCCGACTCGGAGCAGGTGCTCGGCGACTTCGAGGAGCGCACCAAGTGCCTCGACGAGCAGGAAGCGGTCGAAGAAGCTGGTCGCTGCATGAGCTGCGGCATGTGCTTCGAATGCGACAGTTGCGTTATCTACTGCCCGCAGGACGCGGTATACCGGGTCAAGAAAGACGTCAAGACCATGGGGCGTTACGTCGCGACCGACTACACACGCTGTATCGGCTGCCATATCTGTGCCGACGTCTGCCCGACCGGCTACATCGACATGGCGCTGGGCGATCACTAGCGATTGCGATGCCGGTACCAGGATCAATGCTGCGAATTGTGATATTGGGTTGTGTGCTTGGCATCTTGCCGGGCGCGCTCGGCGCTGTGGAGCCGGCAGGATCTCGATTCGGAAACATCGCGATTCCGGACCCGGCCAAACCGGTCGGCTCGGACCAGTGCGTCGAACCGGTCGAAATCATGCGCCGCGATCACATGAAATTTCTGCTGCACCAGCGGGACGAAACCGTCATCGACGGCGCACGCGACAGCAGGTACAGCCTGGTCGGTTGCATGGATTGCCACAACCCGGCCAGCGCCGACGGCAAGGTGGTGCGCTACGAGGACCCGCAGCACTTTTGTGCCGAGTGCCACGCTTATGCCAGCGTCAAGATCGACTGCTTCGAATGCCACGCGGACCGCGGCCTGAACCAGTCGCAACAAAGCCGTGTCGATACGCATGGCCCCGCCTGGAGGGAAACGGGCTCGTTGCTGACGGCATCCAAGATACAACACCGAGCCAGGGCTTCCGATGAAGAATGATCCCAGCAAACCGGCGCGGTCATCGCGTCGCGGATTTCTGCAGGCTGCGGCGGCGATCGCGACGACGCTGGTGGCGCCGGGAATTTTTCTCTACCGGACCGGACCGGCAGATGCGTCGGGTCTCGACCGCGAGGCGCGCTGGGGCATGTTGATCGACACCAACGTGCTCGGCGAGGCCGATGTCGACGCCTGCGTATCCGCGTGCCGGCGAGAACACGGCTGGCAGGCCGAAAACGGCTCGCAAACCGACGCGCAATGGGTGCGCAAGGTACGGCTCGAAGAGCCCGGGTCGGGTCACCGGAAATTCCTGCCGCTGATGTGCCTGCACTGCGAGAGCCCCCCTTGCGTCGACGTTTGCCCTACCGGCGCGTCGTTCAAGCGGGCCGATGGTATCGTGCTAGTTAACAAGCATACCTGCATCGGCTGCCGCTACTGCATGATGGCCTGCCCCTACAAGGCGCGTTCATTCATTCATGAAAATCTCAAGGATCAGCTGCCGGTCGCGCCGCGCGGTAAGGGCACGGTGGAGTCCTGCACCCTGTGCGTGCACCGCATCGATCGCGACGGCGCCGACGCGGTGCCGGCCTGCGCCGAGGCGGTCAACCAGGGCGGCCGTAAGGCAATCCTGTTCGGCAACCTGAACGACCCGCATAGCGAGATTACCCGGCGCCTGCGCGAACTCGGCGGTACCCGCCTGCGTGCCGACATGGGCCTCAATCCCGGGATTCGGTTCCAGGGCCTGTAGCGATGCAGTCATCGATTCGATATGCCGAGATAAAAACCAGCAGCCCGGGCTACTGGGGAATCCTGATCGTGCTGTTCGCGGTCGCGCTGCTCGGGATTGCCGGTGCGCATCATATGGACGTCGAGGGTCATCACGTCAGCGGCATGACCAACCAGATCGTCTGGGGCCTGCCGCACGTATTCGCGATTTTCCTGATCGTAGCCGCTTCGGGAGCGCTCAATATCGCGTCGCTGGCCTCGGTTTTCGCGAGACAGGACTACAAGCCGCTGGCGCGCTTTTCGGCTATCCTGTCGGTGTCCCTGCTGGTCGGTGGCCTCGCCATCCTGTTGCTCGACCTGGGACGCCCGGAGCGCCTGATCGTCGCGATGACGCATTACAATTTCAAGTCGATCTTCGCGTGGAATATT
>JAOTTY010000194.1 GCA_029864185.1 Gammaproteobacteria bacterium
GACAGTGTCCGGTGTATTTCCTTGGTATGTTCGAGCGTCGCGCGGGTCGAGGCCAGTTCCTCGCGCAGGGATTCGTTTGCATCGATGAGCTGCCGCTGCGGCGGTGCCAGTTCAGACGGGTTCGAGTTATCGGGCATTATGATCGGCTCGTTAATTTACGTTGTTTTAACCAAATTCAGTCAGGCATTGCGGAAATGCCGGTTTACAAAGGGCATAAAGCCGATATCCGAAAATGCAGCTCGACACCGCGGCATATCAATCGGCCCGAAGCTCGATCCGGACCGGATTACCTTCATCAGAGCGTTGATTTTCATCAATATTGCCCCGTTATCGGCAGGTCTAATATTTTTTTGAATTATTATCGCGATTTATCCGCCTGTTCGTGTACATCTATCCGGGATCGATCCATAAACAGGTGACGAATTGCCACTATACTGTTGTTATTTGATTACATATTCATCCCGCAGCAGCTTTCTGGACCGCTTTTGAAATTTCGACCGCAACACAACAACAGGAAATCGACGATGCCCGCGGGCCCCGGTCAACTCAGCCACGAGGAACTGGAAGCGGAGGTCGAGCGATTATGGCATCGCGAGGCCTTTTTCGATGCCAGTCAGCGACTGGCGCAATTCGGCTACTGCGAGTGGGACTACGATAACGGCAGGATTATTTCCTGCACGAACGCCTACGCCGAGATTTTCGGTATGACCATCGAAGAGGTAACGGCAAGCCAGAGTTCGTGGCAGAAGGTCATCGAACAGATTCATCCGGACGACCGGGAACACTACGCGGAATCCTACCGGTTGCCTCTGGGCAAGGGGTCGCACGAGGTCGAATACCGGATTTTTCGCAAGGACGGCGAGGTGCGTCACATTAAAGAAGTGGCTATCGTCGTTAAAGAAAAGGACGGCAATCGCAAACAGGCGGTCGGCTTGATCCAGGATGTCACCGAGCATGTCGATATGCGTCGGGAAATCGAGGCGAGTGCCGCCAAGCTCAAACTGGCGGCTCGAACCGCCAGGCTGGGTTACTGGCATTTCGACGAAGTCGCGAACCTGTACCTCGATATCTCCGAAGAGTACGCCGAAATCTTCGGTTACAGCGTCGACGAATTTCTCGAGCATTTCCGTTCTCTGGACGACGACATGCAGCTGGTGCACCCCGATGACCAGGAAGCACTTTACGAGGCTTACGATACAGGCTATGGCAAGGTGGATTATGATTACCGCATCCGGCATCGGGACGGGAGCTGGCGCCACGTACGCGAGATTTCCGTTGATATCAAGGACAAGGACGGAAACTTCATAGAGGCGATAGGCACGCTGCAGGACATCACCGAGCTCAGGGAGGCGCAACTCAGGGCCGAGCGCGCGAATCAGGCCAAGAATGAATTTCTTTCGCGCATGAGCCACGAACTGCGCACGCCGTTGAACGCGATCCTGGGGTTTTCCCAGTTGATCGAAGCCGACCAGAGCCTCGACAGGCGTCAGCAATCGAAAGCAACCGCCATCTTCAGGGCGGGGCAGCATCTGCTCAGCCTTATCGACGAAGTGCTCGACCTGACACGACTGGAAGCTGGCAATATCGAGGTTCCCCTGGAGCCGGTGTCGCTGGAAGCAGTTGTCCGGGATAGCCTGGATCTCGTTTCCGATATTGCAGAAAATCGGGGGATCACGATTGATTGCGATCTGGCAAATTGCCAGGGGTTGATGGTGGAGGCCAATGCGACGAGATTGAGGCAGGTTTTCCTGAACCTGTTGTCCAACGCGGTGAAATACAACCACGCGGACGGCAGGGTCTGGATAAGCTCGACGCTCGACCGGCGGGGGCTGGTCAACATCAGCGTCGCGGATACCGGGCCGGGCATCTCGTCGGATCGAATCGGCGACCTGTTCGAGCCATTCAATCGCCTGGGGGCGGAGTCGAGCGAAATCGAAGGCACCGGTATCGGCCTCGTGATAACCCGGCAACTGGTCGAGCTGATGCAGGGTGAACTGGAGGTCGAGAGCCATCCCGGGGCAGGCAGCACCTTTAGCGTCCGGCTCAGGTCGATACCGGCCAGGGTTTCCGGTCCCGCGACGGTGGATGAGGCGCCTGGGGTGGAGGGTCCCGCGCAGGCTGGCGTGGAAGTCACCAGGCCGCGCATACTGGTAGCGGAAGACAACCTGGTGAACCAGGCGCTGATTGCCGAACAACTCGAGTATCTGGGCTACCGCGCCGATTTTGCAGAAAATGGCGTCGACGCACTGGCGCTTTGGCGGTCCGGGACTTACCCGCTGTTAATCACCGATATTCGTATGCCCGGGATGAACGGGAACGAGTTAATCAGCCAGATACGGGCCGCGGATTCGGACGACTCGAACCGCCCGATTATCGCGATCACCGCGAGTGCGATGGACAGCGACCTCCGGCAGTGCTTCGACTCGGGCGCAAGCGATGTTGTTTCCAAGCCCCTCGTTCTGGATACGTTAAAAAAGGTAATGCATAAATGGATGCCTGGACAGGTTGCCGGCGGCGACCCTCGGCAAGCAGCCGCGCAGGTTGAGCCAGACGCCTTTGCCGAAGCGATCGACCTGTCGGTGCTAAGGCAGTCGGTGGGCGCGAAGGTCGAGGTGCAGCAGCGCCTGCTGAAGACTTATATCGACGCGCTACCCAGGGCCCTGTTCGATATTCGGCAGGCATACGCCTGGCATAATCTCGAGCAATTGGGCGGTTTGGCGCATAAACTGAAATCCTCGTCGAGCAGCCTCGGTGCCACTGGGATATCGCAATTGTGCAATACCCTCGAACTTGCCTGCTGCGAGCTCAGTGACGCCGATATCGCGATAATCCTGGCGCAACTCCAGCAGGCGGCCGAATCGGTAATCGCGTTCGTCGAGGCATTTTGTGAAGAAGTCATCGACAGCGGCGAAGCCAGATAGCCGCGCCACCAGGGCGAAGAAATAATCGAGCATAATATCGGGGTGCTACCGGTCGATGACGACCCTATCGTGCGCCGCGTCACCATGCTGTTACCGAATGATCTCGGCGTACATCGGCTGCAATGGAAGCGCCTCGAGGATGACAAGGGTATCGAATTTTCGGACCGCTTCGATGGTTCGCCTTAAACCTTAGTTCGTGTCGGAGACCACCGCTTGGGAGCGCCCGCGGCGGTCGCGTTCGCGGTAAATAATGTAGCAGCCGCAGGCGACGATGACCACGCTGCCGACCAGGGTCCTGATGCCCGGGACGTCGTCGAACATCAGGTAACCGATAACGCTGGCCCACAGGATATAGACGTATTCGAACGGCGCCACCGTGCTGACGGCAGCGATGCGGTAGGCCTGTGTAATGCTGAGCAGCGCCGCCGCGAAAATGACGCCCGCGAGCAGCAGCAGCAGCCAGTCGGCGCCTGCCAGCAGCACCCAGTCCTGGAAAACGCCCTGCAAGGTCGGGTTGTCGCTGGACGGCGCGGGCAGCGCCGAAATCGCCAGCGAGGTCAGTATCATCAACAGGAAATACGAGGTCGTGGTATAAATCCCCATGGTCAGCGCGTGCTCGCTGAGCCCGATATGGCGGTTGATAATCGGAATCAGCGCGTAGCACATCGCGCTGAACAGCGGCAGCGCCGACTCGATTTTAAACAGCGACGAACCCGGGTTCAGCATGTACAGCACCGCGCTGAATCCGATCACGACCGCGCTCCAGCGCACGACGCCGACCCGCTCGCGCAATATAAGAGCCGACAACAGGGTTACGAACAACGGCGCGGTCATGTACACGGCGGCGGCGTCGGCGAGCGGGATGCGGCTGAGCGCGATGTAGTAGGTCGTGAAAGCGAAAAAGGCAAGCACGCCGCGCGCGAACATCAGGCGCGGGCGCCGGGAGCGAAGTATGCCCAATCCCTGCCAGGACACGCCGATCACGACCAGCAGCGTCAGCACGATGGCGAGGCGTAGCGTCAGGATTTCGATGACCGAGTAACGCGCCGACAGATGCTTGATGATCGAATCCTGCAGCGCGAATGCGAACAGCGCGAACACGCAGAACAGGATGCCGGCAAATGGGCGGTGGGTAGGGTTGATCGTGATGTCTGCAAGCCCTCAAAACAAAGCAGTTTACGCCGGGCGGGTGAATACGCAATCGCCTGGCGCGGGGACTTGCACTCGCCAGCGGGTAATTTTTCCTGCTGGTTTCGTTAATTTTATGCAGGGTATAGAATTCCTCGAAGCGTGGCTGGCGACTGCAACTTCCGAGACCGCCAGCGCGGGTTCCACCAGATTCTGTTACTCACGGTCAGGGCGAAGAAACATGTCAACTATTCAATGCGTATCACCGGTCGACGGCAGCATCTACGTCGAACGCCATACCGCGGGCGCCGCCGAAATTCAGCGCGTCTTGTCCGCCGCGAAGTCGGCGCAGCAGGCCTGGAAGAACACGCCGGTCGTCGAGCGCATGGCGCTGTGCGGCAAGGCCGTCGATGCTTTCGTCGCGCGCCGCGACGATATCGCCGCCGAACTGACCTGGCAAATGGGCCGGCCGATCTCGCAGGCGCCCGGTGAGGTCGGCGGCTTCGAGGAACGCGCGCGTTACATGATCGATATCGCCGCAAGCGCCCTGGCCGATGTCAGGCCGGCCGACAAGGACGGTTTTACGCGCTACGTCAGGCGCGAGCCGCTCGGCGTCGTTTTTGTCGTCGCGCCGTGGAATTTTCCCTACCTGACCTCGGTCAACGCGATCGTGCCGGCGCTGCTTGCGGGCAATACGGTCGTGCTCAAGCATTCCGCGCAGACGCCGCTGTGCGCCGAGCGCCTGCAGCAGGCCTTCGACGAGGCCGGCCTGCCGGCCGGCGTGTTCCAGCATCTGCATTTGACCCACGCCGCTACCGAGCGCGTGATCCGCGCGCCCGAGATCGATTTCGTCGCGTTTACCGGTTCGGTGCCCGGTGGCGAGATGGTGGAACGCGCCGCGGTCGGGCGTTTCATCGGCGTCGGCCTCGAGCTCGGCGGCAAGGACCCGGCCTACGTGCGCCGTGACGCCAACCTGCAGCATGCGATCGAAACGGTGACCGACGGCGCTATTTTCAATTCGGGGCAATCCTGCTGCGGCATCGAGCGGGTGTACGTCGACGCATCCATCATGCCGCAGTTCGTCGCCGGCGTGGTGGAACTGGTCAGCGGCTACCGGCTCGGACGACCCGACGATGCGGCGACCAACCTGGGGCCGCTGGTCAAGGCCTCGGCCGCGGATTTCGTGCGCGCGCAGATCGACGAGGCCGTGGCCGCCGGGGCGGTCGCGCACGTCGACCCCGCAGGCTTCGCTGCCGACCGTAAGGGCACGCCTTACCTTGCGCCGCAGGTGCTGACCCGGGTCGATCACTCGATGCGGGTCATGACCGAGGAAACCTTCGGCCCGCTGATTCCGATCATGCCGGTCAGCGGCGACGACGAGGCCGTCCGGCTCATGAACGACAGCGAATTCGGCCTGACCGCGGCCATCTTCACCCAGGACGAGGCGGCCGCAATCGAGATCGGCAACCGCGTCGATACCGGCACCTGGTTCATGAATCGCTGCGATTATCTCGATCCGGCGCTGGCCTGGACCGGCGTCAAGAACTCGGGTCGCGGATGCACGCTGTCGTCGATCGGGTTCGAACATTTGACGCGACCCAAATCCTTTCACCTGAAAAGAGTCCAGGGATAGGGTGATGCACGATACCGGTTGATCGATCATCCGGGGATTTTGCATTGACCACGCAGTGCGGGATGACGCCGCCGACGCCGGGGTGCTAAGATCGGGATTCGCTGCGGCCGGTTCGGAGTAGATTCTGATGAAAGCAACCCACGCGTCGTCCGCCTATGCCTATCCGTTGCTGATCGGGCAGCTCTGGCATACGCCGATTTCCTGCACTCCCGACCAGGAGATCGTCGGCGGCGCGGAGCGGCGCTTCAGTTACCGCGAACTGCGCGCGCGCATCGGGCAGTTAGCCTCCGGGTTAAACTCGATCGGGGTCCAGCCCGGAGACACGGTCGCGGTCATGGACTGGGACAGTCACCGCTACCTCGAATGCTTCTTCGCGGTGCCGATGATGGCCGCGGTGCTGCACACCATCAACGTGCGCCTGTCGCCGCAACAGATACTCTATACCATCAATCACGCGCAGGACGACGTCATCCTGCTGCACGCCGATTTCGTGCCGATCATCGAGCAGATCAGCGACCGTATCGAGAGCGGTGCGCGTTTCGTATTCCTGCGTGACTCGCCTGACACTCCGGTTCCCGATTTCTGCGAACACGAGTACGAAGCGTTATTGCAGGCCGGGAGCACCGATTTCGAATTCGACGACTTCGACGAGAACACGGTGGCGACGACTTTTTATACCACCGGCACCACCGGCGATCCGAAAGCGGTGTTCTACTCGCACCGGCAACTGGTATTGCACACGCTCGGGCTGGTCGGAGGACTGGCTTCGACGGACAGCAGCAGCCGCGTACATCGTGGCGATGTCTACATGCCGATCACGCCGATGTTCCACGTGCACGCCTGGGGCTTTCCCTACGCCGCCACGCTGCTCGGAATCAAGCAGGTCTACCCGGGCCGCTACGATCCCGCGCAATTGCTCCGGCTGATCGCGGAAGAGGGCGTGACGTTTTCGCACTGCGTGCCGACGATACTGCACATGCTGTTAACCGCCCCCGGCGCCGGGCAGGTCGACCTTTCCCGCTGGAAGGTCGTCATCGGCGGTTCGGCGCTGCCGCTGGGACTCGCGCAGGCGGCCACGCAGCGGGGCATCAACCTGTTCGCGGCCTACGGTATGTCCGAAACCTGCCCCTTCCTCACCGCGGCCGATATGACGGGGGTACACGCGGTCGATCCCGAGGGCGATCCCGCCGCACGCTGCAAGACCGGTAAGCCGACCCTGATGGTCGAATTGCGCGTGGTCGACGCCGACCTGAACGATATTCCGCGCGGTGGCGCGGTGACCGGCGAGGTCGTCGTGCGTGCGCCGTGGCTGACGCAGGGTTACGCGGGCAACCCGGAAGGATCCGAGGCGCTGTGGGAAGGGGGTTACCTGCATACCGGCGATGTCGGCTTCATCGATGCGGGCGGTTCGCTGCAGATCACCGACCGGATCAAGGACGTCATCAAGTCCGGTGGCGAATGGATCTCGTCGCTGCAGCTGGAAGACCTGGTCTCGGTCTGCGCCAGCGTAACCGAGGTCGCGGCGATCGGTATACCCAGCAGGCGCTGGGGCGAGCGTCCCCTGTTGGCTATCGTCGGCAGCCCTGGCGCGGACCAGGATGCTGTCGTCGGCGAGGTCAGGGCCTCGATTCAATCGGGCATCGACGCCGGGCAGATTTCGAAGTGGGCCATGCCGGAGCGCATCGAGCTGCTCGACACACTGCCGAAGACCAGCGTCGGCAAGATGGATAAGAAAGCCTTGCGTGCGCGCTTCGCTGACGCCGGGTAGGCCCCCGCATCGCCCCGACTGCCGGCTAACCGCCTGCGGTAATCAACTTTGCTCGGCCACGCCGATCACTAACAGCACCGAGTAGTCCTGCTTGATGCAGCCCTCGACCTCGGGCATGGGCTCGCCGGGCGCTACCGGGAAATTTGCGCGCTGCACCTTGCCCGGCGAACAGGTCGCGTCGGGCGTCGCCGGTGTGTAGCGCGCGGAGCGGCAGCGCAGGTGCGTGACGTCGTAGATGCTGGCGCCGTGGTCGAGCTCCCAGCGGCTGTCGCCGCTGTCATCCGTCGGATAGACGGTCAGCACCGTCATAACCTTGCGATTACCCGTTACGATGTATTTACCGGGTGGCATCGGAAACTGCGGCGGTTCCATGATCTTGCCGTACTCCTCGAGCCACCAGTCCTGGTCGTTGAAGGTCCACTGCGCCGGGGCGACCCCGCCGGCAGCCTTCAAATGCTCGTAGTGCTTCAGTCGAACGCCGCGCGGACCCGGGTCGACGGTCCACAGGCCCCAGTTCTGCGCACCGCCACCGGAGTTTGCATCGGGATCGGCGAGCGCCGCGATGTACTGGGTCGGAATGCGCTTGTACCTGATTTCGCCGTTGTCCTGGGCCTGGGCTGCGGGTGCCAGCAGCGTTGCCAGCATCAGCAACGCGGCGAAAATGAATGCCAGGTCGAGCCGGAGGCGCGCGCCAGCAATGGGTGTGACGGCATGGGCCGCGGCGAAAGGCCTGGCGATATCGGGCGTTTGCGGTCGCGGATTCATGGCGTGGATCCCTCTGGTTGATATTGAATAATCACAGGAAATTACGGGCAACTCGCGGCAGCGGATCACTGCCGGCTTACAATAGTCTCGCTTCGACAGTATATTCGCGTGGGACACCGCGGTGAAAAGTGTACAACAATTTGCGAACCGGTGGTCAACCGTTCAAGTGCCGCAAAAAGTCTGCTGGACGACCTGGTCGGGCCGTGGCGGTGCCGCCAGCGCCGCGTCGGCGGCGGCAAACGCGAACGGGTTCGCTAAGCGTTCGTTGAGCCGGTGGAACGGCGCAAAGTCGCCGGCATAGGCTTGCGCTATCGCTTCCTCGACCAGGTGGTTACGCGGGATGAAGGCCGGGTTTACCGACATCATGCCGCTGTATCGCTCCGCCTCGCCGAGCGACTCCTGCGCGCAGCGCTCGCGCCAGCGCTGCAGCCACGCAGCGAAGGATTCGGGAAAGTCGAATAGCGGTTCCACTTCGCTCGCGCCGACGGTTAGATCGCCGAGGCG
>JAOTTY010000195.1 GCA_029864185.1 Gammaproteobacteria bacterium
TATGCAAAATCCCGGACCCTGGGGCCGTGAGTACCTCGACGCGGGCCAGTCCGGCCGGTTTTTCGGCGATTACTGCAACTGGAGCCGCATCGACGAATACCGCCGCTTCGTCTTCGATTCGCCAGCCGCGGAAATGGCTGCCGACCTGATGCAGTCCGAAAGCGTGCGCCTGTTTCACGAGCACGTACTGGTCAAGGAACCCGGCACCGACAAGATCACCCCCTGGCACCATGACCAGCCCTATTACTGCGTCGATGGCTGGCAGGTCTGCAGCATGTGGATTCCGCTCGACCCGGTCGGCATCGAAACCTGCCCCGAGTTCATTGCCGGTTCCCACGACTGGGGGCGCTGGTTCCTGCCGCGCAAGTTCAGCGGCGTCGATTATGATCACGCCGACGAAAGACTCGAATCGATCCCGGATATCGACAATCACCGCGCAGATTACGACATCCGCAGCTGGTCGCTAGAACCCGGCGACGCCATCGCCTTTCATTTCCTGACGATTCACGGTGCGCCATCGAATCGGTCCGCGACCCACCGCCGGCGCGGTTTCGCGGCACGCTGGCTCGGCGACGACACCGTCTATGCGCAGCGATCGGGCGAAATTTCGCCGCCCTTCCCGGGTCTCGAACAAAGGCTCAGGCCCGGAGATCCGCTGGTTGCCGAGGAGTTTCCGCTGGTGTTTCCCAGCTAGTGGCAAAGCCACGTGGCAGGGCAAAAAAGGGGCAGACCAGGTTTTGGTTCGCGAAAAAGTGATCCAGACCCGGTGTTAGAGGTTGTAACCGCTTTCCTCGTGGGCGGTCAGATCCAGACCCACGGTTTCGTCTTCCTCGTTGACCCGCAGCTCGACAAATATCGACACCAGCTTCAGGATCAGGTAAGTGGCGAACGCGGTCCAGGTAATCGTCGCCACCACGCCAATCAGTTGCACGCCCAGCTGCTGTCCCGTGCTGACGCCTTCGGCGAGTCCCGCACCACCGAGCTCGCTGGCGACGAAAATACCGGCCGACAGCGTTCCCAGTGCCCCGCCCACACCATGCACGGGGAATACGTCGAGAGAATCATCGATCTGCAGTCTTTGCTTGATAAAGACCGTGGCGGTATAACAGATGGCACCCGCGGCAAGCCCGATAAACAACGCCGCTACCGGACCGACAAAACCCGACGCCGGTGTAATCGTGCCGAGACCGGCAACCATGCCGGTAACCGCACCCAGGGCCGAGGGTTTGCCGTAACGTTTCCATTCGATCATCATCCAGGTAAAAGCCCCCATCGCGGCGCTGATATGCGTAACCAGCATCGCCATGCCGGCATCGCCACCGGCGCTCAGCGCGCTGCCGGCGTTAAAACCAAACCAGCCGACCCACAACATCCCGGCCCCGGTAATTGTCATGGTCATGTTATGCGGCATCATCGCGCTACGTGGGAATCCGCGGCGATTGCCCAGCACCATCGCGGTAACGATGGCGGCTACGCCCGCGGTGATATGCACCACGGTACCACCGGCGAAATCCAGCAGCCCCATCTCACCAAGCCAGCCGCCGCCCCAGACCCAGTGGCAGACCGGCAGGTAAACCAGCAGTAACCAGATCGCGGAAAACATCAGGATAGCCGAGAAACGCATGCGCTCGGCGAAACCACCGACGATTAACGCCGGGGTGATGATCGCAAAGGTCAGCTGGAACATGCTGAACACGGTTTCTGGTATCGATCCGGCCAGCGCCGTACGCGACATATCGGCCAGGAACACCCGCGACAGGCCACCCCAGACCGCATTGGCGTTACCGCCATCGCCAAACGCGATGCTGTAACCGACGATAACCCAGATAATGGTGGCCACGCAGGTAATCGCGAAACACTGCATCAAAACCGAGAGCACGTTCTTGCTGCGCACCAGGCCACCGTAGAACAGCGCGAGCCCCGGCAAGGTCATGAATAAAACCAGCGCGGTCGAAGTCAGGATCCACGCGGTATCGGCGCCGTTCAGGCCATCATCGGCAATTGCGTTTGATAACGGCGCTAGCGCGCTCAGGCTGACGAATAATCCGAGTCTCTTCATTGCGAACTCCTACAAAGCGCTGCTGCCGGTTTCGCTGGTGCGAACCCGGATGGCATTTTCCAACGGGATGACGAAAATTTTACCGTCACCGATCTTGCCGGTTTTGGCCGATTCGATGATGGCCTCGATCACGGCGTCAAGCTGATCGTCATCGATCGCGACTTCGATTTTAGTCTTGGGAATGTAATCGACGACGTACTCGGCGCCACGGTAAAGCTCGGTATGCCCTTTCTGACGACCGAAGCCCTTGACCTCGTAAACGGTCAAACCCTGGATCCCGATCTCGGACAAGGCTGCGCGCACCTCCTCCAGTCTGAAAGGTTTGATGATTGCCGTAACCAGTTTCACAACACGCTCCCCAAAATTGTGCAATACGCGCAACGATACCCGGAAAAAAAAACGATGCCAGATACGGTTCAAATTGGCGGGGTTTGAGGCGCCTGATGAGGTTTTATGCACCCAAATAGTGCAAAATATTCGGTCGCTGTCCGGACGCTAACGCAACCGATCCAGTAACTGGTAATAGCGTACAGCGCTCGCCAGGAACCATGGTTTGCCGCTGTACATCGGACGCGTCGGGAAGCGGGTTTCGGCGAAGGCGCTGCCGCCCCCGGGCTCTCCAAGCAGCCGCATGCCGAGCCGGTTGCCGAGGTAACTGGCCAGGCAAATCCCGGATCCGCAGTAACCCATCGCGTAATGAATACCGTCCTCCACGCCAAGATGAGGCAAGTGATCGAAGGTATAGGCGACGAAACCCATCCAGGTGTGGCTGATCCTGACATCCTCGAGCTGCGGAAATATTCGCAGCATTTCCTGTCTCAGCGCCGGCAGACATTTCACAGGGTCAGACTCGAACACCGACACCCTGCCGCCGAATAGCAGGCGATTTCCATCGGCCGAGCGCCGGAAATAAACGACGATCCTGCGCGTATCGCTGAACACCCGATGATGCGGCATGAGCCGTTCGGCGAGTGCCGGGTCCATCGCTTCGGTAGCCAGCATGTAGCTGCCAATCGGAATGACTCGCCGCCGCTGCCACGGCGTTACGCCGCCGGTATAGCCGTTGGTGGCAACCACCAGGTCCCGGGCCACGATCGCGCCGCGGCTGGTAACAACCTTGAAGCCGGCGCGCATGCGCTCCACCGACAGGGCGGCGCAATGCCCGTGCACCTGCGCACCGGCTGCCTGCGCCAGCTGCATTAACCCGCGGTGATACCTGGCCGGATCGAGCGCACAATGCCGTTCGATCACGAGCCCCCCGTGATAGTAATTGCTGTCGATCTCGCTGGCCTGATCGCCTGGCTCAACGATGCGCAGGCTTTGCTCGAGGCCGTCGGGCTGATGCCGTGCCATCGATTCCAGCCTGCGGAACTGCCGCGGATTGTGGGCCGCGAGGAAGCGACCGCAGCGGCTGTAGTCGCAGTCGAGCGCGTTGCTCTCGACGAACTCGCCGAGCCATTCGAGCGCGCCGCGCGCCTCGCTGACCAGCGCATGGGCGCGACCGGCGCCGTAACGGCTACGAAGTGCTTCGAAGCCGGGCTTGATTTCGCCGCTGATCTGACCACCGTTGCGGGTGCTGCAGCCCCAGCCCGCGTCCTGTGCATCGATTACGGTCGTGCTGCGGCCGGCCGCGGCGGTTTGCAACGCGCAGTGAAGGCCGGTATAGCCAGAACCGATTACCAGCACATCGGTCTCGTCTGCTAACTCGCGGTCGCGCAGCGGGGAGGATGGAGTCCCATCCCACCAGTAGGGTTGCGCCTTGAAATCTTCGCTGCAAAACGGATAAGTCATCATGATTCCTTATGGCTGCTTCGAGTCGTGCCCCTTTTTCGGTAGAATGCTTCCTGCCGCCGCGATTCTGATTATTCCCAACAATCGTAAACTGTTGTCTATAATTCAGGCTCTGTAATCTGGCGTGCAATTTAGCGCACATGATTCGAATATAACAACTAGATTCGGCGTCTGGTCAACGAGTTGGGTGGAGAATTTTTCGGCGTGAGCAGCAAGTACATCGGAGTAAAGCAAATTGGATAAGTCGAGAGCCACCATACTGATCGTCGATGACGAGCCTATTAACCTCGATATCATCCGCGCGCATCTCGAAAACGATAACTATGAACTGGTGACCGCGAGCAATGGGCAGCAGGCCTGGGAACTACTCGAATCCGATCCGACCGGCTACGATGTCGTCATCCTCGACCGCATGATGCCCGTCCTCGACGGCATGCAGGTGCTCGCCAACATCAAGGAACACCAGATGATGGAGCAGATTCCGGTCGTCATGCAGACCGCGAAGGTCGAAAACGAGGATATCGTCGAGGGTTTAAAGGCGGGCGCCTATTATTACCTGACCAAGCCCTACGACGGCGACGTGCTCAAGACCATCGTCCGCAGCGCGGTCAACGGCAGGTTTCACGAAAAATCGTTGCACGAATCGCTGCGCGAAGGACGCAGGATCTTCGACCTGATGACCTTCGGTCGCTTCAGGATACACAATCTGCGAGAGTGTAACCTGGTCGCGTCGCAGGTCGCCCATTTATGCCCGGAACCGCACCGCGTCGTTACCGGAATTTCCGAATTGCTGATCAATGCTCTGGAGCATGGCAACCTCCGCATCGGTTACGAGGAAAAGAGCAACCTGATGCGCCGCGGCATGTGGCAGATCGAAATCGAAAGGCGTCTGAACGCGAGCGAGTACATCGGCGGATTCGTCGAACTCGAGTTCAACGTTCAGGCGGCCATCGTGCAGATCCGAATCCGCGATCAGGGACAGGGATTCGACTGGACTCCGTACATGGACTTCGATCCGGACCGTGCCTTCGATCCGCATGGGCGCGGCATCGCCGTGGCGCGGCTGTCGAGCTTCGACGACCTCGAATACATCGGCGTCGGCAACGAAGTGCTAGCCACCGTCAAAAAAAACCTCGACGGCTGAACGCACTTCAAAAACCGGCCAACTCTGCTATATACCTCTCCTGCTACCGTCGATTTTTTGACGGTTTTCGCCTATCGGCGCGACCGAACACGTTCGATAAAAAGCGCCGACTCGTTGAAACGACAGAGGTATGACGCAATATGCAGGAAGACAACACCGCGATAAGACGACATGTCAGGCATGTCACCGGCATCCCGATCGAAGTCAATCTCGAGTACCACAAGAGTTATCAGGCCGAGGATGACACCATAACCAACGTTAGCCTCGGCGGATTGTGTTTTATCGCCGACGACCGCCTCGAAATCAACGAGTCTATCCAGGTTCGATTCCCGGTGCTGAACCGCGAGACGCGCCTGGACGGCAAGGTCGTCTGGTGCAACAAGACCGACAAGGGGTACGAGGTCGGCCTGGAGTTTGACGATCCCGACGAAGTCGAACGCCTCAAGATGATCGAGCAAATCCGTCACATCGAGGAATTTCGCGACCAGATCGAATCGCGCGAGGGCCGCAGATTAAGCGGCGAGCAGGCGGCGCGCGAATGGATCAGCCGATATGGAGGGGAATTCTCCGCGCTGAACTAGTGAGTATTACGCCAGTAGGTCGGAGGCTGGCACAGGGCACGGCGCTGCTCGGTACCGGGCCGGGTACAAACGAAAGCTTCGAATCTGGCACGGCAGGCTTAAATTTAGCCAACATAGCCGAGGTGAGTGCCGAGCCCGAAATGAATCATGCCGAGTTCTTCCCTGCTGTAGCGGTCGAGCGGGAATCCACCGAGGATAATGATGCCGGACCGGTTCATGACATGTTCGCGCCAGGCATCGATATCGTCTCCGATGGCGTCGAGCGGAAAATCGTCACGCGTCACCATCTAGGGGTTGCTGGTCTTTTTTTTTGCGCGGTCTTGAGGGCGCGGTCCAGCGCCTGCAGGTGCTTTTCCGCGAGCTTTACGGTTGCGCTGTCACGGCTGCTCTGGTCGGTGCGCCAGGCGCCGGGATGCTCGAGCGGTAACAGTTTCGCATCTGTATTCATGTCGCCTTTCGCATATCAGGATGCCATCTTGCGCAACGGCGAGCGTCGCGTCACCGCACCGCCTTCGCCCAGCATGGTTTCGCTCAAACCGCGATCGTTGTGATTCATTTTCCACGACAGCATTTTCTGCGCGTATTCGAGCACGCGCGACTGGTAGCGAGGATCCTCGGCGAGGTTGACGAATTCCCCCGGGTCCTGCTGCAGATCGAAAAACAGCGGCGGCAACGCGCTGAAGTGAACATACTTGTAATCATGGTCGCGGATCACCGACAGGCCGCATTGATGCAGGGTGAGGCCGAGGTGGCGTTCCAGCGAATCGTCCCTGACGTTGCGAAAATCGCACTCCCAGTGCGCTTCCTCGCGCCAGCCGGATGGCATCCGCCCGCCGCGCACCGCGGGTAACAGCGAAAACCCGTCGCACTGGCCGGGAATCTCGATCCCGAGCCAGTCGAGCATGGTCGGCATCAGGTCCACGTTTTCGCTGAATCCTGTAACTTCACGGCCGCGCGTCGCGTCGGCCTCGGCGCGCGGATCGCGAATGATCAGCGGAATGTGATAGGACTCGTCGAAGTAGCCGAGTTTGGACATCAACCAGTGATCGCCGAGCTGCTCGCCGTGATCCGAGGTAAAGATGATCAGCGTCGACTCCCATTGTCCCGTCTGCCTGAGGCGCTCGAACAGGCGGCCGAGGTTGTCGTCGACCTCGTCGATGAGGCCGAAATAATTAGCCATGTCCTGCTGCGTCTGGCGCCTCGAATCGGGCGCACGGAATCGACTGTGGTTGATGAAGTAGTCCAGCAGCGGATGTTGCCTGGCTTCCTCGTCCGCGCAGTCGCGGCGTGCCGGCTCGGGCATGGCGCGTGGATCGTGGTGGCTGTTGTAAGGCTCGGGCGCGGCAAACGGCGGATGCGGTCGCAGCAGCGACAAATGCGTGATCCACGGGGCCTGCTGCGCGTCGATCCAGTCGATACAGCGGTCGACCATATAGTGAGTCTCGTGATCCTCGCGCTCGATCGCGAGCGGCAGCACAGCGTCACCGCCGTCCGCCCAGTCGGTGCCCTCGCGGGTGATCGAATACAGGCTCCACGGGCGTTCGGGCAGCGGATAACCCTTTTGCCGCAGATACTCGACCCATTCGGTAGACACTTCGTCACGCATCGGCGTATACAGCCCGATGCCGGGCAGCGGCTCGCTGTAATGCCTGAGCCGCGGGTCCTCCGGATCGAGGCCGCGCGGATCGATCGCCGAGTCGGTGTAGCCGAACAGCGACGGGTCGAAGCCCGCGGCCCTCAGTTCCACGGCCCAGTTGGTAAAACGGCGGTCGAGCGGAGCGCCGTTGACCACGCAGCGGTGGTTCAGCATGTACATGCCGGTATGCATCGAGCTGCGGCTCGGCGCGCACGGTGTCGCCTGCGCGTAATGATCACGAAACAGCACGCCTTCGCGCGCGAGCGCGTCGAGATGAGGTGTGCTGACATGGGGATGACCGAGGGCGGAGAGGCATTCGCCGCGCCACTGATCGGCAGTGATAAACAGGATGTTCATTGGCTATTTACCTATTCTTCATATTCCCATATCCGGGGCCACAATACTTAATTCGAAGGAATTAAGTATTGTGTCTCCTTATCTGCACCGGGCAGCAAGATCCCGGACGATCCCTGCGGGGTTTCCGGGATGACTCCGGCTCAGGCCATCAACAGGGGATCGAAGGGACAGGCCACCATGTTTTCGCAGCCATCCTCGGTTACCAGTACCTGGTCTTCCAGCTTGATCCCGTCGCTGCCGCCGACTTCGCCGACGTAGGCTTCGACGCACAGCATCATTCCGGGCTCGAGCACCCCGCTATAGCCGCGTTCTTCCCAGTCTATCGGGTACTTGATCGCCGGCCATTCGTCGCACAGGCCGACGCCGTGGAACTTCGACCCGTAGCGTTGCGCAATAAATTTCTCCGGCAAGTGGTGACCCTGCTCGGTCAGTTCCTGGAAACTGATCCCGGGCCTGACGATATCGGCATTGGTCATGATATGTTCGTGCGCGACCCTGTGCAGGTCCCGCTGGCGCCGCGAGGGCTTGCCGTCGCCGATGAACCAGCTGCGCGAAATATCGGTACACATCCCGTAACAACCGATCAGGTCGGTATCGAAAGCGACGATTTCGTTGTTGCCGATGATGCGCGGCCCGCACTCCTGGAACCACGGGTTGGTGCGTTTCCCCGACGACAGGATCCGGGTCTCGATCCACTCGCCGCCGCGGCGAATATTGCTCTTGTGCAGCTCGGCCCAGACGTCGTTCTCGGTCATGCCGGGCTCGGTCAGTGCGCGCATTTCCGCGATCGACGCCTCGCAGGCGTGTATCGCGCAGCGCATCGCCAGAATTTCATCCGGCCCCTTGATCGAGCGCACGCGCTCCATCAGTTCCTCGCCGTCCATAACCTTGACGCCGGCCTCGTCGAGCGCGCGCAGCCCGGCGATCTGGATCTTGTCGACCGCAACGCGCCGTCCCGAGCCGATCCGCTCCCGCAGCAGGTCGACGACCTGTCCGGCAAACAGTTCGGCCTTCTCCTCGGTGCGCTGCCCGGTGGCGAAATAGAAAAACGACGCGCCCGCGCGTACTTCGCGCACCAGCGGATTGTAACCGGACATGTAGGCATAGCCCCCGTATTCCCACAGC
>JAOTTY010000196.1 GCA_029864185.1 Gammaproteobacteria bacterium
TTGACATCCGGGGGGATTCTTCCCGTGGACGAATTTCCCCATATGTCATCCCGGAATTCGCATAGCGAATATCCGGGATCTCGCGCTTCCCCTCATCCCGTCATCCCGGAATTCGCTCAGCGAATATCCGGGATCTTGCACTACACCCGACTTCCCCGGAAGCGACGCAGGCGCAACCCGCGCGTCGGACCGCCCGGATCTATCTCTACCCATCCCGCCATCGCGGAAACGCCGTGCTCCCGCAGCCCCCGGTTCCGCAGCGGCCGAAATTGCTCTATCATCGGACGACCGATCCCGAAGAAGAGAACCGCGATGTCCATCCATGCCATCGATTCGAATATCGATCCGGTTGCCCAGGCGAAAATTGACCTGGCCGCCTCGCTGCGACTCGCGGTATTTCACGAACTCGAAGAAGGCATCGATAACCACTTTACCGTCACCGTTCCCGGTTACGACAACCGCTACCTGGTGCTGCCGTTCGGCCTGCACTGGTCGGAAGCCCGCGCCAGCGATATGATCGTTTTCAACGAGGCCGGAGAAACCCTGGAGGGCGACGGCGACGTCGAGCTCTCGGCGCAGTGTATCCACGCCCCGATCCACCGCATCAGCGGGCGCCGGGTCGTATTTCACACGCATCAGAACTGGGCGCTGGCGCTGAACATGCTCGAAGACAACCGCCTGATTCCAGCCTGCCAGACCTCGGCATTTTTTGCCGGTCAAATCGCCTACGACGATCACTATTCTGGAACCGCCGATACCCTGCAGGAAGGCGCAAGGCTCGCTGGCCTGATCGGCAACCATTCGGTCGTGTTCCTGCGCAATCACGGCATCCTGGTGGCGGTCGATTCGATCGCCAGGGCTTCGCGCATGCTATACATGCTCGAGCGCGTTTGGCGCGGCCAGATTCGAGCGATGAGTACCGGACAGAAACTGTTGCCGATTTCGCAAAGTGTTATCGAGCAGGTGCAGGCACCCGACGCCAAAGACCGTCACCAGGGCAGGCGCGACGATTTATTCTTCGACGCGATGAAACGCGTGCTCGATCGCGAAATGCCCGGCTACGCCGACTAGCGCTGCCCGGGCAGCATACCCGGTTGCCGCAGGCCGGATTTCTTGCATGCGGACCATGGCTTCTCTAACATCCAGAATCCGCGCACGGAATTAAAGGTCAATAACATGTCGAATAAATACTCGCATAGCCTCGTCTTTCTCCTGCTCGCAACGGTTTTTACAACGTCGGCGCCGGCCGTACCCGGCGAAGGCACTCGAATCATGATTTCCGCACCGTCCGATTACGCGGTTGCCGCCGGCAAGGCAGTCTCGGCAAAAGGCGGCAACCTGATCGATGTCGCCGTGGCGGTCGGGCTCACGCTGGCAGTGACAAATCCCTATAACGCGTCGCTTGGCGGCGGAGGCTTTGCGCTGGTAAGCATGGGCCGGGGTGTGGAAGTGCTGGATTTCAGAGAATCCGCGCCGGCCGCCACGTCCCCCGAATTCTATGTCAAACGCGCCAAAGGCGATTCGATCAACGGCGGCGCGGCAGTCGGCGTTCCGGGCGTCGCTGCCGGCCTGTGGGCGCTGCACGACAGGTACGGAGAGCTGAAATGGAACGCGCTGTTCGATACGGCGCTAGACCTGGCGACGCGAGGCATGGAGGTAAACGGGATCTGGTCACGCAACACCGAGGCACAGAAAGACCGCCTGAATCCGGCCGGAATCAAGCACTTTTTCAAATCTCCGGGGCAGCACTACCGGCCCGGCGAAACGTTTTCACAGCCCGCGCTCGCGCAGGCGCTCGAACTTTTCCGGAGCCGCGGGCCCGACGCCATTTACAAGGGCAGCGTGGCGCAGGACATCGTCGCCGCGGTAACCGCGAGCGGCGGCGTGGTCTCGATGGATGACCTGGCCAGTTACAAAGTGCGGTGGCTGAAGCCGCTGGAAACCGAATTCAGCGGCTACCGCGTCTACATGATGCCGCCGCCGAGTAGCGGTGGAGCTGTTATCAAGGCCGCGCTGGAACTCATCGAAAAAGTGAATCTGCGGGCTCAACAGCCACTCAGCGTCAACGAAATCCATTTGCTTGCCGAGGTGCTTAACCGCTCGTTCAGGGGACGGGCTCTGCTGGGTGATCCGGATTATCACGATAATCCTTTCGCGAAAATCCTGTCGGACGGATACCTCGACGAAATGGCGCACAGCATCGATCTGTCGAGAGCCGTGCAACTGGAGCCCCTGCTCGACAAGCCCCTGGATGATTCCAATGAAACCACTCACTTCTCGATCCTCGACGCCGACGGCAACGCCATCTCGCTGACGGTAACCCTGAATGGCGGATACGGATCCGGGGTTGTATCGGAAAAATACGGCATTTCGCTGAACAACGAGATGGACGATTTCACGACGCGGCCCGGCGAGCCCAATATGTTCGGGCTGATGCAGGGTTTCGGCAATCGCGTGCAACCCGGCAAGCGCCCGCTCAGCTCGATGAGCCCGACGCTGGTCGAAAAAGACGGCAGAATAATCATGAGCCTGGGCGCGGCTGGCGGCCCGAGAATCATCAGCAGCGTCATCCAGACGATTTACCGTGTGCTCGTTACCGGGCTTGATATCGACCGCGCGGTGCAGTTTCCGCGGGTGCATCACCAGTTTTTACCGAACAAGCTCTACCTGGACGAGTTCAAGTTTTCGCCGGAAGTGGTGGCCGGTCTCGAGCAACGCGGCCACGAAACCGTTGCGCAAAGGCCTTCCTATCTCGGACGAATCAAGGCGGTGCGCCTTAATGAAAAGAATTACCTGGAGGCGACTTTCGATAATCGCAGCGAAGGGGCCGTCGGTGGTTATTGATTCTGCAAATCGAGACAATAAAGCAGTCGCAGGCCCCACCCCCGCCAGGTTCTAAACGTCACCGGTCAGGCGCCTGTATTTCTCCATCAGTTCGTCCCTGGTCTCCCGATAATCGGGATTGAAAGGAATGCATTCAACCGGGCAGACCTCGACGCATTGCGAGGTTTCAAAATGCCCGACGCACTCGGTGCACAGCATCGGATCGATCTCGTAGTATTCCTCGCCCGGCGAAATCGCGTCGTTCGGGCACTCGGGTTCGCAGACGTCGCAATTGATGCATTCGTCGGTAATCATCAACGCCACGAATTGTTTCTCCTTCGGTAAATCATTTTCTCGCCTGTAATTTCTCGGTCAGCCGGCGCAGTATCTCGGGATGCAGGAACTCCGACACGTCGCCATCCAGGCGCGCAATCTCACGCACCAGGCTCGACGACACGAAGGCGTATCGCTGCGCCGCGGTCAGGAACACGGTTTCGATCTCCGGCGCGAGCGAGCGATTCATCCCGGCCAACTGTACCTCGTATTCAAAATCCGAAATCGCGCGCAGTCCGCGTATGATGACATCGGCATTGCATTCTCGGGCAAAATCGATCAGCAGCCCGGAAAAGCGTCTTACCGAAAAATGATCATTCCCGTCAAACACCGTTTCCAGCATGTCGAGCCGTTCGTTGATATCGAAAAACGGTTCCTTTGCGGGACTATCGGCGACACCGATGACGACATGGTCGAACATTTTCAATGCGCGCTGGCAAATGTCGATGTGACCACGCGTAACCGGGTCGAAGGTGCCTGGATAAATCGCAATTCCGGTCATGGACTACCTCTTTCGGCCGGCATTTGCTGCCGCGCACAATAAACGCCAGATTCTAACCACTTAGCTGCCATTCGGCTATAGCGTAGTTAACCTGCCCGGCCGATTTGAGCTGCAACCATTCCAGCCGGGGCGACGGCAATTCAAAATCCTCGGCGTTCGGCCATTCGAAATAAATTCTCGCCCCGGGCTGTAGACAGGCACTGGCCTCGAGTCGTTCAATGACCTGGTGACGCAATCCCGGGATCGCATACGGCGGATCGACAAAAACCTGGTCGAACCGGTGCTGCAGCCGCGCAATCGACTCTAGCGTGTCTCCTGCGATAATTTCGATCGCGTCGGGATCAAACCTTACCGCCTGCCGCCGCAGGCTCGCCAGCGCCGCAGGATCTCGCTCCAGCGCGACCAGCCGCCCGGCGCCACGCGACAGGGCCTCGAAACCCAGCACACCAGTGCCGGCAAAACAATCCAGCACCGTTGCGCCACGGCAATGCGGGGCCAGCCAGTTGAACAGGGTTTCGCGGATTCGGTCGGGAGTCGGGCGCAATCCATCGATATCGACAACCGGGATTTTACTGCCGCGCCACTTGCCACCGATGATCCTGACCTGGGATTTCATTTGAACCGCCGTTTTCGCGCTTTATGCGGGTTTGAAGTGCACAGATGGAATCGCTTTCTGTTAGCATATTGTGCCTGAAATCTGTTTCCCGGGAAAACGATGTTCGGATTCAAATCAACCAGTAAAAATCACGCGGAGAAGCCGGCAGGACTGTTTGCCTCGCTGCGCCAGCGCCTGTCGAAAACCCGGGAAAACCTGTCCGGCGGGCTGGCCGATCTGCTGCTGGGCAAGAAGCAAATCGATGACGATCTGCGGGAACAACTCGAGGATCGGTTGCTAATGGCCGATGTCGGCGTCCAGGCAACCCGGAAAATTACCTCCAGCCTGACCGAGTCGCTACAGCGCAGCCAGTTGGCGGACAGCGACAGCCTGATCGAAGCGCTGAAGACGACGATGTCCGCCATCCTCGAACCCTGCTCTCTCCCGCTAGTCGTCGATCCGGGCAGGAAACCATTCGTCATTCTGATGGTAGGCGTCAACGGCGCCGGCAAAACCACTAGCGCCGGCAAACTCGCGCAGCAGTTCAAAAACCAGGGACTCAAGGTCATGCTCGCCGCCGGTGACACCTTTCGCGCGGCCGCAGTGGAGCAACTGCAAAGCTGGGGCGACCGGCTCGAGATCCCCGTGATCAAGCAGGGTCAGGGAGCCGATTCGGCCTCGGTCATTTACGATGCATTGAAATCCGCACAGGCGCGGGGTATCGATGTGTTGATCGCCGATACCGCGGGCAGATTACACACCCAGATGAGCTTGATGGACGAACTCGAAAAGATAAAACGCGTTATGGCCAAGCTCGATCCAGACGCGCCACAGGAAACCCTGCTGGTGCTCGATGCCGGAACCGGTCAGAACGCGTTGACGCAGGCGAGTAAATTCAGGGATTCGGTGGGGATCACCGGAATTATACTGACCAAGCTGGACGGCACCGCAAAGGGCGGCATGATATTCAACGTCGCCGAGCAACTGCAAACCCCGATCCGGTATATCGGGGTTGGCGAATCGGTGGAAGACCTGCGCCCCTTCGATAACGTGGAATTTGTCGACGCACTGCTCGCCGACACGCGTAGCTGAACCCGGTTTATGATCGAATTCCATAACGTAACCAAGCGTTTCGAAGGCGGTTATGAAGCGCTGAGTAATGTTTCGCTAAAGCTTGGCGACGGACAGATGGCCTTTATTACCGGGCATTCCGGAGCCGGCAAAAGCACCCTGCTCAAGATTATTGCGCTGATCGAGAAACCTACCCGCGGCCAGGCGCTGTTAAACCGTATCAATCTGAATACGGTGGCAAGGCGCCGCGTACCTTATATACGCCGTAATATCGGAATTATCTTCCAGGATCACCAGCTGTTGTTCGACCGCCCCGTTTTCGAGAACGTTGCGCTGCCGCTACAAATCCAGGGGTATCGACCCCAGGAAATCGCCAAGCGCACTCGCGCTGCCCTCGACAAGGTGGGTTTGCTGCACAAGGAAAGATCGATGCCGATCACGTTATCGGGCGGAGAACAACAGCGCGTCGGTATCGCACGTGCGGTTGTGCACAAACCCATGTTGCTGCTCGCCGACGAGCCCACTGGCAACCTGGACCCGGTATTGTCGCGCGAAATCATGCAGATATTCGTCGATTTCAACCAGGTCGGCGTAACCGTGCTGGTCGCGAGCCACGACCTGCGCCTGATCGAGGAACTGGACAAGCCCCGCATGACCCTGAACCGGGGTCAACTGATTCTCAACGATCTCGACGATTCGGAACCGGGGGACGATCGTGGCTGGTACTAACGTCCGCAGGGTAAAACCGGCAACGGCTAACCGCCTGTCGGCCTATTTTCTGCACCACTTACAATCGCTGACTTTCAGTCTCGGCAAGATTTACCACGCACCCGCGACGACAATCATGACGGTTACCGTAATCGGCATAACCTTGTCGCTGCCCGGTGGCTTCTACCTGTTTCTGAAGAATATCGACGCGATTGCGGGAGATTTTCGTTCGACCACGCAGATAAGCCTGTTTCTCGATCTCGATATCAGCGAAAAGCGAGCCCGCGTGCTGGAAAAGGATATTGCCAGCATGGCCAACGTGGTCTCGACGCGATTTATTTCGCGCGACCAGTCCCTGAAAGAGTTTCGCGAGAACTCGGGATTTGGCAAAAGCATCGATACGCTGAGCAGCAACCCGCTGCCCCATACCATCGTCGTCGAGCCCGGAGAAGCCGATACCTTTGCGGTTCGCAACCTGCTCAACGCTTTACAGGCCATGCCCGAAGTCGAAATCGCCAAGCTGGATACCGAGTGGCTGGAGCGGCTTTATACGATAGTCGAAATCGCGAAGCGCTCGGTTGCGATTATCACCATTCTATTCGCCTGCGCCGTCCTGCTGGTTATCGGTAATACCATCAGGCTGGATATCCAGAATCGTTATCAGGAAATAATCGTCACCAAACTGATCGGCGCCACCGATGCCTTCATCCGCCGACCGTTCCTCTACGGGGGCATCTGGTATGGACTGCTAGGCGGTATTATCTCCTGGCTCATCGTCGAGATCGGCTATGTTGCGATTTCAGGTCCGCTGGAGCGACTAAACCTGCTTTACCAGTCCGAGATGACGCTAATCACTTTTTCGTTACCCGACTTTATCATTCTGATAACATCTAGTACTCTTCTTGGACTGGCCGGCTCGTGGATTGCCGTTGCCCGGCATCTTAACCAAATAGAACCGACCTGATCAGATAATTAATGCCCGCAAAACGCCGAATACTACTGATTGACTCCTCGGATTCGGCGCGCACTATATTGTTCAAGGAAATCTCCAGCCGCGCCCCGGAACTCGACATCATTGCCTGCGGTTCCGGAAAGGAGGCGATGACCGCGGTCAAAAGGTTCGAATTCGAAATCATTACCACGGGTATATCGCTACCCGACACCGACGGCTACGAGCTCATCGAGGAAATTCGGCAAACGCCCAAGAACAAGGATACCGCTATATTTGTCGTCTCGGGAGATACCGACACGCGCGTCATGGGCGGTGGAATGGAGGACACTGACGCGGTAACCGCCTATTTCGACAAGGCCGAAGGCCATAGGTCGCTGGTAAACTTTATTCTCAATTTCCTCGGAACCCAAAACGAGCTGCCGGTCAAGATACTCTACGTCGACAAGAGCGCGACCTCGACCGCCATTACCACCGGCATACTGGAGAAAAACGGCATCGAATATGTTCACTTCCGTGAAGCTTCCCAAGCCCTGGAGTGCCTGCAACAGGATCTGGCGAACGATGCTAACGGTAGCTTCGACGTGATGATTACCGACCTCATGCTGACCAGTCAGACTAACGGGTATGAACTGATTCAAACCGTACGTAATGAGCTCGAGCTGGATTATCTGAGGCTACCGATACTGCTAATGACAATAGAGCCCGGCGAGGACGAGCGCACCGACTTTACCGCAATCTTCGGTGCCGGCACCAACGATTTCATCACCAAACCTGTCGACGAGGACGACCTGCTGGCACGCCTGCAAACCCTCGTTAACATCAAGCGTCAAAGCGAAGCTTTAAATCCCTGAACCGTCAATCATCCGGATCGGTCTAGCCGTGCTCGTGGCCGCCGGGCCCATGCACGTGACCGTGTGCCATTTCTTCGTCGCTGGCATCGCGAACCTCTTCGACGGTAACGTCAAAAGTCAGCGATTTACCGGCCAACGGGTGGTTGGCATCGACGGTAACGGTGTCGCCCTCTACTTTCGAAATGACGAGATTGATTTGACCCTGGTCCGTTTGCGCGGTAACAGCCATGCCCGGTTCGACTTTTTCCATTCCCTGAAAGGCCTCGATAGGCACCTGCTGTACGCGGTCTTCGCTACGCTCGCCGTAAGCGTCAGCCGCCGCAACCGTAACTTCGAGTTTGTCGCCTACAGCCTTGCCTTCGAGCGCCTGTTCGAGACCCGGAATGATGTTTCTGGCGCCATGCAGGTAAGTCATCGGCTCACCGTTTTCCGACGAATCGATAAGCTCGTCGCTTTCGGAATCGGAAACCTTGTAATGAATGGTAACAACCTTGTGTTGAGCAATAGTCATGCTTTCTCCGTAAAAAATGCCCGTCTCGGGACAATCGATGGGTAACTCCATACTCGCAATCAACCTTTGCGGGGCAAGCTGGAGACGAAATACGCAAAGGCGGGATTCGGAGTGAGGTGTAGAGGCCTGGCTTTACGAAACCCCAGTATAATGTGTGCCGCTCGGATTTGGAAAAATTTCGGATGCCGCCTACAGACTAGCAGGCCTCAGCAGTGAATACGCACTGATCCACGGGCCGCTTCCAGGCGTATACCTAGTGATTTTTTCGTTAATCTCCATACATTTAGCCGTTATATTAATACTTGC
>JAOTTY010000197.1 GCA_029864185.1 Gammaproteobacteria bacterium
TCGAAATAAGGTTGGCAGGGAGAAGCCGCCCGGCCTGAATATCGAGGGACAGTTTACTTAATTCAACTCGTGATTCTGCAAATTAAGTAAACTGTTCCCGAATATTGCTGTGACAAATCACGGCCGGTTTCAATTCGTTGCGGAAAAAAGGTAACTTTCCTGGGGAACGACAAAACCTTCGCCATCACGGAATTCGGCAAGCCCTTCATCCACCAATTCGACGATTTTGTCCATTATTGCCGGGCCCCTGGCCTCGACTTCCGCGGCAATCGGATTACTGGCAATTTCCCTTGGAATCGACCGCCCGGCTGGGCCTACTTTCCGATCGACAGTAATTCGCGAAACCGAGACGGCTTTGAATCCAGATCCGCTTAACAGCGACTCGATGTGATCCTTGTCGTTAAAGGTAAATGGGGTCAGAGACCGCTCCGCGATCTCGCGACCGATAAAAGTCTCCAGCGCACCGGCGATCGCCAGGAACAGCGGGCTTGCTCCGCTCCAGACGGTTAGCGCAAGGCGCCCTCCGGGCTCGAGCACACGCCTGATCTCGGCCAGACTGCGTTCCTTTGCGGGGAAATATTGCAATCCCTGCTGGCAGATTGCGAGCGAAAACGAATGGTCTTCGAATGGCATATCCAGAACGTCGGTTTGCAACCATTCGATTCTCGTCGGACCGGGTCTGGTCAGGTTTCGTGCCTTCTCGATCATGCTTTGATTCAGGTCGATACCGGCGATGCGTGCCAACGAGGGATGTTTCTCTGCGAGCACTCGGCTTACGATACCGGTGCCGCAGGCGACATCGATTACTCGATCGCGGGGATCGACGTTTATCCGTTCGATCGTCGCCTGCGCGAGCGGCCGAAAAATCGCAACGACCTTCTGGGTTTCATATATTTCGGCCGCAGCGGCACTCAGGTGGAAGGTTTCGTGGTTCACTGCGGCCGTTTTTGGGCCTGTTAGTGGCCTGTCACAGGTGGTACAGGAAATTGAACTGCAGGGAATCCACTTCATCACGCACGACATACTCTAGCCGAAACGCGGACCTGTCATTGGCTTGAAAATCGAGGCCTGCGCCCACCACCAGGCCGCTGTCGTCACCGATATCCAGTCCCGCGCGCGCCAGCCATCCAATTTGTTCGCCGAGGTTCCCGTCGACCACATAGGTTCCCCAGATCCCGGTGCTGTCCCTCGAGAAGCCATAATCCATGAAGCCGAACTCGATCGAGCTGCGGACACCATCCATCAGATTTACCTCATTCAGATCGTATGCGACGAAGAACTGAAAGCCGGTATCGTCCTCGTCAGGGTTACTGATTGAATTATCGGAAATTCCAAACCCGATCGAAAATAGATTCCGTTCGAGCATTGGCCCGGTTTCATCGGCAGAAATCGCCGTACCACAAACGCTCGACAGCACGATAAAAGACAGGACCGCCATATAGTTGCGAGCAATATTCATCATTTTGATATCCCGTAGGTTTAAGAAATTGTTAGCGCCGGCCATGTTAAACATAGTCATACACGCGATCAATGCCGTATTGCACGAAGCGCGGCAATTCAGAAATAGTTCACTACTTACGAGTCAGTTTCGGTCAGATCAACGGTCCGTCCGCGGTAACGATCTTCCCGATTTACCTTTGTAAGCACTCTCGTTGCTCGTCGATAACTCGTCATGCAATTGATTCCCGTCCCGGGGCGACTATGCTTGCATACGGATATTCGAAATCGTACGAGCACCGATGCTGATTTTACTCGAAAAGCATTTCAGAAACCTGTTTATTCTGAGCCTCCTGTCGGCAAGCGCGCTTTACTTCGTCAAGGACGATCTGCCTCCGGCCTCCTTTTACGATCTCGAGGAGCTGCACGAGCCGATTCAGCAACCGACCCGTCGGGACAGTTTCATGACCGGCGTCAAGGGCGAGTCATATCTGGTAAAGCCGCTGTACGACTACGAACTCGAAGGCGTCGTCGTCAGTTATCACGATGCAGATGATTTCACCGACATCTGGCATCACCACCGCTGGAAGGACTTCATCAACCTGCGCGATCTGTGCGTGATCTGGGGCAGCAACGTCGAAACCGGCGTATACCTCGATATGGAATTTCACAATGACAGCTGGACCTGCTGGTTTTCATGGCCGAACGCGGAGGTGGGCAGGCGTTTTCAACAGACGCAGATATCGAATAACCATGTGTTGATCGACGACGATACGGTGAAGGCGAAATTGATGAGTTCCGAACCGGGAGACCACATTCGCCTGAAGGGAATGCTCGCCGAATACAGCAACCCGAATTCCGGATTTTTCAGGTCGACCAGTACCATCCGAAACGATACCGGAAATGGAGCCTGTGAAACGATTTTCGTTACCGATTTCGAAATCGTCAGGAAAGCAAACCGGCAGCTGCGCCTTTACTATTCGATCGCGAAATGGACCGCGTTTGTTTCGCTGGCCGGGGTCGCGATCCTGTTTTTCGTGGCGCCCTACCAGAGACGTCACGCCTAGGCTTGTCGATATCCGGATCCTGTCATAACGTCACTCGAACGTGATATCCAGCGGACGAGTTATTCCTCGGGTATGCCTGGATCGCGCGACCTGTGCGGTCCGCTCGAGCCGCCGGAGCAGGTTTCAGACGACGCTGATATGATGCATGAAGTGGGTGAAAAACTGCGGTGCTCCGTGCACGCCTGGCATCGACAGGATCTCGTCGCAAAGCCGGATGGCGCGGTCGCTATCGAGGTCGCCGTATTGCAGCAGTCCCAGCGCCTTGACGCGCATCTCGTCGCGGTCGAGCGCGAGCTCCGGGTCGCCCTTGCAGTCCTTGCGCGACACCTTGAAACGTGCGCCGCTGTCGCTGGTCGCGGTGACCTCGGCGCCCCAGGAAACAGGGTAGTTCGTCTTGTAGGGGTCGACGATCTCGATCCGCGTGGCGCGCCTGAGCCCGGCGCTACGCGCGCGCGCGTCGGTATCGAAGGAATCCAGGTCGACCCGGCCATCGAGCAGCGCGATAGCGGCGGTGTGGTAAAGCGAAAACTTGGCCTGGTACTCTGTTTCCGGCTCGGGGCAGTCGCAAACGTCGAGCGCTGCCTGGTAGGTCTTGATGCCAATCTCGCGCACCTTTCGGCCTTCGAGCATTGCATGGATCTCGAGCGCACAGTCGATGACCGGGTGCGTGTGCCGGCACGACGGCCAGGGCTTGATCGAGGTCAGCGACAGCTGCCATTTCGCGTCCGGCTGCTTGAGGATGTTTTGCGGGACCGGATCGGCGCAGGTGCCGGCGAAGAAGCCCCTGCTGCCCTCGAGAATCTCCGGCGGGCCGGTAAAGCCATGCGCCGCCATTTCCGCCGCGAGCAGGCCCGCCTCGCCGGCGCGCCCGGCGTGCAGGTGCTTGCTCATCGCGCCGGTTTCCATGAATTGCCACAGGCCGCTGGACTGCGTGCCGGCGTTGCCGAGCGCGCTAAGCGCCTGTTCGTCGCTGAGCTCGAGCAGGGTAGCCGCGGCCATTGCCGAGCCGAACGGTCCGCAGGTCGCGGTGTTGTGCCAGATCCGGTAGTGTGCCGGCCCGACCGCGGCGCCGATCCGGCACATCGCCTCGAAACCGTGCAGGATCGCGCGCAGCATTTGCTCGCCGCCGGCGCCGGTTTTCTCGCCTAGCGCAAGCACCGCCGGCACGACGACGCAACCGGGATGGGTGACCGAAGCACGATGCAGGTCGTCGGTTTCGGTGATATGGGTTAGCGCACCCATCAGGAATGCCTTTCGTTTCAAATCCAGGTCACCGCCGGCGGCCCAGTCGCGCAGTATCGCGCCGACCGACGTCGCGCTGCCGGCATAGGCGGTAGCCACGGCGTCGAGCGTAAACAGGGCGGCGTCGTCGAGATCGCCGGATGAGATCGGCCGCTCGCGGATCAGGGTTATCAGGTCTTGTGTCAGGCTCATCGAGGTTTCACACTAGTTGGCTGTAACGGGATCTAGCCGGCCCGAATATAACTCAACATTCAACAGGAGGACAGGCATGTCAGCAAAACAGGTAATCGGCGGCCCGCTGGAAATCGATGGCAGGGTACTGTCGCTATCGCGCGCCATTCGCGCCGGAGATTTCGTTTTCGTGACCGGCCAGGTACCGATGCATGACGGCAGGCCGATGACCGGCGGCGACATCGAGGATCAGACGCGCGCCTGCCTGGACTCGCTGCGGCAGATCCTCGACGAGGCAGGCTGTGAACTCTCCGACGTGGTCAAATCGATGGTCTGGCTAAAGCGGCGCGAGGACTTTCCCGGGTTTAATGCGGTTTACTCCGAGTACTTTGCGAGCGAACCGCCAACCCGATCCACGCTGATCAGCGACTTTCTGATCGATATCCTGGTCGAAATCGAGTGCGTGGCTTACCGGCCCCTGTGACTGTGATCTGCGGTCCGAACCGTGACGATGCTTGAATGTCCTGCCTGAATTGCACGCGCAGGAACTGTTGCGGCCGACATTCGGTGTCAATATTGCCCGTTAACAGGCCGCTCAGGCCGGATTTTCGGCGCTGCGGCCACGCCGGTCCAACCATCGGAAAAGGTAGCCGCGGGGCTTGTCTTCGCCGGTAACCAGGTAATCGAGGGTATAGGCGTTGTTCATCGACGCCGCCAGCATGCGTTCGCCATACTCTGTGCCGCAGAACAACAGCTCGTCGTCGAGCTGCAGCAGTTCGCCGTCGGCAGGCAACATGATTCTTTGTTCGCCGCGCGCAATCGACAAGGACATGCACTGCAGTGAGTCCTCGAGATCGTAGGGATTGCGCGTCAGTTCGGCAAGCGACAGGGCCAGGCATTGCCGCAGGTGTTCGACGACGGCGCTGGCGTCTTCGACGCATATTTTCACCTGCCACAGGTGCAGCGGTTTGTCGCCTATCATCGACTTGAGCCGACTTACCGCGAGCCCGCAGATATCCTCTCCCTGGTCGCGCAGGTAGTCGACAAAAATCTGTACCTGCGGCGAGATCAGGTGCTTCAGTACTCGCCGCGCGGTGGTCAGGCTGGATTGCAGCACCAGGTCGGCGCGGGCGGCGTCGAAGGCCACCTGGTTTGCATGGTCGTTCTGGCGCAGGATTGTAAACGCATCGGGTTTCAGTTCGTGAACGCTCATCAGGATGCTTAGATTGGCGTGGTCGTTGTCGGTACCGGCGACAATGCCTGCGGCGTGATCGATGCCCGCGGCTTTCAGCGAATTGCGGCTGGCATGAGCGTTGATGATGCGCGCGGCGCCCTTGATGTTCGCGGCCTTCGGGTCGATGATCACCGGCTTGATGCCGTTACGCACGAAGTGCCGGTACATCCATTTTCCCATGCGGCCGTAACCGCAGATAATCCAGTCCCCGGACGGCACCTGAATCGGCTGACCCAGCGTCGATTCCGGGTTGCGCACCAGGCAGCCATTCAGGTTGTGCAACCGCGGCGCGGTAATCGCCATGCTCAACAGCTGTGCGAAGATTTCGAACGGGTTGATGATGGTCACGTTGCCGAGCGAATTCAACTGCGCGATATGCTGCTTCGAACTCGAGCGGCAAAGAATACGAAGATCCGGATTCAGCAGGCGCGTCATGGTCGAGATGCGCGCGTTGATCTCTTCGTCGACCGTCAGGATAACCAGCGCCCTGCAGTTGGGCATGCGCACCCCGGCATCGATCAGGTGCTTCGGCACCGCGGGGTCGGCGCAGAGCCCGGGCATGTCGACATGATAGTCACGCAGTTTCAACGCCTTGATGCGTTCCGGATCGATATCGATAATCACGCCGCGCATCCAGTGATCGTCGAGGCCGCGCGCCAGCAGGCTGCCGGTATCGCCGAAGCCGCAGACGATAAAAAAGGGTTCCTTGATAGCGCGCACCGACCTCGCGAAACGGTGCTCGTTGAGCGCCAGCACGAAATGCGGATTCTGCACCAGGCGGAAGATCGAGCCGATCGCGTAAAGCCATGCGACGACGCCCATGTAGATACAGACGATGGCCCACAGCCGCTGCGCGTCGGTATACTCGTTTGGGATCTCACCGAAACCGGTCGTGGTGGCGGTAAAGGTGAAAAAGTAAAACGCGTGAAACAAACTCATGTGCGCGGGGTTGCCGTCGGCGTCCTGTCCCGGTATCAGCGCCATGCCGGTAATCCCGATCGCGTAAACGACGATCAACGCAAAGATCGGTCCGCGCATGTAGCGCAGCACCACCATCGAGACCCGGTCGAGTTCTGAAGTGATTGCCATGGTGGGATCCTAGCGGCGCGAAATGAGCGTATCGCCCACCAGTATGACTACGGTTACGAGACTGGCGAGCAGCGCGCCGCCCGCTAGCGATACGATATTGGCCATCGATTCCGGGCTGGGACCGGACGCGGTCTCGTTTTCGGTGATGATCCAGACCACGCGCGCCGCGATCAAGAGTACGTCCACCACGAGGCTGCTGGCCAGCAGCAGCGCACCGACCTGGGAGCGATCGCCGAGCTTGAGCCCGGTCGCGATCAGGTTGATCAGGATCGCGATCGTCAGCATCCAGACATTGTGGTGACTGGCGTTGTCGATATCGCCCATCACGAAGGCGAAGGTAAAGGTTAGCGCCAGGATAATGACAAACCCAAAAACGACCCGCTCCAGGTTCATGTACGTACCCCACTGACTTTACTTATGCCGACTAGAATACGCCGATGCGGCGGATTCGTCACCCGCCACAAAATGATATCGACCTGGCTGGTCTTGCTTGTATCATTCGACCGTTGCTCCCAGGCAGGTTTTTTACTGAGTATGAATGGTGTCTTTCCGGCGGCGGCCAACGACGCCGCCCGGTGTAGAATTCAGGCATGCCGGGTCGAACAGGTCAGCAGGCGGCTGAACGATGCCGATTGCCCGGCGATCGTGCTGTTCGATCCGGTCAACATCCGCTACGCCACCGGCAAGCGCAACATGCAGGTCGGGGCAATGCACAATATCTGCCGCTACGCGGTCTTGTTCGCAAGCGGCGAAGCCGAGGCGTTCTGCCACTCGCTGCAGACCTGCGAGCAAAGCGTCGCCGCGATGCGCGAGCGTTTGCAACCAGGCATGGGTGAAACCGATGCGCTGGCGCAACTGATCGACGGCGGTATCCTTTCGAACTTGATTACCTTTGAGGCATGCAATGAATACAGGTTTTATCGGTCTCGGCAATGTCGGTGCGAAGCTCGCCGGCAGCCTGTTACGTAACGGTTACGATCTCCTTGTGCATGACGTCGATTTCGACGCCGGGCGGGCGCTGGTCGACCGGGGCGCGGTCTGGGTCGACTCGGGCAAACAAATGGCGGAAACCTGCGATGTCGTGATCACCTGCCTGCCGTCACCCGCGGTGTCGGCGCAGGTCATGGAAGAGGCCGGCGGCGTGCTCGAAGGCATGGCTCCGGGCAAGATCTGGCTGGAAATGAGTTCCACCGATGCCGATGAAGTCCGCCGTATCGGGGCCCGCGTCGAGGAGCAGGGCGCATTTGCGCTCGACTGCCCGGTCTCGGGCGGCTGTCATCGCGCGGCAACCGGCAATATTGCGATCTTCGCCGGGGGCAGGCGCGATGCCTTCGAAAAAGTGCTGCCGCTGTTGACGACCATCGGCCGCAACGTGCTGCATACCGGAGAACTCGGCAGCGCGTCGATCCTGAAGGTAGCGACCAACTTCCTCGCCGGTGTGCAGCTGATATCGACCGGCGAAGCCTTCATGGTTGCGAAGAAGGCTGGCATCGATCTCGGGGTGGCCTACGAGGCGATTCGGATCTCGTCGGGCAACTCCTTCGTACACGAAACCGAGGGGCAGTTGATATTGAACGGCAGTTACAATATCAACTTTACGATGGATCACGAGGTCAAGGACCTGACCCTGTTCGACGACCTCGGCAAAAAATATGATCTGCCGCTTGAAATGTCGCTTCTCGCGGTGCAGATCATGCGCGACGGTCTCGCCAGGTACGGCCTCAGGGCATGGTCGTCGATGGTGGTCAAACGGCTGGAGGACGCCTGTAACGAGGATCTGCGCGCACCGGGGTTTCCGGAATACCTGACGGATGAAGAACCCGAGGGAGCGGGGTCCGAGGTAAAGCCCAGGCAGGCTGAGCGCCAGGGCGTTTGATTTTGGACGTCGTCTTTGCGCGGGATGTCGCGAAGTTCCGCACCGTTCAATGCCTGATCGGCTTGTCTTGCCGCGCTGATTGCCGCCTTGGCCAGGCGGGGTATTTTTCGCCCTGCGATTCCTCATTTGCCATTCATCTTCGGAAAGGCCGTTCCGCACGGTGATTGTTTCGATCTGCGCTACGCCGGTCGTGGTATTGCTTCACGACATAATTGAAACCGTGGGTGCGTGGTCGTAATATGCGACCGATGACAGCGAGCTATAACACCATTCAGGCCCGGCCCCTGAGCCCTGCGCTTGGCGCCGAAATAGATGGAGTCGACATTGCCGCGGGTATCGATGATGAACAATTCACCGAGCTGCGCCAGGCATTCGTCGATTACTCGGTCATTTTTTTACGTGATCAGGACCTGACGCCGGACCAGCACATCGCGTTTGCCGAGCGCTGGGGCCCGATCAACGTCAACCGTTTTTTCCGGGCGGTGGCAACCCACCCGAGGATTGCCGAGGTGCGCAAGGAG
>JAOTTY010000198.1 GCA_029864185.1 Gammaproteobacteria bacterium
AGCTGACCTACAATTTCTAGACCCGGAATCAATCCGTTTTTCGCAGTTCGAAACGGGCAAACCTTCGCGCAATATTATCGATATCACCCGCGTCGAAGGGGAAATTTTCGATCCCACGATAATCCGGCCTCAGGCAGTTATTCTGAACACACTCCTGAACCACGTAATTTTCGACCTGGATATCCGCCAGCTCATGCACCAGGTCCGTCATCCTGTCTCGATCCATCAGCCGCGGATGGACCGTCGTCCGGATTTCGTAATCCACCCCCGATTCGACAACAATGCGGGCGCTCCTCCAGGCATTCTCTCCCGAACTTCTAACGCCGGTAACCTCGGCGTAGTGTTTTTTCGATGCCTTGATATCGAGGCCAACCCAGTCAATCCCTGGTAACAGCTTTTGCAACCGATCGGGGTAGCACCCGGCCGTATGCAGGCCGACCCGGAAACCCATGCGCTTCACCTGCCGCACGGCATCCGTCAATCCCGACTGCAGGGTGGGTTCACCACCGCTGAAAACCACCGCATCGATCAGCCCTCCGCGTTGCTGCAGAAAATCCAGTATCGACACCCACGGGACCGGGATCGACTCTTTTCGATCGAGCAGTTTTGCGTTGTGACAATAATGGCAGCGCCATGGGCATCCCTGCAGAAACAGGACGGTGGCGAGCTGCCGCGGATAATCAATCGTCGTAAACGGCGTAACACCACCTACGACTATCGGATCGGCATCGTTATTTCTTTTCCTGGAAATACTTGCGTTGTTCATGTTCGGCCTGTTTGCCGGGATTGAAAGAGCTTACCGGTCGGTGATACCCCATAACGCGAGTCCAGATCTCGCATCTTGTTCTCTCTTCTTGCTTTAACTTAATGCAGGCTCGTTGACTCATATGCTGGTTCCTCCTGTTGATTCGATCCGACCTGTTTTGCCGCGATCAATTCGTCGTCGCAGCGTGGGCAGAATTCGTGCTCGCCGCTCAGATAGCCGTGATTCGGGCATATCGAAAAAGTCGGGGTCACGGTGATATAGGGCAAATGGAAATGACCGAGAGACCGTTGCACCAGTTTTTTGCAGGCCTCGACACTGGAAATACGCTCGTTCATGTACAAATGCAAAACCGTTCCACCGGTATACTTCATCTGCAATTCATCCTGCATCTGCAGCGCCTCGAACGGGTCACCGGTATAGCCGACCGGCAATTGCGACGAATTGGTGTAATAGGGCTTTTGTGCGGTTCCGGCCTGCAGGATGTCCGCAAATCTCCTGCGGTCTTCGCGCGCCAGTCGGTAGGTGGTTCCCTCGGCCGGGGTCGCCTCCAGGTTGTACATATGGCCGGTTTCCGACTGAAACTCGATCATGCGTTCTCGAATATGATCCAGGAAGCGAATCGCCATGGCTCTTCCCCCCACCGAGGTTATGTCTTCGCGGTCCTGCGAAAAATTACGAATCATTTCGTTGATACCGTTTACGCCGATGGTCGAAAAGTGATTTCGCAATGTTCCGAGGTAGCGCCTGGTATAGGGAAACAGGCCGGCATCCATGTGCCGCTGAATCACTTTTCGTTTGATCTCGAGACTGTTCCTGGCCTTGATCAACAGCTGGTCCAGCGCGGCCAGTAGCGCTGTTTCATTGTCTTTGTGCAGGTAGCCGAGACGTGCGCAGTTTATCGTCACCACGCCAACCGACCCGGTTTGCTCGGCCGAACCGAACAGGCCGTTGCCACGCTTCAGCAGTTCGCGCAGATCCAGCTGCAGGCGGCAGCACATGGAGCGGATCATGTTCGGCTTGAGTTCGGAATTGATGAAATTCTGGAAATAAGGCAGACCGTATTTGGCCGTCATCCCGAATAGCAGATCGGCATTTTCGGAATCCCAGATGAAGTCGTCTGTAATATTGTAGGTTGGAATCGGGAAGGTAAATACCCGGCCCCTGGCGTCTCCTTCGGTCATGACCTCGATATAGGCCCGATTTATCATGTCCATTTCGCGCTGCAATTCGCCGTAGGTAAATTCCTGCTCTTCGCCGGCGATGAGGGGTACCTGCTGATGCAGGTCTTCTGGACAAACCCAGTCAAAGGTAAGGTTGGTAAAGGGCGTTTGTGTTCCCCATCGCGACGGCACGTTGAGGTTGTATATCAATTCCTGGATATGCTGCCGGACCTGTGCGTAATTCAGCCTGTCTTTGCGGATAAAGGGGGCCATATAGGTATCAAACGAGCTGAAGGCCTGGGCTCCGGCCCACTCGTTTTGCAAGGTGCCGAGAAAGTTCACGATCTGACCTACCGCGGAAGACATGTGTCGCGGAGGCCCGGCTTCCACACGGCTATCGACACCATTCAAGCCTTCATTCAGTAGGTTGCGCAGGGACCAGCCGGCACAGTAGCCAGCCAGCATGTCGAGATCGTGGATATGGATGTCGGCATCGCGGTGGGCATTGCCGATCTCCAGGGGATAAACGTGATTCAGCCAGTAATTGGCAATCATCTTCCCGGAAGTATTGAGTATCAGTCCTCCGAGCGAATAACCCTGATTGGCATTGGCCTGCACCCGCCAGTCGGAACGGTCCAGGTATTCATTGATCGATGACGATACATCCACCAGGGTGCGCTGGTCGCGTCTTAAGCGATGATGCTGCTCCCGATAGACGATATAAGCCCGCGCGGTCCTGACATGGTCTGCCGAAATCAGGACTTGCTCGACGATATCCTGGACGGCCTCGACGTCGGGTACTTGCCGATCGGCATAACGATGGCGCAATACCTTGATCACCTGCCGGGTTAAAATGCCGGCCTCGCGATAATCGAATTCCCGTGTCGCCTCACCCGCTTTTCGCAGCGCCTGCCGGATGCGCGTGGCTTCAAACCGGACCTCGCTACCGTCTCGCTTGACGATTCTCGAGGGTAGGGACGAGCGGTTCTGTACTGTGCTCTGGGTCATTTTCCGTCCGAAAGAATTAAAAAGATTTACTAGATATTGTGTTTATTATTTGAACAAGCCACTATATATAGCGTTAACACGAATTTAATTGATCCAGATCAATAACTCATGAAAAGGTACCGACGGTTTATTCACGACATCAAATAACGCTTATCGATACGGCGCCGATTACGCTATTGCGTATGCCTCCCCGAAAGGCAGACGAGTCGCAACCGGGGTTTTCTGGCACACCCGGAGCAGCAGACGCGGATCTCGAACTCACGATTTAGCGCAAGGCAGGCCGTAGCGATTCACAGGCAAGCGGCCGCCACCTGCCATGACGGGATATCGAAGCATGCGACATCGGCGCGTCGGCACTCGAGCGCAGTAAAGAGCTCGGGAAGGAGCTCGCGGTGTTGAACGGGAAAGCCGTTGCGGCGGCGGGCTGCCGGACATTGTCGCTGAAGTGAGCCTGATTGCGGCTATAATCTATAGCGTCTGCGCGGTGCCCCGGGAAAAAGCATGGCCGAACACAAAGATACTCTAGACGCTCTGAACCGGCAGGCTCCCCTGCGCGACAAACTGGTTACGACGCATCGCGGGATGAATGAATTCTTCCCGTTCATCGTGCGTATCGCTATCGCGATCTACGATCCCGAGACCTCCGTCCTCAAGACTTATCTACACAGTAGCGGCAGCGCCAACCCGCTGGACCATTACCAGGCCTCGCTCGACGACGCGCCGTCACTGAAGCAAATTCTGGACAGCGGCCAGCCGCGCGTGATCAACAACATGGTGACCTTCGATGACGGCGGCCACGAACACACGATCCGCATCGGCCGCGAGGGCTATGCCGCGAGTTACACGATGCCGATGTACAACAACGGCGCCTTTTTCGGATTTATATTTTTCAACTCGGACAAGACCGACGTCTTCGTCGAGAGCACGCTGCGCCAGATCGATATTTACGGCCACCTGATTTCGCTGATGGTCATCAATGAACTGACATCGATTCGCATGCTGAACGCGGCCGTCAGGACCGCAGGCAACATATCCCACCTGCGCGACCCGGAGACCGGCAGCCATCTCGACCGCATGTCCCGCTACAGCCGCCTGATCGCGAGCAGTATCGCCGACAAGTACGAGCTCAACGACGACTATATCGATCACATATTCATGTTTTCGCCGCTGCACGATATCGGCAAGATCGGCATTCCGGACAAGATCCTGCTAAAACCGGACCAGCTCGACGACGACGAACGCTCGATCATGGATTCGCATGTCAGCCTCGGCCGCCACATGATCGACGAACTGCTGAAGAATTTCGGTCTCGAACACATCGGCCATATGGACATGCTGCGTAATATCGCCGAGTTTCATCACGAAACGGTCAATGGCAAGGGCTATCCCCGAGGCATCGAGGGGGAAAGTATTCCACTGGAGGCACGCATCGTCGCCGTCGCCGACGTGTTCGATGCGCTCACCAGCGAGCGACCCTACAAGAAAGCATGGTCGAACGAGCACGCCATTGCCGAGCTCAAAAAACTGGCCGGCGAAAAACTCGATCGGGACTGCGTCGAGGCGCTGATACGAAACCTCGACGCAGTCGAGCGCATACAACGCCGCTTCGGAGAGAACGCCTTCGGCTGACAGGGCCAGCGACGATTCAGCGACCGGGCGCTACCGCGCCTCGGCGGCGACAGACCACCACCACCGATCGAAGGCCTCCGCGTCGAAATCGATGATGCTGCCGAGTTCGCCGCTGCGCTCCTGCCAGATCGGCAATGCCGCCTCGGAAACCGCAATCAACAGGGGAATGCCTGCGGCAATCGCGTGCAGAATTTCGTCATTCAGACCCTTGCCGGACTGCTCCTGTTCGCCGAACTTTTCGACCACGAGCAGCGCCACGCGATCATCGACCGCGCGGCGGATGATGCCGGTGGTTTCGGCCAGCGCGGCGACATCCAGCCCGCACTCGTCTTCATTCCTGACCGGCCGCGTCAGCGGGTAGCGCTGGCCGCTGTCGATATCGACGGCATGTAGCCCGGTGACTTCTCCCCGAGCACCCAAACTCGCCTGTTGCAGAATCCCACCGACGCGAACGCCGCGCTGTTTCAGCCGGTCGACAAAGCGCTGCAACGCCAACCGGTCGGTCGTACGCGGTGTATATACCGCGGCGGCGAAAGCTGTTATGGGTTGCCCGTCGGTCATCTGCCCGAGCGTATCATGAAACGGAGATCGGAGTGGGTACCAGGCTTCATCGCGGAGGCAGGTGCGCAATCCCCGAATACACAACGCGGGCGGGATGCGATCCGGTTAATTCTGCGGCGCCAGATCCCAGCCGAGCGGCAGGCCCTGCGCCGACATCAGCACCTGATCCATGCAATAGAAAAAAGCCAGGGTTACCGCGAACACCAGCAACCATCGCCGGATGAGCGCAATGCCGCCGCTCTTCATCCGCGGTTCCCCTGCCACAACATCGGCCTCACGGTGTAATGCCGATATTTCTTACGCACTCTGCCTTGCATGCCCGTGTCACGGTTTCAACACGATATCCAGCTTGGTATCGGCGCCGGCACCGACTTCGACCTCCTGGGTCGATTCGCCCAGCTTTTCGTGCCAGATCGCGATCTTGTACTTGCCCGGCGGAACGTTCGACATCGTGAAGTTGCCATCCGCGTCCGACAGAACCGTATACGGATTCTCGGCGACCCACCAGGCTCCGCCCATCCACGAGTGGATATCGCACTTGGTGTTGACCAGCCCGGATTTGCGGATCTTCTTGTCGCTCACGGCGAGACTGGAACCCGGCTGTATCTTCTTGTTGATGTTAAATACGCCTTTGCTGATGGTATGGAAGTTATGCCCGACGCCGTCGCTATTCAGGACCGCGCCCGCCATATTCGGCCTGATCACGATGACCCTGGGCGTGAAGGAACATTTCTTCTGATCATAGGTAAATTCCGTCGCCGGCATGTCCCAGTCCTTGCCGGAATCGATATTCTCGATTCTGACGACGACATTCTGGATACCCCCGCCGCCGCTGACGAGCAATTCATCCGACGGACGGTCGCCGCCGCAGGCCTCGACATCTTCGTCGACCTTCAATATCTCGGGGGCGGGGGCGGGACCGTTCAGCGTCACGCGACCGCTGATGCTGCCGCCATCCGTGACGCTGACCACCTTGTACTTGGCGGCGGCTGCGGGACCCGCGGCGAAGACAAACAGGCACCCCGCGATCAGGGTTAGCAAGCGCTGTGATTTCATTGGATACCTCCCGGTTATCTGGTTATCGGGCCCGATTGTTACCCGCCGCAGTGACATCCTGGTGACATCTGGCTCATGCTCGATCGCGCTCGCCGGACGGGTCGGCGCCCGGGCGCCCGCGACGCATGCGCCAGATCAGCAATACGCCGGCGCACATGAATCCGAGCGAAGTTCCGAGCGGGGCCCCGTAAACCAGGTTGTAATCGGTCTCGTGCGGCAGCAGCAGCCAGAACCACGGGGTCTGGGTATGCCTGGAGCCGACTTCGCCGTTGTTCCCTTCCCAGTTAGCGAAGGAGATCGGAATAAACTGACCCTTGCGAAAGACGATATCCCCCGCCTCGTTACCGCTGTCGGCGATACCTCGCGGGCGCTTGAACAAAACCCGCCAGCGCCCTTCCCGCCAGGCACCCGCGGCGAACAGGTCACCCGCGTCCTCGCGCGGCGTCAGCCTCGAATTCGGCCCGGTGGCGTCGAACAGTACTGCACGCGGTTGCAGCTCGGGCTCGACCGAGCCCGCGTTCCAGTACCAGATCGTGGTGTGATGACTCGCATCGCCATGGCGGTAAAGCGGTTTTTCCACCGGCGCGGTGGAGTAGGCACTCTCTTGCGGAAATTGCAGGGCGACCGCGTCGGCAAACATTTCCTCACCCGCATCGGGCATCTGCGACGCCACGGCACCGCCAGGCACACTCTCGGTACGATCGTTGAACTCGAGCAGGAAGGCGATCTCGTTGTCGTTGTATACCGCGCGCACGCTGATCGTATCGTTCAGCGGGGTGAACAGGCGGTCCTGCTTGATGATATTGGGAAACAGTCGGAAGGTGCTTTGCGGCGCTTCGAGCCAGGCCGCGTCATCGACGCTAGCCGGCAGCTCGCCGGGCACTTCCACGCCCCGGATCACGTTACGTTCGCCCGGCCAGGTCGAACCCTCGCGCAAGGAGTAGGTATAGTTGGCGACGTGCCAGCGACCTTCCAGCGGGATCGCATCCTCCTCACCCTCGTCGACCGCCCGGTGCGAAGGCATCGGCGTGCCGCGTATCCCGATCGAAACGCGCCGATAAATGTTGCGAATCGTGGCGTCGCGCTGGGCGTCGTCGGATTGGCCCTCGAAGCCACCGGCGGTCTCGGTCGCACGCCAGGTCCAGGGTTTGGTCAGGTCGCGCGGCCAGATACGATAGCCGAAATCGTCCTCGAGAAATTCGCCGGAGGTCAGGTTGCCGCGCCCCTGCTCGCCGTGGCACTTGCGGCAGTTTTCCTCGAAGACCTCCTTGCCCAACGCGGCCGACTCGGCCGAGTACGGAACCTGGCCCTCGATCGGTTCCTCGTCGGTGATGACCAGGATATCGGGCTTCAGATAACGCCCCTCGTCGTCGAAGGCGTCGTCGGCGGCATCCTCGGGCGCCCAGATCGCGGTGGTATCGAATCTCTTGACCACCTGCACCAGGCCCTCGATCTGCCTGTCGGTGAACAGCCTCGACCACCCGGGCATGCTGGTGGCGATCAGACCGTGCTTGATCGTATCGAACAGGTCGGCGTCGCGCGGCGGGAGGTCCCCGGGCGATGTCTTGTACTTCCACAACCCGAGGGTAAAATCGCGCGGCCGCGGGTAGAGAAAATCGGCCGCGGGGCCATCACCTGCGCCGGTCTCGCCGTGACAGACGGCGCACCGTAGCTGGTAGATTTCGGCGGCCTCCATGTTCGCTCGCTCGGCGACGACGCTGTCTTTCATCCGGCTGACCGCCTTCGAAATATTCGGATCCCACATTCGCGGAACCTGCGAGACATAGTCGAACAGAAACGTAATCACGTTCCAGACTTCTTCCTCGTTCAACATTTCGTGCCAGACCGGCATCGCCGAGTTCCACGGCATGCCGCCCTTGGGCAAACCGGGACCGCCAGTGGTAATGCGCCAGAACAGAAACGACTCCTGCAGTTGCGCGATGGTGCCGACGTCGCTGAAATCGGTCGGCAGCGGATCCAGCGCGCTGGCGAAATGTCCCTTACCATCGAGCTGGTCGCCGTGGCAGTAAAAGCAGTTGTTGTAGTAAATCAGGCTGCCGGCCTGCACCGCCTCGCGGTAACTTTCCCAGGCGCCGGCCTCGTCCTGCTCGAGCTGTTCCAGCACCTGCATGCGCACCGGGTTTTCCAGCGTGGCAAGATCGAAGGTTTTGCCGTATACCTTGATCGATGCCGGCGGTGACGGGTGCACCTGGCGCAGTTCCAGCGGTTTTTCCAGCGATGGCTTGACCGTGTCATAGACCGCGTAACCCGGCAACATCGACGCAATCACGAGCAGAGGCCACCGCAGCAGCGCCCTGTTGTCGTCGCGCAGGATCGCGACGATCGGCGCCTTGAATTCCCGCCAGCGGTCGTCGTCGCTGGAAAAGTAAAGGAATAGACCGACCAGAACGATGATCGAGTAACTGATCATTAACGAACGCGGCATGAAG
>JAOTTY010000428.1 GCA_029864185.1 Gammaproteobacteria bacterium
CCATCAGGGCACGACCCCGCCGGCGGGCCTTTCCTGGGAAGCCGACCAGTACGACGCGGTGGTTACCCAGGGCCACACGAGCACCACGGGCATGCTCGAGGTCAATCCCGGCAGATCCGATCTGAGCTACATGATCTGGAAGATCAACGGCCAGGGTCCTGCCGGCGAGGCGATCGGTGGCGTACGCATGCCCGCCACCGGCATTCCGCTGGATCAGGCCTTGATCGATGTCCTGACCCAGTGGGTCGACGATGGCGCGCCGCTCGGCGATCCGGCCGACGCCGACGCGGGCGGCTCGACCGCGCCGACCTTCCCGGAAGGTTCATGGATGCACGTCTGGACCGAGTCGCTGCAGGTTTGCACGCTGTGCCACAGCGCGACGCCGTCGAGCGAGCGCTGCGGGGTCGAGTTCGACTGTCCGCCGAAAGACGTGATATTGACCGCCGACAATTACAGCGGCGTGGTCGACAACGACGAGGTCGAGCCGTTCAACCTCGACGGCAGCAAGCTGTGGGAGCGGGTTATCGATCCCGATCCCGACAAACGCATGCCGTTCGGCATGGATCCGCTGTCGACGACCCAGCTGAACATTATCAGCAACTGGATACTCAATGGCGCACCATTCTGCCCCGACGGTGAAGTGTGCCCGTGATCGAACATAAAAACAGCTAGTGTGGCGCTGCGTCGCGGTACGAACCGCGGCGCACCGCCGAAGGAGGATTGTGTGAATTCGAGAATTCGAAACGCTGCGCTCGCGACACGCAACGGTCTGCTGGCCGGGGTGCTGTTGCTCCTGCCTCTGTCGGGCAGCGGGCAGGACGAGTCGGTCGAGGAAATCGTCGAAGTTCTCAAGGCCGAGGTGGACCGATTGACGTCCCGCACCGAACTCGAGCGCGGCCGCAAGATTTACCTGCGCGCCTGCGCGCCCTGCCACGGCGTGCAGGGCGACGGCAAGGGACCGGCGGCGCTCGGCTTCGATCCGGCGCCGCGCAATTTTCGCCGCGGCGCGTACAAGTTTCGCACCACGGTCAGCGGCATGCTGCCGCTGGACTCGGACCTCGAGCGCACCGTGCGCGAGGGCGTTCCGGGCACCGAGATGCCGCGCTGGAAGGGCGTTCTGTCCGAGACCGACATCGGCGCCGTGGTGCAATATATCAAGACTTTCTATCCCTATTTTAACGACCCGGACTCGCTGCCGCTGGAAGAGGATCTCATCGAGATCCCCGAGGAGCGCCCGTTCGAACCGAGCCTGTCGTCGATCGCTGCCGGCCGCAAGCTCTTCGTCGACCAGGATTGCGTGAAGTGCCACGGCGAGGGCGGCAGGGGTGACGGGCCGCAGGCCGACGAGCTGGTGGATGACTGGGAAGTCCCGATCCGGCCCGCCAACCTGACCCTGCCGTATTACAAGAACGGCAAACGCGACCAGGATATCTACCGCGTCTTTACCAGCGCGCTGAACGGCACGCCGATGCCGGCCTTCGACGAGCTCAGCGAGGAAGAGCGCTGGCAGCTGGTCGACTACGTGCAGTCGCTCGAAATCGAGCAGAACTGGGTTTACTGGTTATTCAAGGAGAATCCGAACCAGGTAAGACACCCACCGCTGGACGAACAGTCCGGTGCCGATGGGGGGGAATAACGCGATGGTGAAAGTCAGCAAATGCATGCTTTGTTACATTGCCTGGCCGACGGTCGCCGTTGCCCTGCTGGTGTCGCTGTCGGCCTGCGGGCCGGGCAATGGCCAGGGACTCGACGCGGATGGCAACCTGTTGATCAATGCGAGCAGTAGCAACACCGGCCCTGGCGGCAATGTCGGCAGTCTGCCTGGCGCCAGCGGTAATCCCAACGCGACGCTCGCCTGGGTTCAGGCGAATGTGTTCGGCGGTGTTTGCACCCAGTGCCATACCGGCGCCGGCGCGCCGCTCGGGGTAAACTGGAGTACGGAATCCAATACCTGCTCCAATATCGGCCGTGCCAGCGGCGAGATACCCTCGTTAAAAGAGATCGATTCGGCTAACCCCGCCGGCAGCTACTTGGTATGGAAACTCGAGGGTGCCGGTCCGAACGGCGAATCTATTGTCGGTGCGCGCATGCCCTTATCCAACCCGCCGCTGGCAGCGGATGCGATCAAGAATATCAAGGACTGGATCGGCGACGGCAGCCCCGGTTGTGGCGCCGGGCGGCCCGCA
>JAOTTY010000199.1 GCA_029864185.1 Gammaproteobacteria bacterium
CCCGACGCGGCCAGTTTAGCCTCGAGTGCGGCGCCGCAACCGGTTGTACCGATTACCATTTTCCTGGCGTTTGCGGCACAAAAATCGACGTGATGTTCGGTAGCGGTCGGGTGCGTAAAATCAATCATTATGTCGAAGGTTTCCGCATCCAGCTGGTCTTCGATGATGACCCCGTTCGGCTTTATTCCGGCGAGCACACCCGAATCGGAACCGAGTGCGGGGCTGTCCTCACGTTCAAGGGCCCGCGTCAGCTCCAGGTCGTCGGCCTCGTCCAGGGCGAGGACCAGATTTCTACCCATGCGGCCTGCCGCACCGGCAATCGCTATTCTTGTCACAACAGCTCTCTCAGGGTTTCATATCTTCGAAAAACTTTTTCATGCTATCGATCCATGAATTCTCGTTCGGGCTATGTTTTTTTGCGGCCTTGCCCATGGATTCGCCGAACTGCTGAAGCAATTCCTTTTGCTCGCTATTCAATTTTACCGGTGTTTCGACGACGATACGGCAAATCAGGTCGCCGATCGGGCCACCGCGAACCGGTTTTACCCCCTTGCCACGCATCCTGAACAATTTATGTGTCTGTGTCCCGGCGGGAATCTTGAGGTTGAGACGGCCGCCCAGGCTCGGCACTTCGAGTTCACCGCCGAGCGCCGCGGTAACAATATTGATCGGCACTTCGCAGTAAAGGTCGGCATTGTCGCGCTGGAAAATCGGGTGAGGCTTCACGTGTATTTGCACGAACAAGTCGCCTGCGGGTGCGCCGGATTCTCCCGCCTCTCCTTCTCCTGACAGGCGAATGCGATCACCATTGTCGACCCCGGGGGGTACTTCCACCGACAGCGATTTTTGTTCCTTTATCCGGCCGGCGCCATGGCAGCTATGGCAGGGATCGCTGATCGTGGTGCCCTTGCCGCGGCAGTTAGGACAGGTTTGCTGCACCGAGAAAAATCCCTGCTGCATGCGCACCTGGCCATGACCGCCGCAGGTGCTGCAGGTGTCGGGCGAAGTGCCGGGCCTGGCACCGCTGCCGGAACAGGTAGTGCAGTGCTTTAAGGTCGGAACACGAATTTTTACCGTGGTGCCGGCGACAGCGTCTTCGAGGCTTAGTTCGAGATTGTACTGAAGGTCGGCGCCCTTGCGCACACGCGAGCGCCCGCCGCCGCCGAAGATATCACCGAAGATATCGCTGAAGGCATCGCCGAAACCACCACCGCTGAATCCTCCACCACCGACCGAATGGTCGACTCCGGCATGTCCAAACTGATCGTAGGCGGCGCGTTTTTCGTGGTTGGACAGGACGTCGAACGCCTCCTTGGCCTCCTTGAACCGATGCTCTGCCTCCTGATCGTCAGGATTGCGATCCGGATGGTATTTCATCGCCAGTCGGCGAAACGCCTTCTTTATGTCGGCATCCGAGGCGGAGTTGGAAACCTCGAGAATTTCGTAATAATCGCGTTTTGACATTGACTCGCTTCTATAAAACGGCAAAAACCCGGCGCGAAAAATCGCGCCAGGTTCATAACGGCTGGATTCAGACCATTATTTCTTTTCGTCTTCTTTTACTTCCTCGAACTCGGCGTCGACCACGTCGTCGCCAGCGTTCGACTGTGCCGAGGCATTCGCATCCACCGGTTCCGGGCCGCCTTCTGCCGCCCCCGCCGAATAAGCTTTTTCGGCCAGCTTGCTGGAGGCCTCTGCAAGCGCCCTGGTTTTGGCCTCGATTTGCTCCTTGTCTGAACCCTCCAGCGCCTTCTTCAGATCCTCGATTGCCGCTTCGATTTTCGACTTGTCCTCGTCTTCGACCTGCTCGCTCAGGTCCTTGAGCGATTTCTCGGCAGCATGGATCATCGCATCGGCCTGATTACGAACTTCGACGGTTTCGCGATGCTTGCGATCTTCGTCGGCATGCGCTTCTGCATCCTTGATCATCGCCTCGACTTCATCGTCGGAAAGCCCGCTGGAGGCCTTGATCACGATCTTCTGTTCCTTGCCGGTAGCCTTGTCCTTCGCCGATACGTTGAGTATGCCGTTCGCATCGATATCGAAGGTGACCTCGATCTGCGGCACGCCGCGTTGCGCCGGGGGGATATCCGACAGGTCGAAACGTCCCAGCGACTTGTTGGCGGTTGCCACGTCACGCTCGCCCTGCAGTACGTGAACGGTAACCGCGGTCTGATTGTCCTCGGCGGTCGAAAATGTTTGCGAAGCCTTGGTCGGGATGGTCGTGTTCTTTTCGATCAGCTTGGTCATGACCCCGCCCAGGGTCTCGATTCCGAGCGACAGCGGGGTGACGTCGAGCAGCAGTACGTTCTTGACGTCGCCGCCGAGTACACCACCCTGAATCGCCGCACCACAGGCGACCGCCTCGTCCGGATTGACGTCGCGACGCGGCTCGCGTCCGAAGAAGTTCTTCACCACTTCCTGTACCTTCGGCATCCGCGTCTGGCCACCGACCAGGATGATGTCGTTGATATCCGATACCGATACACCGGCGTCGTCCAGGGCCACCTTCAGGGGATCGATGGTACGCGCGATCAGGTCGTCGACCAGCGACTCCAGCTTGGCGCGGGTTATTTTCAGATTGAGGTGTTTCGGTCCAGATGCGTCGGCGGTGATATACGGCAGGTTGACATCGGTTTGCTGGCTCGAGGAAAGCTCGATCTTGGCCTTCTCGGCCGCTTCCTTGAGCCGCTGCATCGCCAGCGGATCGCCACGCAGGTCCATGCCCTGTTCCTTCTTGAAGGCATCGGCAAGATAGTCGATCAGGCGCATGTCGAAATCCTCGCCACCGAGGAAGGTGTCGCCGTTGGTGGACAGTACCTCGAACTGATGCTCCCCATCGACTTCGGCTACCTCGATTATTGAAATATCGAAGGTACCACCGCCGAGGTCGTAGACCGCCAGTTTCTTGTCGCCGGATGACTTGTCCATGCCGTAGGCCAGCGCAGCCGCAGTCGGTTCGTTGATAATGCGCTTTACCTGGAGTCCGGCGATTTTGCCGGCATCCTTGGTTGCCTGGCGCTGTGAATCGTTGAAGTACGCGGGTACTGTAATTACAGCCTCGGTAACTTCCTCGCCGAGGTAGTCTTCCGCGGTCTTTTTCATCTTCTGCAAAACGCGCGCCGAAATTTCGGGTGGCGCCATTTTCTTGCCCTTGGCTTCGACCCAGGCATCTCCATTATCGGCTTTCAGAATCTTGTATGGCACCAGGTCGATGTCCTTTTGCACCGCGGGCTCGTCGAAACGACGTCCGATCAGTCGCTTCACCGCGTACAGCGTGTTGCTCGGGTTGGTGACGGCCTGTCGTTTCGCAGGCTGGCCAACCAGTATTTCGTCATCGCCGGTGAAAGCGACGATGGATGGGGTGGTGCGATCGCCCTCGGCGTTTTCGATGACCTTGGGTTTGCCGCCCTCCATTACCGCCACGCAGGAGTTCGTCGTTCCGAGGTCTATGCCTATAATTCTGCCCATTTGTATGCTCCAAAACTGTTCGAGTTAAACTTACACATGAAGTAAGGTTATTTATTTCTGTTTCAAGCAAAATCCCGAATAGATTTCGGGTTTTACTTGGCGACTACCACCATCGCGGGGCGCACCAGCCGGTCATTTAGCAGAAATCCCTTCTGCATGACTTCGATAATAGTGTTCGATTCGGCATCCTGTGCCTCTACCATGCTGATCGCCTGGTGTTTTTCCGGGTCGAATTTCTCACCCACAGGATCGATTTGCTGCAGGCCGTTTTTTTCGAGCACCTGCACGAACAGGTTCATCGTCAGCGCCGAGCCCTCGGCGATACTCTGCAGTGTTGCGTTTTCGGACTGTGCCGCTGCCTGGCCCATTTCCATGCTGTCGATGACTGGCAGCAGATCTTCGGCGAAAGTCTTCAGCGCGTATTTGTACGCGTTCTCGAGGTCGCGTTCGGCGCGTTTGCGATTGTTTTCGATCTCGGCACGCAGCCGCATCATCTGGTCCCAGTAATCCTTGATCGTTTCCTGCGCCTTTTCCAGCTGCTGTTCGATTGATTCGGCCTCCTCTTCGATATCCCCGCTTGCTTGCGGGACGACATCTTCGAGATGGGCCTCTTCCTCGGGCTCGGTTGCCAGGGAATGCTCGTCGTCTGCATCGATATTGTTTTGTTCTGGCGACATTAACTACTCCGTTACATTAAGACGTGGCCGAAGACTCGGTCGACCGATTGGACCGGTGGTTAAATTTTTATGGGCGTTAAGCTATGGGTCATTTCTGGCTATTCAAGGCCGAGGTCAACAATTTTGCGGTCACGTCGACTACCGGGATTACCTGCTCGTAAGCGATTCGGGTCGGGCCGATTACGCCGAGCACACCAACTATCTCGCCGTTAACCTGGTAAGGCGCCCCGACCACGCTGCAATCTCGCAGCACGGCATACCCCGATTCGCTGCCGATGAAGATCTCTACACCGTTGGCCGAGGTGCAGCCGTCGAGTAATTTAAGCAGATCTGTTTTCTCATTAAATACGTTAAAAAGATTGCGTAACTTATTGATATCAGAAAGTTCTGCATACTCCAGCAGGTTGGATTCTCCGCTGGTTATCAAGTCTTCGTGAGCGTTAAGGCTGCACACCTCGTCCATCGCCTTGAGCACGGTTTCCATGATCGTGTTGACGTCGGAGCGTAATTCGGCGAGTTCCTCGAGCAATATCCTGCGCGCGCTTTCGAAACTGCGCCCAATCAGGTAATGGCATAGCGTCTGAGCGGCGCGATGCAGCTCGATTTCACTGTATTCGCGATCCACGTGAATAACCTTGTTATGCACATCGTCCTTGTTAATCACGAGGATGACGAGGATACGGCGCTCGCTCAGTTTCATGAATTCGAGGTGCCTTACCTCGGCGGGGGCGGTATGCGTCAGGGACACGATACCAGCGAGATGTGTAACCCTGGAAAGTATGTCGGTTGCGCTATGTATCAGGTCGCTGGAAGTCTTGTCGCTGCTGAAGCTCTTCGAAATGGCCTTTTGCGCCGACCTGGTGAGGTCGCCGACCTCGAGCAGGCTGTCTATATAGAACCGGTAGCCGGCCTCCGTCGGGATACGGCCGGCGGAGGTATGCGGGGAATCGACCAGTCCCATTTCCTCCAGCTTTGCCATGATGTTGCGTATGGTGGCCGAGCTCAGGTCAAGACCCGACATCTGCGCCAGGTTCTTGGAGCCGACCGGCTGCGCGTCGCGCGTGTACGAGTTGATCAATTGCCGCAATAAAAGCTGGGCGCGTTCATCAAGTTCGTATTTTTCGGTCATCGGGTCTGATATATTGTTGCCATGTGATAGTGTATCCGCAATTCTATTGCAGTAGAACACAAGCTATGTGCAAAACCCCGTTTATTCAAGGGATTCAGGTAAATAGACAAAGCGATGCCAGCAAATTTTCAAACCATTGGCCTGGTTGTACGCAGCGACATGCAGTCGCGTCAACAGAGAATCCAGCAGGTTGTCGATGTTCTCGCGCGCCACGCAAAGGTAATCGTGCATTGCCTCGATTTCGATCAGCCGCCGGTGGCGTTATCCGGCGTATCCCTGAACCAGCTGGTGGAAGACGCCGATCTCGTGATTACCCTGGGTGGTGACGGTACGCTGCTGACCGCGGCCCGCGCACTGGTCGACAAGAATACGCCGCTGCTCGGGATAAACCTTGGCCGGCTCGGTTTTCTCGCCGATGTTTCCTACGATGACTTCGAATCCTATTTCGACGCCGTGGTCGCCGGCCGCTACAGTGTCGAAAAGCGTTTTTTCATCGAGGGGAAGTTTTTCGACGGGGACGACCTGCTGTCGTCGAATATCGCCCTGAACGACATTATTCTTCATAGCTACGAGTCGGCGAGCATGATCGAATATGAAGTCTCCAGCGGTGGAGATTTGATACATGTACAGCGCTCCGATGGTGTCATTGTAACCACCCCGACCGGCTCGACCGCCTATGCGCTGTCTGGCGGTGGCCCGATCATGCACCCATTGCTGGATACCCTGGCAATCGTGCCTATTTGCCCGCACACCTTGAGTAATCGCCCAATCGTATTACCTGCGGATCAACCGATCGAGATTCGACTGGGCCAGGATTCGCTGCTGGCAAAGGTGAGCTACGACGGGCATTCCACCAAGATCGTAAACAGGGAAAACCGGATACTGATAACGCGCTACAGCGAACCCTTGACGTTGCTGCACCCCGAGGACTACGACTATTTCGAGGTTCTGCGCGAGAAACTGTTCTGGAGCACCCACTACTAGTGCTCGATTCGATCCAGATAAAAAACTTCGCCATAATCGATTCTTTGCAGCTCGAGTTCGAACCGGGTATGAGCGCATTGACCGGCGAAACCGGCGCCGGGAAATCGATCCTGCTCGATGCGATAAAGCTGGCTGCCGGCGATCGCGCCGATAGCGACAGTATTCGTAGCGGCTGCGAGCGAGCCGAAATATCGGTTTGCTTCCGCGTCGAAGACCTCGAGGCGGCCACCGCCTGGCTTGCGGAAAACGAAATGAGTGCCGACGGCGAATGCGTGATCCGGCGAGTGCTTTATGCCAATGGGCGCAACAAGGCCTTCATCAACGGCTTTAGCGCAACATTGATACAGTTGCGCAAGCTCTGCGATATGCTCGTCGACATCCACGGGCAGCACGAGCACCAGTCGTTGCAGAAGCCCCGCGTCCAGCGACAGTTGCTGGACTCGTTTCTGGGCGAGCGCGGGTTACTCGACGAAGTGCGCCGCAAGTACGAGCACTACCACCTGCTGCAACAACGGCTGGGCCATGCGCGCTCCGGGGCCCAGGAACGCGAACAACGCATCGACCTGCTCGAATTGTACTGCGCCGAGTTGCAACAGCTTAACCTCGCCGAGGGCGAGTTCGAAACCCTGATGGACGAATATCGCCGCCTCTCGAACGCGGGCGCGCTGAACGAAAAAACGGGTGAGATAATATCTCTATTACACGAGGACGAGGATCGAAACATACAGTCGGCGCTCGGTTCATGCGAACACGACCTCGCGGCCTTGCTGCAAACCGATAAATCGCTGGCCAGCAGCCATGAATTGATAAGCGCGGCCCTGATCCAGGTCCAGGAAGCAGTCGCGGAACTGCGCGCCTATCGGGACGGAATCGAGCTCGATGGAGAGCGCCTGGCAAACGCCAACGAGCGCATAGCGAACGCGCAAAACCTGGCGCGCAAGCACCACGTCGATGTAGCGAAGCTGGCGACGCTGACGTTCGAGATGGAACAGGAGCTCGCGACCCTGCGAGGCGACAGCTTCGACGTGGCAAAGATCGAGGAAGAACTCGCCAAGGCGCGCGCGGATTATCTGTTCAGCGCCGGCGAGCTCTCCGTCAAGCGTCAACAAACCGCGGCAATACTGTCGGAGCAGATCACTCAGATCATGCAACAACTGGGAATGGAAAGCGGTCACTTCCTGATCGATGTCGAGCCTGACCAGGAACCCTCGGTTAATGGGGTCGACGCTATTCGCTACCTGGTGAGCGCCAATGCCGGGCAGCCGCCGAAGACCCTGGCCAGGGTGGCCTCCGGTGGTGAACTCTCACGTATCAGCCTCGCGATACAGGTCATCATGAGCGAGTCATCGCGGATCCCTACTCTGATCTTTGACGAGGTCGACAGCGGCGTCGGCGGAGCAATCGCAGAAATTGTGGGCAAGAAACTGCGCCTGCTGGGACTGGGGCGTCAGGTCTTATGCGTAACCCATCTGCCCCAGGTGGCCTCGCAGGCGCACCATCATTTCCGTGTCGAAAAAACCAGTCTGCATGACGACACCACAACGGCGGTGTATGCACTCGACGACAGCGAGCGCCTCGAGGAAATCGCGCGCATGCTGGGCGGTATCGAAATTACCGAGCAATCGCGCGCCCACGCGAGTCAGATGATGGCGACACGCGATCGCTGATTGGGTTTATCCGAGGCCGGGCAAACCGGATCAGGCGCTACACGCCGGGCTGGGAAACAAGCGATCGAGCCGCGTGATCTTGCGCGTTCCCGGGATTATTTATTGAAATGGCCATACAGCACCATGGTGTGCTCGGTTATGCTAAAGCCGTACTTCGCCGCGATTTCCTTCTGCCGCTGCTCGATGATTTCATCGTAGAACTCCACCACCCTGCCGGTCGAGATATCGACGAGGTGATCATGGTGTTCGCCGTCGTTTATTTCGAAGACCGCGTGCCCACCGTCGAAATGGTGGCGCGTTACCAGGCCCGCGGTTTCGAACTGTGTCAGTACCCGGTACACCGTCGCGAGCGCGATTTCTTCGCCCGAATCCAGCAACATCTTATATATATCTTCCGCTTTGAGATGCCGGTCCGCGGAGCTTTCCAGCAGCTCGAGGATTTTCATACGGGGCAGGGTAACCTTGAGACCCGCGTTCTTGATGTCAGCTGTTTCCATATGATGCTCTCACATTATTTGCAGCAAGCCGGTGGTGACAGTATTATCGCGCTCTCGCTCGCTATTGTCGCCAACATGAACTTACGCTTGTTACAAACTGGCTTGCTGGTCGGACTGGTAATTA
>JAOTTY010000429.1 GCA_029864185.1 Gammaproteobacteria bacterium
CCTGCAGCGCTACCGTGCGGATACGCTGGAACAGGCCTACATGAAATGCATCTCGGAATAACCAATATTCGGGGACAGTTTACTTATATCGCAAGCGATATAAGTAAACTGTCCCCGTATTTTTGCTAATTGAGTTCCCTGAGTTTTCGGGTCAGCGTGTTGCGCCCCCAGCCAAGCAGGCGCGCGGCGTCCTGCTTGCGGCCACGCGTGGCCTCGAGCGCGCAATCGAGCAGCGTCTTTTCGAAGATCCGGGCGGCGCTTTTCAGAATATCGGTTTCACCGCGCGCAAGCTGCTGTTTCGCCCACAATCGTAGCGGTTCCTGCCAGTCCTCGACCTCGGAAGCCGGCGGTTTCGGGTGGCCGCTGTCGTCGACCACCGGTTCACAGGCGCGCGCCACCAGCTGCAATGCATCGTCGATATCGAACGGCTTGGTCAGGTACTCGAAGGCGCCTTCCTGGAAGTTTTGCACCGTCGTGTCCAGGTCGGTATAGGCCGTCATGATGATAATCGGCGTCCGCGGCGATATATTCTTGATCTGCTTGAGCAACTCGAAACCATTGATTCCCGGCATGCGAACATCGGTAATGATCAGGTTGGGGCGTTCGGTCAGCGACGCGCGCTTGAAATTGGCCAGCGCCACCGACCCGGATTCGAAAGCGGACACGCGGTAGCCATTGTTGACCAGCGTCTTTTCCAGCACCCAGCGCATCGATTGATCGTCATCGATGATCCAGATCGTGTTCAACGTGTTTTTCAATGGTAGGTTCATTATCGCTCCAGGGGAAGTATGGTGCTGAAGGTGGATCCTGCGGCGGAACTCCTGAGGAAAATTTTACCGCCATGGCGAGAAATTATTTCCTGCGCAATTGGCAGTCCGAGACCGTTGCCCTCGGGCTTGTCGGTTATCATCGGCAAGAATATGGTTTCGCTGAGCTCGCGCGAAATGCCCCGGCCGCTGTCGGTGATATCGATCTGCACCACCAGCGGATGGGTGGTCTGCCCGATCGTATAATTGCGGTCGATACGAGTCTTCACGGTTATCTCGCCACGATCGTCGATCGCCTGTACCGCGTTGCGCGCGAGATTCAAAAACGCCTGTATCAGTAAATCGCGATCCGCCATCAGGGGCGGAATGCTGGGGTCATAGTCGCGATGAATCTGGATGCGTTTCGGCTCAGCCGCGTGAACGATCTTGCAGATGTGCTCGAGCACCTCGTAGATGTTGATTAGCCTGCGCTGCAACTTTGTCCCGGGACCCAGCATATTTCTGATCAGGGTCTGCAGCCGGTCCACCTCGCTGATGATAACCTCGGTGTACTCGAGCCACTCCGGCCGGTCCAGTTCTCTTTGCAGCAATTGCGCGGCGCCGCGAATACCGCCAAGCGGATTGTTGATTTCATGCGCCAGCCCGCGCGCCAGTTGCTGGCTCGCCTGTTGCTGCAGCTGGTTGAACTCCTCACGCGCGATCTGGGCCTGCCGTTCCAGCTGGCGGATCTCGAGCAGAATCTCCGCTTCGGGGCTATTCTCGCCAAACGGGTAAATACTGTAATCGGCGACGATGACATTGCCGTTGGCCAGCGTGATCACCGCGGCGTGCTCGGTCATGGGCCGCGGCGCGAGCGCCAGTTTGGCGCTGATCGTGGAAGGCTCGATCCTGCTCAGCAGGCTATCGAAATGGCGACCGACAAGGCTGCTGGCGCTATGCTCGAACAGCGCTTCGCCGGTCGCGTTGATATAGGTAATACGGCGCTCGGCGTCGAGGCAAAGCAGCGTTGTCTCCAGCGTATCCAGTATGCGGATGCCGAGGTCGGCGAGCGGCTCCGGTATGGCGTTGGAATGCTGCATGCGAAGGGATCGAATACGAGACATGGATCGCAGGATCAGACAAAAAAGGCCCCGCGGAAGGGGCCTCTTTTGCCGATCTGCCGATGCGATCGCCTAAACGCTGTAGTAGAGATCGAACTCGACCGGATTGGTCGCCAGGCGCAGGCGTTCGACGTCCTCCATCTTGAGCCTGATGTAGCCATCGATGACATCGTCGGTGAAAACCCCGCCTGCCTTGAGGAACTCGCGATCCTGGTCCAGTGCCTCGAGCGCCTGGTCCAGCGAGAAGGCGACCTGCGGAATTTCCGCCTCTTCTTCCGGCGGCAGGTCGTAAAGATCCTTATCCATCGCCTCGC
>JAOTTY010000430.1 GCA_029864185.1 Gammaproteobacteria bacterium
GCGGCAGTCGGTATCGATATTGATCTTGCGCACGCCATGCCTGATGCCGCGCACGATTTCGTCGACGGGGACCCCGTAGGTCTGCGGCATTTCGCCGCCGAACTCGTTGAAGATGTCCTGCAGTTCCTGCGGCACCGACGACGAACCGTGCATGACCAGGTGCACCTCGGGCAGTTTTTCGTTGATTTTCCTGACCACGTTCATCGCCAGGATATCGCCATCGGGCTTGCGGCTGAACTTGTAGGCACCGTGCGAGGTGCCCATCGCAATCGCGAGCGCATCGACTCGGGTGTGCGTCACGAAATCGACGGCCTGGTCAGGATCGGTTAACAACTGCTCTTTGCTGAGACTGCCTTCGAAACCATGCCCATCCTCCTGTTCGCCCTCGCCGGTCTCCAGCGACCCGAGACATCCCAGCTCGCCCTCTACCGAGACGCCGATATCGTGCGCGATGCGGGTAACCTCCGCGGTAATATCGAGGTTGTACTCGTAACTGGCGGGCGTTTTCGCGTCAGCCTCGAGCGAACCGTCCATCATCACCGAGGTGAAACTCGCCTGCATCGCCGATACGCAGGTCGCGCGGTTGTTGCCATGGTCCTGGTGCAGGCAGATCGGGATCTGCGGATACATTTCCTCGGCGGCCTCGACCATCTTGCGAATCATGATGTCGCCGGCATAACCGCGTGCACCGCGGCTCGCCTGTAAAATCACCGGCGCATCGACCGCACGGGCCGCGTTCATGATAGCGAGCACCTGTTCCATGTTGTTGATGTTGAACGCGGGCACCCCGTAACCGCTTTCGGCGGCATGATCGAGTAACTGTCTGAGCGTGATTCTTGCCATCTGCAAACCTCTGTCGTTTAAATCTGGAGTAAGCGGCGAACTTCGTCGTGTACCGCCTTCGCGGTAATGCCAAAGTGCTGGTAAAGATCTTCCGCTTTGCCGGAGGCGCCGAATCCATTCATGCCGATGATCGAACTGCGCTTGCCGAGCCAGCGGTCCCAGCCCATCGGCGCGGCCGCCTCGAGCGCGACGCGGCATTCACCGCCGAGGACGATCTGCCGGTATTCCGCGCTCTGTTTTTCGAACAGCTCCCAGCAGGGCATGGATGCGACGGCAACCTCTACCCCGAAACGCGCCAGCATATCGGCGGCCTCGAGCGCAATCTGGACCTCGGAACCGGTCGCTAATATCGTGGCCCGCCTTTTATTCAACGGTTCGCGCAGCAGGTAGGCGCCGCGCGCGACCAGGTTTTCGGTCTGGTAGCGATTGCGTAGCGTCGCTACGCTCTGGCGGGTCAGGCATATGACCGAGGGAGTCTCGCAGGCAGTGAGCGCGCAGGCCCAGGATTCCGCGACCTCGACCGCATCCGCAGGCCGGAATACCAGCAGGTTCGGCATCGCGCGCAGCGACGCGATCTGTTCGACCGGTTGATGGGTGGGACCGTCTTCGCCGAGCCCGATGGAGTCATGGGTCATGACGTGCACGACCCGTTGCTTCATTAGTGCGCCGAGCCGTATCGCCGGTCGGCTGTAATCGGCGAACGCGAGGAAGGTACCTGAGAGGGGTATGTATCCGCCGTGCAGCGCTATGCCGTTCATGATCGCCGCCATGCCGTGTTCGCGCACGCCGTAGTGAATGTAATTGCCGCCGAAATCTTCCTTTGTCAGCGATACCGCATTGCCGGGCCGAGTGCCGTTGGAGCCGCTAAGGTCGGCAGAGCCGCTGAGCACCCAGGGCACCGCCTGCATGATCGACTCCAGCACCTTTTGCGACGATTGCCGTGTCGCCAACACCGGCTGCTCGTCGATGAAGCGGCGCTTCAACCCGGCGATACAACTCTCGAATTTGGTGCCCAGACCTCCCTCCAGCATGGCCGCGAAACGCCTGCGTTTTGCGTCCGGCAGCGCGTCCAGGCGATCCTGCCACCGGGTGCGCAGCTCTGCGCCGCGGGTTCCGCATTCGCGCCAGCGGGCCAGCAACTCGGCCGGCACATCGAACGGGGCGCTGTTCCATTTCAGGTTTTTGCGAGCCAGCGCGACTTCCTCTGTGCCGAGTGGTGATCCGTGGGCCGCCGCGCTGCCCTGCTTGTTCGGGGCGCCGCAGCCGATCAAGGTTTTGCAGGCGATCAACGACGGCCTGTCGGATTTCTTCGCCTTCGCAATCGCATCGGCAAT
>JAOTTY010000200.1 GCA_029864185.1 Gammaproteobacteria bacterium
CGATGCGCGACAGGCGCAGTACGTCGCCGCGGCCGGCCTGAACCATGCGCTGTGGCTGACGCAACGGCAGGGCTGCGGGCCTTACAGCAATATCACCAACTGGGCGCTGGGCAACGACCGGTACAACACCAGCCTGTCCACCGACCTCGGCGCCACCACAGCCTATTCGCTAGCGGTGAGCCAGGACGCCTGGATCGGCAGCTTCCAGACATCGCTCAACCATGGCAACGATGCGACCCTGCACGTCAGCCAGTCGGGCGGGGACAGCGAAACGGCGCTATTGCGCTTCGACCTGTCCTCGCTGCCGGCCGGCGCCGCGATCCTGTCGGCGACGGCGTGGTTTCACGTTAACACCGAGCATCCACAGGGTCCGCTCGAGCTGCACCGGCTGACCGCCGACTGGGGCGAATCCGACGCGACCTGGGACAGTATGGGCGCGAACCTTGACGACGCCGTCGTCGCCAGCATTCCGCCGCAGGCGGCGGCCGGGAACCGGGTGCCGGTCAACCTGACCAGCCAGGTGCAGGCCTGGGTCAACGGCGAACCTAATTTCGGGCTGGCACTCGTCGCCGAAATCGACGGTATAGACGCGGGATACAGTTCGCGTGAATCGACCGATGCGCCTTACGTCGAGATCGTCGTCGGCGCACCGCCGACTTCACCGGCGCTGCTGAAAGCGCAGGGTACTCTCGCCAACGGGACCAGCCGCGGTATCTCGCGCGCCGACGTCACGCTGCGACAGCAGCCGGGTTTCGCCTTGCTGCAGCCCGACGCCGCAGCAGGCAAGGATACCTATCTGTACGAATGGAAACCAACCTGGAACTATGGGGTCAGCAATGACATCTGGGTGGACGATCGCTTCGCCGATTCGACCGCCAACGGCCTGATTCGCTTCGGTCTGGGCGCGATCCCGGCCGGCGCCCGAGTCAAAGGCGCGCGCCTCGAGCTATACCGGGTCAACCCCAGCCTGGGCGGCGGACCGATCGGCGTTTACGCGGTCGGCGCCGACTGGGACGAGGGCACGAAAAGCGGCGGTATCGGCGAATCCAGCTGGAACCAGCGTAAAGCCGCCCAGGCCTGGGCCAACGCCGGCGGGGATTTCGGTAGCGCGCGCTATGCGCTGGAAACGGTACCTGCCGGCACTGGCTGGAGTGAGTGGGAAATCGGCGAACTGGTCGACACCTGGATCAGCGGCCGCTTGCCCAACGAGGGCCTCGCGCTCCTTCCCGAGACCGCCGGGACCGCGGCGCATTTTGCCAGCAGCGACGCGACCGATCCGTCGCTGCGCCCCCGCTTGTCGGTCGAATACGCCTGCGAGTGCGGCCAGGTCTGCGTCGCGCCGCAGGGCAGCGGCAAGCTGCTGATGGTCGTAGTCAACCCGACCACGCTGGTGCCGGAGGATCAGCAGGCGAAAGACCTGTTCGAGTCCTGGGGCTACACGGTGTCGGTGATCAGCGAGAGCGCGAACCAGGCGACCTTCGACGCTGGCTTCGCCGCCAACGACGTCGTGTTTATTTCGGAAACTGTCAACGCGATGCAGGTCGGTGCCAAGACCGCGAGCGCGCCGATCGGTGTCGTCAGCCAGGACGGCGACTACAACCCCGATCTCGGTCTCGCCTCGGGCAGCGCGCACCCGGTCGGTGATTCGATCAATGTCACCGACAACAGCCATTACATTACGCAGCCGTTCGCCGCCGGGTCGCTCGAAATCTATACCCACGCGATGGAGCAGCTGACCTCTTCGGGCAGCCTGAACGCCGACCAGCAACAGCTCGCCGACAGCGGCGGAGTCGCAGCGCTGATCGCGCTCGACAGGGGTGCCGCGATGGAAGGCGGCGGCAATGCCGCCGGCCGCCGCGTGATGCTGCCGCTCGGCACGCGCTACCGCTTCGACTGGGATTACCTCAATGCCAACGGCCGCCTGCTGGTGCAGCGCGCGCTCGCCTGGGGTATCGGCGCCGACAAGACCAGCGCGGGCGACGTGCTGCTGGTGGTGCCGAATCCGGCCGCGCTCGGCGCCGCCGACGCCGCGCGCCAGGCGCTGATCGAATCCTGGGATTTCAGCGTCACGCTGATCGACGATAGCGACACCCAGGCCGCTTTCGACGTGGCAGTGGCCGCGAGCGACGTGGTCTACGTGTCGGCGATGGCCGACATTGTTGCGCTCGCTGCAAAGCTCGACGCCGTACCGACAGGTGTCGTATTCGAACCGAGCGAGCTGTCACAGAATTTCGGACTGGCGGATATCTCCAACAAGGGCACCAACACTAATCAAATCAGTATCGTCGACAACACGCATTACATTACCGAGCCATTCGCACTCGGCGCGGTAACCATTTCCGATACCGCACTGAAACCCACGGTTCTGCTCGGCACCTTGGCGCCGGGGATGTCCACTCTTGCCAATAATTCCGGCCAGACGTCGATGAGCGCGCTGGATATCGGCGCAGCCCGCTACGACGCTGCGCCGAGCCCGGGCCGGCGCGCCATGCTGCCCTGGGGGGAAGCCGTCTTCGACCCGGCCTGGCTCAACGCCGACGGCGAGACTCTGATGCGCCGCGCGATCGAATGGGGCGCGGGCCTCACGCTACCACCGCCGGTACAGCAGCTGCTGTTCGTGGTGCCTAGCCCCGGCAGCCTCGGTCCGGCCGACAGCGCGAAGCTGGCGCTGTTCGAATCCTGGGGGTACACGGTCAACCAGATCGACGACGACGCGCCGCTGTCGGATTACCAGGCCGCGATCGGCGCCAACAGCGTCGCCTACGTTGCGGCGACGGCGGTGGCGAACAGCGTCGGCTCCAAGCTGTTCAAGGCCGGCATCGGCGTGGTCAACGCCAACACCGGGCTGCACGACGATTTCGGTTTCTCGACCGTGCGTTTCGTCGCCTCCACCAACGCGTCGCTGAACACGATCGCCAATCACTACATCACGCAGCCGTTCGGCGGCGGCCAGGCAACATTGTACACCTCGGACCAGCCCTCGGGCGGCGCGGTCGGCACGCTGGCCGCGGATCTCGACCAGATCGGCAGCTGGAGCAGCGGTGCGCTGTCGCCGCTCGGCGGGCTGGTCACGCTCGACGCCGGCGCGATGACGTCGATCGGCGAGGTGGCGTCCGGACGGCGCGCGCAAATGCCGTGGGACAGCCTCGACGTGAGCACGCTGAGCGCGGACGGCCTGACGATATTGCAGCGCTCGCTCGAATGGGCCGAGGGCGCCAACATCGACCTGAGCCCGTATGCGCACTGGAAACTCGACGAAACCTCCGGCTTCACCGCGGTCGATTCCGAGGGCAGCCACGATGGCACGCTTACTAATTTCTCGGCCCCTGCCTGGACCGCGGGTGTCGTCGACGGCGGGCTCGACTTCGACGGCAGTAACGATTACGTCGACGCCGGGACTTTCGACGTCGTCGGCAGCGGCATCACGCTGATGGCCTGGTTCAACGCCGAGGCGATCGCGACCGACGACGGCCGTTTCGTCTCCAAGGCCAGCGGGCCCAACGAGGCCGACGCCTGGTGGCAGCTGTCGACCACCGATTCCGGGTCGAATCGATACCTACGCATGCGCATCAGGGCCGGCGGCACCACCACGACGCTGGCCGATTCCAGCGTCAACCTGTCCACCGGGCAGTGGTATCTCGCGACCGCGACTTACGACAATGCGTCGGGCGAGATGAAGCTCTACCTCGACGGCGTCGAGGTCGCGAGTCGCGCGCACGCGGTCGGCGGTGCGCTCGATACCAATCCGGCGGTGCCGGTCGCGCTCGGCGCCAACGGCACCGCGGAGCGCTTCTTCAACGGCATTCTCGACGATGTTCGCGTCTATAACCGCGCACTCGATGCAACCGAGATCCAGGATTACTACGACGCCAGCGCCCCGCAACCCCCTGGTTACACCGAAGTCTACGAACCCTGGACGGCCGCGAGCGACAGTACCTGGGAAGCGGTCGACCTGGTGCCGTTGGGCGTGCCGGCCGGCGCCGTGGTCGAGGTTGCGGTCGTCCAAGCCGACGCCGCCAAGGAGCAGTGGGGCGGCGTGCGCGCGGTCGGCTCGGCGCTGGAGCGGCGTATCCTGCTGCACGAGTCCGAAAGCGGCGGCGTGGATAGCGTCACCATGCACGTGCAGGCGGATGCCAGCGGCCGCATCGAACATTACACAAGCAAGAAGGGTACGACGAGCTTCGTGCTGCTCGGTTACTGGACCGGCGTGGCCTATGTCGAGCTGTTCGAACCTTTCGGCGCCAACGCCAGCAACGCCTGGGTCGCGGAGGGCGTCGACGATGAGGGCCTGGGTCCGGATCAGATTGCCGAGGTGTTGATGCAAAACATCAACGAATCGGCCGAACGGCTCGCCGGCGTGCGCGCGGCAGGTTCCAGTATCAATCGCCGTTTCGATCTGCATGAGGCCGAAGCGGGTGGCGTCGATGCCGTGACCATGATGGTCGAGACCGATGCCGCGAGCTCGATCGAGGCCTATGCCGAGGATACCGTGGACGTCGAGTTTTACGTGCTCGGTTACTGGAGCAGGCCGCCCGGTAGCTTCATCGAGCTCGGTGGCACCAGCGCGCGCTCGACCCCGTCTGCGGCCTGGGGTATCAAGAACATATCCAGCCTCGGCGTGCCGGCGGACTCGATTACCCAGTTCGTGCTCAGCAACGACGCGACCGGCGCCGAGAATGCCATGGGCGTGCGCGCCGTCGGTTCGACGCAGGATCGCTTCGTCAGCCTGCAGGAGGCCGAGTCCGGCGGCTCCGACCTGGCGACGATGCACGCCCATGTCGATGCGAATACCGAAGTCGAGTGGTACTCGGAGTCGGGTATCTCGGGTGCCTTCTTCTACCCGGTTGGCGCGTGGCTGCTGGCACCGTGATGATTAATGAAAACGACCCTGCTGCCGATCTCCCGGTAAGACAGCTGTGCGAGGGGAATCTTATGAATATTTACCGGAACGAACGGGTGTGAATAACGATTTCCCCAGATTCCTGCATTCGGTGTGGTCGAGCACGCGCTACGATTCGCCCGAGCTAACCCGCTTCGCCCGTGAAAAATCGATCTCGGAGGCGCGCAGGGGTCTGGTCGCGATGAGCCTGTTGACGATTATAATTTTACTGATCGAGGCCATGCTCTACGTCAGGTTCGCGCTCGATCCGCTATACCTTTATACCTGCGCCATCCTGGTGATGCTGTCGCTCAACATGGTGTTTGCCGCGCGCACGGTCGCCGATGCGCAGGCATTGCATCTGCTCGGCGTGACCCTGCTGGTGGTTTCCGGCAGCGCCTTCGTATTGCTTGCGCACTACCAGCAGGTGTTTCACCCGATGCTGTTCGCCAGCGTGGCGATGCTGTTCATCGTGATCCCGATGATGTCCTGGGGCCTCGGCGAAGCCCTCGCGGTGACGCTGCTGATCTACACCATGTTCACGCTGTCGACGCTCGACGCCCGCTTCAATTTCGCCGATCAGAGCCTGTGGACGCTGCAGTTCATCATGCTCGGTGCCAGCGCGGTCAGCCTGTCGCTGGTCGCGCGTAACGTCCGCCTGCGCAAGCACGATGTCGAAACCCAGCACGATCTGGTGGTCGCGCACGATCGCATCACCGACCTGTCCAATCGCGACCCGCTGACCGGCGCCCTGAACCGGCGTTATTTCGACCAGGAATTCGACCGCTATCTGGCCCGCTGCCGCGCAAATCAGAATCAAATCCATTTCATGCTGCTCGACGTCGACGACTTCAAGCAGATCAACGATGGCTGCGGGCACGAGTGCGGCGACCGGGTGCTCGGGCACATCGGCCAGGCTTTTAGCGCCGTGCTGGAGGACAATGGCAGGCTGGTGCGCATGGGTGGCGATGAATTCGCGGTGGTTTTTGCCGATCTCGACCCCAGGGTTGTCGCGATGCGGGGATTGAACAGGTTTTGCGATCTGAACGCCGGCAGTGAACACGAAAAGGTGCGCAACGCAAACCTGAGCATCGGCGTCGCCAGCGTGCCGCCCGACATCGAGGTCGGCTACCGCCAGCTCTACAAGCAGGCCGATCTCGCGCTTTACCGGGCGAAAAGCCTGAAAGACGATAACCGGGCGCCGCCCAATATCGTCGTTAGCGTGCTGCGCGATCCGCAGGACGCGCTCGTCAGCACCCAGACTTTATGGAACAGTTCGGCAAAGGTCACCCGGCTGGACACCGGGGCGAGCTGAACTCGTTGCGTCGAAACCTAAGGAATCGGTTGCTCCGGCCGATCAATTAGCAAGCTACCCGAACTGGACAACACTTATGAGCAGCAACTGGAACAAGGTTACGGTCGAAGCGAACCTGGTATCGCTGCCGGATATTTACTGGCGGCTCAGGGAGATTCTCGATACTCACGATTATTCGCTGCCGGATATCGCGCAGCTTATCGTATACGATCCCGGGCTGACCGCGCGCCTGCTGCGCATCGTCAATAGCGCCTACTTCGGCTTTGCCGCGAAGATCGACACCGTCAACCACGCGGTGTCGATCCTCGGCGTGCAGCAGATCGAGGACCTGATCCTGACGACGTCGATCGCCGATGCGCTCGGCGACTACGAGTGCGAGCATCTCGATGTCCGGCAGTTCTGGCTGCGCAGCGTCTACCGCGCTATCGCCGCGCGCGACCTCGCCGGCGAGTGCAGCCTGATGGACGGCGAGCGCATGTTCGTCGCCGGACTGTTGTCCGGCATCGGGCAGCTGATCCTGTACCAGTCGGTGCCGGTACTCGCGCAGCAGGCGCAGCGCCAGGCCGATGAGACCGGGCAGCCGCTGCACCTCGCCGAACGGGAGGTCATGGGCTTCGATCACGCCAGGGTTGCGGCGATGCTGATGCGGAACTGGAAGCTGCCCGAGAGCCACGTCACGGTGATCGAAAACCATCTCGAACTCGATGCCGAAGCGGAATATTTTCTCGAGACCTCGATCATTCATCTCGCGGCATGGATCGGCAACGCGTTTGCCGAGAGCAGGCCGCTCGACGAGGTCCTGGTTCACGCCGACAACCGCGCCTGGGATGCGACCGGGCTCGACACCGGGCACTGCGAGGCGATCGATGTCGTCGTCGCCGAGCAGCTGGGCGGCGTGCTCAACCTGCTGTTCCCGAAAATGCAGTGCGCCGCGGTCTAGCCGCGTACCTGGCTGGCAGGCAAATCCGGCCCCTGAAGTCAGCCCCGCGCAAGCGGGGATCTTTTATCCGCGGCATGCAGAAAGTTTAAAGATTGCGAACCGTCGCCCCGCCGCGCACGCGGGAATAACGCAAAACGTGACCGATTTCTTTCAATTTATCGGACTTCAGGCCGATACAGACTCCCGACGCGAAGAATAATTTTACCTAACTGCCGATGACGATATTACAAAAATTCAGGCGCCAGGATACGGCGGCGGCGAAGCCTTCGGTACCGGGCCTGATCGGGCTCGATATCGGCACCAGCCGCATTCACCTGTGCCAGATCAGGCCGCTCGAACAGGGCCGTTACTCGATTTTCGCGAAGGCCTCGGTCGAGTACCGGGGTAGTCGTACGGAGCTACTGGCGGACCCGAAACAGATGAAGCGGCTGATCGGCGTTGCGCTCAGGCAGAAACGTTTCAGGGGCAGGCGTGTCGTTGCACTGATGCCCTGGGAAGACGTGAAGATCATGCTGTTGACCTACAAGTCGAGCGTCAGCGACGTCGACGCCGAAGTCGTGCGCATGCTGTCCAGCCGCGTCGACGGTGCGATCGACGATTACGTCGTCGATTACGTGCCGGTGCGCTCCAACCCGTCCGACGAGGAGCACATGGTTGTTGCCACGGTGGCGCGCAAGGACCGGGTCAACCGTCTCCTGAACGCGTTGATCGGCTGCGGGCTCGAGGTCGATTCGCTCGACATCGCGCCGACCGCGCTGCGCCGCGTCGTCGGTGCTCTCTACACCGGACACGCCGCGGACAACGTGCTGTTGATCCACTCTTACCGCGACGAGTCTTACCTGACAGTTATCTCCGGGCGCCGACTGCTTTTCAATCAGTCGGTCAAGTTCGGCGAAGCCCGTCTGCTCGGCCGCATTTCGCGCGAACTCGATATTTCCGCCGACTCGGCGCGCGCGCTGGTGGTCGATCACGGACTCGAGAAGCAACCGCTGGCGCAAGCGGTCGGCGCCGAGGGCGATGGCGACATTTCCGCGACCCTGCTCGAGATCGTCAAGCCCTGTTTCCTCGACCTGGTCAACGAGATCAACCGCGTGCTCGTGTTCACCGCCGCGGAAACCCACGGCGTGCCGGTGAGCCGCGTTTGCCTGCTCGGCAGCCTCGCGCACTGGCCGGGCGCGCAGCAGCTATTGATGTCGCTGCTCGATCTCGAACAGCCCGACGGGCAGAGCGAGTTTTACCGGGTATTCCAGGACGAACACGACGATACGCAGATTCCGTGGCAGGGACTGTTCTCGGATATATCGATCGCGATGGGACTCGCGCTCAGGGGCATGATTTCGCATGAATGA
>JAOTTY010000431.1 GCA_029864185.1 Gammaproteobacteria bacterium
GCTGCCCATCGAGACCGCGCTTGCCTTGGACAGGCCGCGTGTCCCGACCACGATCAGGTCGACGTGGCGGCGCCTGGCAAACCCGGCCACGCTGGTGGCCGGGTCTCCGCTGCCGATCGCGGTCTGGACATTCTTTGCGCCAGCCTGTTTCGCCTTTTGCTTGGCCAGGTCTAGGATACGATCGGCCGCTCGCCGCATCAGGTCTTCGCGCGCGTTGTAAAACGATTCGAACTCGGGCGCCTCCCTGAGCTCGGGCGGCAGCTGCATGTCCCGGATCACGTTCAATATGAGCAGTTCCGCCTCGTGAAAGACCGACAATTGCGCCGCAAAACCGACCGCACGCTCCGACGCGGGGGATGCATCGGTTGCAACCAGAATTTTTTTAAACATAGGCAGGAGACACCACATCAGCCCGGGAAAGTGCGTATTAAGCCCATAACCTGTTTATTCTGCAAGCCTTTGTGAATTGCCCGAAACAGCGTGAGCAACGAGTGCTTGCGGCAAGATAATCCCGCCCCGCCGCCGCCCGACCCGTCGGCTACGAATGCCGCGGGCAGGCAAGTCCAAACCGCGGCGAATCGCGCTTCGTCACAGAGAAAAATGAATGCGTCGTACGGATTTTCCGCAGGGCAGATGCGTCACGAATGGTCACGGCCCTTGACCTTACCCGGTGGCAGGATCTAACTTAGGGCCTTGTTTGCACAGCAGGAGCCGGCATCCGCACATGTTTGACAGGCGCCGCATTCCGATCACCGCGATCACCGTGTTTGGCACCAGCGGCCTGCTCGCGTTTACCGTTGGCATCGTCATCTTTCTCGGTTTCGGCCAGGCCGCGAAAACCACCCGCGAACTGTGGGCGGGCCAGGCGGATACCCTGATCGACACCATGGAGCAGGGCCTGGACGCGCGCCTGGGGCCGGTTCGCGAACAGGCGCTTTGGGTATCCCATGACATTACCGATCTGTCCGATCCGCGATCGCTCGACGGTTACATGTTCGGCGCGCTGGCCGCGACTCCTCAGGTAGCCGGTATCGCGGTCATCGCGGCGAACGGCAGCAGCAGGCGCTGGCATCGCCTGGAACGCAAGGCCATCGACGAGGACTGGTCCCAGCAGCCGTGGATGGAGGAATACCTGGAGCAGGTCGAAACCACCAATGCGCCAGCCTGGCGCGATCCGATTTTTACCGACACCGTCAGTTCCTCCACGCTGTTGCACGATGTGGCGCTGCGCGATCCCGAGGGCAGATTTATTGGCATTTTTGCCCAGATCGTGCCGGTGCAGGAAATTTCGACGTTTATGACCCGGAATTATGTCGACACCGGTATTACACCTTTCATATTGTACGACCGGGATTTTGTACTTGCCCATCCGCAGATTGTCGGTGGCAACGGTCAGCAGCCGCTGGCGCATCTCGATGTACTGGGTGACCCGGTGTTGGAACGCATCTGGTCTCCCGACGAAACCGCACCGTACATTTCCAACATCCTCGTCGATACGCAGGCAAGCGGTATTTCCTGGGGTAATGATTATTATCTCTACCTGTACCGGAATATCGAACGCTACGGCCCGGCCCCATGGACTATCGGCGCCCACGTGAATACCGACCTGTTTACCGATGATCGAAGAGGTCGCATGCAAAGGGCCATGGCCGCGGGCCTCACGGTACTGGTGCTCGCAATCATCGCGTCGATCTTCGTGGGCCGCAGGGTAAGCGCGCCGGTAAAGGCCATCGTCAATGCCGCCATCTCGGTCGACAAGGGCGATCTCGATTCGGTTTCTCCGCTTCCTGGCAGCTCTATCCGGGAACTGGACGATGCCACCAGCGCGTTCAACAACATGGTCGGCGGCCTGCGCGAACGCCGCCTGATCCGCGATACGCTGGGTCGATTCGTTCCGGAGAAAATCGCCAGCTCGCTGCTCGCCGGCGGTGGCAAGCTCGACTGCCAGCAGACCGAGGCGACGATCCTGTTTTGCGACATCGAGTCGTTCACCCGGCTAACCGAAACGCTCGGGCCGGTCAGGATCGTCGACGTGCTGAACTCCTATTTTTCCCGCATGGTCGAGATTCTCGAACTGCATGGCGGCGTCGTAACCCAGTTCCAGGGCGACGCGATCCTGGCCACGTTCAACGTCCCGCTAAGCGATCCCGAGCATGCCCGTAACGCGG
>JAOTTY010000201.1 GCA_029864185.1 Gammaproteobacteria bacterium
CAAGATCGGCTACCCGCTGTTCATGAAGCCCTACGATGGCGGCGCCTGGGTCGGCGTCAGCAAGATCGACGACGAGGGCGCGCTGTGGCGCGCCTACGAGGGCAGCGGCACGCTGGTCATGAACCTTCAGGAGGGCATCGTGCCCTACGATTACTTCGTACGCTGCATCGGGCTCGGGCCGCAGACGCGCTGCGTCAACTACGATCCGGCCGCGCCGCTGCACAACCGCTACAAGATGGATTACGATTTTCTCGACGCCGAGGACCGCTCGGTGCTCGAAGACATGACGCTGACGGTCAACGCGTTTTTCGGCTGGGATTTCAATTCCTGCGAGGCGTTGAAGCGCGATGGTACCTGGTACCCGATCGATTTCGCCAACGCCTGCCCGGACAGCCAGGTGACCTCGCTGCATTTCCACTTCCCGTGGCTGATCAAGGCCAACCTGCGCTGGTCGGTGTTCTGCGCCGCGACCCGGCGCAGGATGCACGCCAACCTCGACTGGCAACCCTTCTTCGATATCGCAGACCAGGACCTGCCGCCGCGCGAGCGGCTAGCGGCCTACGCCGCGCTCGCGCGCGAACGCCTCGAAACAGATCGTTTCGAGGAATTCTGCGCGACCCACCTGGCGCATCTCGACGAGGTCGCCGACGAGTTCTTCGCCTCCGACATCGCTCGCGACGCGGTGCTGCAAAAGGTGACTGCGCTGTTTCCCGAGCATGAGATCGAGTCCTTCACCGAGCTCTTCTGGCAGCGCATCCAGGAAGCCTGCAGGGTCGAAAAGGCGGCGCGATGAGGGAAGTCACCAGCTGGTATTCGCCGCGCCTGGAGTGTGACCTGACGGTCGCGCGCTGGGGTCACCTGGGCGTGCCGGTGCTGCTGTACCCGACCGCGGGCGGCGACGCGCTCGAGGCCGAGCGCATGCTGATGATCGACGTGCTCGCGCCGCTGATCGAGGCGGGGCGGGTAAAAATTTACTCGATGGACAGCGTCGCCGGGCGTGCCTGGGCGGAAAAGAAACCCGACGATTACTGCAGCCGGCTGCAAAATGCCTTCGACGACTGCGTGGTGCACGAGGTAGTGCCCGCGATCCGCGTCGACTGCAACGACGGTGGTATCGAAATCGTCACCGCCGGCGCGTCGATCGGCGCCTTCAACGCGGTCGCGTCGGTGTGCCGCCACCCCGATATCTTCAGGCTCGCGATCGCGATGTCGGGCTCTTACGATTTCGAACGGCTGCTCGGCATCCACGTCAACGAGGATTTTTACTTCGCCTCGCCGCTGCTGTTCCTGCCGAACCTCGGTGACGGCCCGCAGCTCGACGCGCTGCGCAAGCGCTTCGTGCTGCTCGCGACCGGCACCGGGCGCTACGAATATCCGCAGGATTCGTGGCGCCTGGCCGACGTGCTCGGCGCGAAAGCCGTGCCCAATCGCGTCGATGCCTGGAGCGAGGAGTGGCACCACGACTGGCCGACCTGGCGGCGCATGCTGCCGCAGTACCTCGACGAGTTCATTCGCTAAACGATGCACCCCTACCGGAGTCATTGACATGAACGTGATCTTTATCGAACCTGCCTTTCCCGCCAACCAGCGCCAGTTCGTGCGCGCGTTACACGCCACCGGCCACCGCGTCATCGGCATCGGCGAGCGCCCCTATGACTGGTTCGACGGCGAACTCAGGAGCTGGCTCGCGGAATACGAGCAGATCTCGTCGGTCACCGACGAGGCGGCGCTCGAGGCCGCGGTGCGTCGGGTGCAGGAGCGAGAGTGGGTCGACCGCATGGAAGCGACGGTCGAGGCGCACGTGCTCTCCACCGCGCGCGTACGCGAGGCTACCGGTATTCCCGGGCTCCCGGCAAAAGCCGCGTGGCTGTGCCGCGACAAGGTCGCGATGAAGGAAGCGCTGCGCGCGGCCGGCGTGCCCTGCGCCGCGTCGGCCGGCGTCGCCAGCGTCAGGGAGGCGCGGGAATTTGCCAAAGCCGTGGGCTACCCGCTGATCGTCAAGCCGCGCGCCGCCGCCGGGGCGTCCGGCACCTACCGCGCCGATAACGACGAGGAACTCGACGCGATACTGAAGGAGACGCATATCGCCGAAGGCAACAGCGCCGCGATCGAGGAATTCATCACCGGCCACGAGGGGTTCTACGACACGCTCACGGTGAACGGCGAAATCCGTCACGACTTTATCAGCCATTACTTCCCGAACGTGCTCGAGGCGATGCGCACGCGCTGGATCAGCCCGCAGATCATCTGTACCAACCGCATGCAGGCGCCGGACTACACCGAGCTCTATGAACTCGGCCGCCGCGTCATCGAGGTGCTCGGCATCACCACCGCGCCGACGCACATGGAATGGTTCTTCGGGCCCAAGGGCCTCAAGTTCTCCGAGATCGGCGCGCGCCCGCCCGGCGTCGGGCAGTGGGATGTGTACTGCTACGCCAACGAGTTCGACCTGTTCCGCGAATGGGCCTGCGCGGTCACCCATGGCCACGGCGAGGCATGGCCCTCGCGCCGCTACGCCTGCGGTATCATCGCGCTGCGTCCCGATCGTGACGGCGTCATTTCGCACTACGACGGCGCCGACGAAATCTGGCGGCGTTTCGGCGACAACATCGTCGCGCAGCATTTTCCCGAGCCCGGCACGCCGACGCAGGGCGTCGAGGCCGGCTACATGGCGAACGCGTGGATGCACGTACGCGACCCCGATTATGACCGGCTGCGCGAAATCATGAACACGATCGGTGAAACCATCCAGGTGCGCGCGCGCTGATCCGCGCCCAGCTGTGATCTGCAAAGCGAAGCCGCAAGACGAACGAGGTGAGGAACTGACATGGCGAGCGAACCCGCATTCACGATAGGCGTCGAGGAGGAATACCTGCTCGTCGATCTCGACACCGGCGAACTCGTCGACGCGGCGCCGGAGGGCCTGATCGAGGACTGCGACCACGCGTTTCCGGACCAGGTTCACCCCGAGCTGCTGCAGTGCCAGATCGAGATCGGCACGCGCCCGCGCCAGCAGATGGCCGACGTGCACCAGGACCTCGTCGACCTGCGCAGCATCGTCGGCGAGGTGGCGTCACGTTACGGCGTGGGCGTGATCGCGTCGTCCACGCATCCCTGGGCGAGCTGGCGCACGCAGCGCTACTCCGTACAGGAACGTTACCGTTTATTGAGCGAGCACATGCAGGCGGTGATGCAGCGCATGACCATCTGCGGCATGCACGTACACGTCGGCGTCGAGCCGGACGCGCTGCGTTTCGACCTGCTGAATCAGGTGACTTACATCCTGCCGCACCTGCTTGCGCTATCGACCTCTTCGCCGTTCCTCGAGGGCCGCGACACGGGCCTGAAGTCGTTTCGTATCGCGCTCTATAGCGAGCTGCCGCGCACCGGACTGCCCGAGCAATACGACAACGAGGCCGACTACCAGCGCGAGGTCGACGTGCTGGTCGAAACCGGCGTGATCCAGGACGCTAGCCGCATCTGGTGGGATATCCGCCCGAGCATCCGCTACCCGACGCTGGAAATGCGCATTTCGGACGTGTGCACGCTGGTCGAGGACGCTGTCTGCATTGCCGCGATTTACCGCTGCTGGCTGCGCATGCTGTGGCGACTCAAGTGCAACAACCAGCGCTGGCGGCGTTATTCCAATTTCCTGATCAGCCAGAACCGCTGGCTCGCGATGCGCTACGGCATGGAGCGCGGACTGATCGACTTCGGCAAGCGCGCGCTGGTTCCTTACGCGGAGCTGCTCGAGGAACTGCTCGCGATCATCGAACCCGACGCCGAGCATTTCGGCTGCGCTGCCGAGGTGGCGCACGCCCGCACCATCGTCGAACGCGGCACCAGCGCCGACCGCCAGCGCGCCGCCTACACCGTGGCGAAGGCGGCTGGTGCCGACGAAAGGGCTGCGCTGGCCGCCGTGGTCAATGGCCTGCGCGCCGAGACGCTCGCTTTCTGATTTACCGTCGTTTGCCGGCGGAAAGCCAAAAAATTCGGCCATTTCGTCGCGACGAGCCTGCCTGCAGCCGCTTCCGCTTATCTGAATAAGCGCTTCCTGATTACGCTGCCAGATTAGCCCAGACGCTGGCGCCATCGCCGAACCGACTGCGCGGCGGTCGCCCGGCTCACGGAAAACCTTCGGGAATAAACAAATTTGATAGTAGGTTATACGAAATATTTATCGCACCGCGGGGTGGTTTGATCTATTAGTAGTAGAGATACGCGCATTAGCCGGACTGATTCAGGAGAATCGCAATGCAGCTCGCCCAAAAATTCGCAAAAAGCATTTTACTGTTTGGCCTGATCGCGGGGTTGATTGCCTGCGGGGGTGACGGGGATGGCGACACAAGATTTACGCCGACGCTACCGGCCGATGCCGCCCGCATCACGTCCGCGAATGCGGCTGATATCGTGGATGCCGTATTCGGATCGATCGATGGGCTGGGGCTCGCCACCGGGTTCAAGAATGCCGAAGCGCCGCCCTCCCTGCAGGAGATCCTGAAGCTCGTAACCGCTCGGGTGCAACCGCGAGGCCAGCGGTCGGTGTCGGTCGCCCATCGCACCGAAACACAGGAGTGCGATATTTCCAGTCCCCAGGGCAGCATTACGGTGAACGTGAACGAAACGTCCAGCACCGCAAGTGGCTCCGCGGTTTTTACCAACTGCGTGATCTCAGGGCTGACGATCGATGGCAGGTTCACCTTCAACAGTACCTTTGATAATGTTTCGGGGGAATACGGGGATGACTTCAACGGTTCGCTGAGCTTTGATTTTGGCACCGAGAGTTTCAGCATGGTGTTCGACTTCGGAGAGAGCGGGAACTTCTTATCGGGAAGTTATTCTAGAAATGTTAACTTTTCGGTGTCGGGCCTTCCCGGCGGCGGTTTCCTGGTTACGACCAACCTGGCATTGACGGGTAACGGGCTGGATATTACCAGTGGCCAGGTTATCGTCCGGGGTGCCGGCAACACCCGCCTGCGAATTTCGATCACGGCGACGAATACGGCAGACGTCGACCTGGATGAAGGTAGCGGCTATTTCGATTTCGCCACCTGCACAAATTTGACCACTAATTTGACCTGTATCTGACGACCCGGGCAGGGCAAACGGGATAGGATCCAGCGAAGGCCTGGCCCATGCGGCCCCTGTGATCGTCCAGCCGGTAGCTGGTGCATCGTATTGTCCCGCGTGGGGCTAACTTCCGGCCCGCCTGGAACCCCGGCTATCGGCAACCCGGGGCGATGCATCTGTGCCGGTATCAGCGCAGCATGCGGAAGCCGGTGACACAGTCGCTTATAATTGCATGTCAATGTAATCTAGATATTATCATGCAATCCTTAGACGATTTAAGTGAAGCAGGAAAAGTAGCCTACCAGGCATTTCTCGACATGAGTCACAGCAAGGCAGCGCATTTCAGTTACCTTGAAGCAATAGAAACCATATACCGGGATGGTGGCGTTCCCAGCGCCGCAGAAAACCTGGAGCTGGAAAAATTGCTTGCCAGTCACGACAAAAACGTACTGGCTTTTAGAACGGCAATGGCTGCTGTAACTGACCATGACGAAAAGAAAACCTTGATTCGATTAATGTCCTGAACCGTGCCGAATGGCGGCATCGAGCCGGAACACGTTGCCGAGCCGGACTATCGTCGTTTCAGCGTTGTTTATCGCGCGCAGGGCCGCCCTTGTCCCGTAACCGACCGATCCTGTAGGAATCAGCAATTCCGACCAGCCAGCAGATGACGAGCACGTAGGTCGCAATATCGGTCAGTTGAGTGCCACCACCGACGGCCGGATTCGATATCTCCTCGACTATCCGGGTCATATCGAGCGGAATTTCACCGCTTTGAATTTTAAGACTGATTTCCCCTGCCTTTTCCAGGACATGGGACAGCAGTACCCAGAGGCACAGAACCGTGGTGCCGGCCAACAGCGCGCCTCCAACGTACTTCCTCAACAGGAAGTGGCCGCTTCCGGGAAGGACGAAAGCGGAAAGCAGCGCGGCTTTCAGTGACAGGCGCATAAAATCTACCCGGGTTTGTTTGGCATTGGCCGAAACATAACGGATTAAATGCAGCAGTTACAGGAGGTAGGCCAGATTTCTACCCATTGCAGACTCCCCGGGCATTAACGTTGTCGGTTGCTATACCTGTTCCTGCAGTCGCGCCAGGCGTTGTTGCTGTTCGAACATCGCCTGCTTGATTTCTTCGAGTACCGCGTCGACGTCAGGATCCAGCTCGATTGCATCGTGTGCACCTGTGAGCGCAACCTCCGGGTGTAATTCGCCAGCCTCATACAATGCCCAGATTTCTCCGGCGTATCGCGTCTTCAGAATTTCAGGGGCATATAAGCCATAATAGGACGTGATTTTAATGATATCTCGCGCGAGCAAACGCTTGGCGTGATTATTGGCTGCCGCGTTCACCACCTGCGGCAGATCGATGATAACCGGGCCGTCGTCGTCGACCAGCACGTTGAATTCGGACAGGTCACCGTGCACCAGGCCCGCGCACAGCATGCGTACGACGTATCGCATCATCAGTTTATGATCTTCCATGGCCTGCACCGCGGACATGGTGACGTCGTTCAGGCGAGGCGCCTCGAGACCTTCTTCGTCACAAATCAGTTCCATCAGCAACACGCCGTCGAAGCAGCCATAGGGTCGAGGCACGCGCACGCCGGCCCTGGCGAGTCGAAAGAGTGCCTCGACCTCGGTATTTTGCCAGAGCTGCTCCTGTTCCTTGCGGCCGAAGCGCGAACCCTTTTCCAGCGCGCGAGCGCGTCGGCTATTACGCACCTTTCGACCTTCCTGATATTGCGTTGCCTGTTTGAAGCCACGCTTGTCGGCTTCTTTGTATACCTTGGCGCAGCGGATTTCACCACCACAGCGTACGATAAAAACGTCGGCTTCTTTTCCGCTCATGAGCGGCCGGATGACTTCATCGACCAGGCCATCCTCGACCAGAGGTTTGATTCGTGCGGGTATTTTCATCGCGGCCTTATACCCTAGTCGGGGCAATTATGAAAGCAAATGCCGGCAGCATCGCCAAAATGCGCCGTCGCTATCAACCGTATGCCCGAATGAAAGCAGAAATGCGGCTAGCGATAAAAATCCGGCAATGCTGGAATATGCAGCTCCGCTCAACCAGAGGATATCAGGAAATCCGATCGAAAAGCGGCAACGGAACAGGGCGAGGGTTGCCCCTCGGCTTTGAATTTTCAGGGCTCGCTCGGGAGAAAGCCCGGGTCGATCCGGGCTTTCCAGGCTGCGACCGTCGCGAACCCGGCTAAAGCCTTTAATGCGAAACCATTTGACTCTCCAGCGATGGGTAATCGGTGTACCCTTTTTCACCAGGCGTGTAGAAAGTGTCAAAATCAGGCTCATTCAGTTCACGATCGTTTTTCCAGCGCATGACCAGATCGGGGTTGGCGAGAAAAGGCCGGCCCACGGCAATCAAATCCGCCTTGCCCGCGGCCAGGTCCTGCTCGGCGCGGCTGGCGTCGTAGCCGCCGGATAAAATTAACGTGCCCTTGAAAATTTCACGGATGCTCTGCTTGATGCTGTCAGGTACTTGCGGGGCGCCCATGGCAGAGTGATCGACAAGATGGATATATACCAGGCCTGTGTCATTTAACTGCTCTGCCAGGTAACGGTAGTCGGTTTCCATCTCGTCGTACGGGGCCATCGAATTAAAAAAACCATATGGCGAAAGTCGAATCCCCACCTTTTCCTTGCCAATTGCCGCACAGCAAGCCTTGACGGTCTCTAATACGAAACGCGCTCGATTTTCCACGTTGCCGCCATATTCGTCTTCGCGCTGGTTGGTCGTGGGGCGGAAAAATTGTTCGAGCAGATAACCATTAGCGCCATGCAGTTCTATCCCGTCAAAGCCGGCCTCGATAGCGTTGCGGGCGGCCTCGGCAAATTCTTCGATTGTCATATCGATATCCGCCTGGTTCATAACCTCGGGAACCGGCAACGCCTGCATGCCCTCCTGATCGGTATACATTTCTTCGCTGGCGGCAATTGCCGACGGTGCTAAAACACGCGCAGCCTTTGGCAAGTTCAGGGGATGCGTGATACGCCCGGTATGCATCAACTGGCAAAAAATTCTGCCGCCCTGTTCGTGAACCGCTCTGGTGACCTGTTTCCAGCCCGCAACCTGGTCCGCCGAGAAAATACCGGGAATACGCGGATATCCCAGGCCATTCGGCGAAGGCGAGGTACCTTCGGTAATTATCAGGCCAGCGGTTGATCTTTGCCTGTAATAGGTCGCCATTAGATCATTCGGCACATTGTGCAGCGCTCGGCTACGCGTCATGGGCGACATAACCAGATGATTTTGCAGGCTCATGGATCCCAGCCTTGCCTTCGAAAATAGAACTGACATTTCGCGCTCCCGATTGATTAATCCGTCGTTAATTTGAAAAATTCAAGAAGTCTTTAAACAGCCC
>JAOTTY010000432.1 GCA_029864185.1 Gammaproteobacteria bacterium
TGCGTAAGACAGCGCAATAAAACTGGGCGGTGAGGGATTTAACTCAACAGCCCTAGACCCATCTTCCAGCGCCTGTGCAGTCTGATTGAGCGCGACGTTGATGACACTGCTAAGCGCATATGCCAGGCCCGAGTTTCCGGCAGATAATAAAGGCTCCAGCTTTAGCCGAGCCTGATCGACACGCCCGCTTTCCAGTAAAGAGGCTATTTCCAAAATTTGAGGATCTGCAGATTGATCTTTCGAGAACAGGATTCTGGGATAGTACAAACCCCAGTTCACTTCATCCCTGGGATTTACCAGTACCCGCACAGCGGGTGCCCGACCCTGCTGCGCGACGACAGATTCGCCCCCCGATACTGCGGCCTTGCCCTGTTCATTGGAGGCCAAGACCGTGCCTTCGAATACGGTTAATTCCGATTGCTCGTCGGTTACCCGGAAAACAAACTCGGTGCCCTCGATGGAACCGTTCAGATACGGGGAATTGATCGACAATTTCCTGGGCTTGCGGCTGAACGAATGTATCGCACCCTTGATGATATCGAGCAGGGAACGCTCTTCTTGCATCTCGCCCTCGACAATATCCACCAGGCGCATCGTGGTATTCTCGTCGATCCGCAACACGGCATCGTTGATCAGCGCGATGGCGGCGCGACTCTGTTCGCCGACCCTGATCGAACTGCCTTCGCATAGCGAGGTCTCGAGGGTGGCGCCGACCCAGTCAGCACCGTCCTCGGCCAGGGTTTCGACCTTGCCGTGAATATCGACGAACTGGCCGACCGTCTGGGCGCATTCGGCCCGGACCTCGCCACTTGCGGTTAATGCAACGAAAAGGATCAGCGTCAGGAAATACGACCTTGAGAAAAACCACGGATACTCGGCAAGCTTACCCACCGGTAAGCTGGATCTTTGCTTACTTATCATGACTCCGCCCCTGTTTAACCATTTTTTCGACCTCTCCCGTTTCATTAAATAATACGCTTGGGAGGTGTCATTATTTTGACAACCAATGCTATACCCATCACCTTGTAAAAACAACCTAATATGAATTCCCTCGCACCAACCTTCCGTTTCGACCAAAGTCCGCCCGAAACTGCACAAATTCATAATCGAGGCTGATTTAAACCCGCAGATAAGGTAGATTCGATTGCGGTGAAACTAAAAATGATATTAACGCCTGGCACCCTGAGAGCTCATGCGGCGCCTGTTTAGAGGCCTGCTGCTGGGCTGGGCGATAGGATTTGCCGGTAGCCTGTTCGGCCTTACGTCCTACGGCACCCTGTTTGAACGCAGTGTCGGCCTGGACTGGCTGTTCCAGATCCGTGGCGCAATCGAGGCCCCGGCCGGGGTTGCCGTCATCGCCATCGATGGCCTGACCGGCGGGCGCCTGGGTATTTCCGATTTGCCACGCGAATGGCCGCGCTCTATCCACGGCAAGCTGGTCGATGGCCTGGCCGAACGGGGCGCCTCCGCGATCGTGTTCGATATCGATTTTCACAAGCCGAGATCCGACGTGGACGAGCAGTTATTCGCCGAATCTGTCAAGCGCTCCGACAGGGTCGTATTGTTCCAGCACCTGACCGGCAAACGACAACCGATCGAAGACACGACGGGTAAAATACGCGGCAGCGTCTGGGTCGAGGAACTGCTGTCCCCGGTAGCCCCGCTGGCCGATGCGGCCAGGGGCCTGGGACCCTTTCCGCTGCCCAAGCTCGAGGCCGCGGTGTATGAATTCTGGGTATTCAAGAGCAGCGCGCGCGAAGCGCCGACGATGCCCGCGGTCGGCTTCCAGCTGCACGCGCTGATAGCTTACTCAGCGTTTAAACGCCTGCTCGATGACAGCGGCGTGAACGAACTGGTTGAACTCCCCGCGTCGGCTGCACAAATCTCGTCCGCCGGGGAATTACGCCAGTTGATGACCGGCATTCGTCACGCCGTGACCGACCGGCCGGACGTTGCAGATAACCTGCTCCGGTCTTTGCATCAGGCATGGATTGCCGCGGAATCCGCGGAAACCCGGCGCCTGCTGCATTCCCTGGTAGCGATGTATACCGGCAGCAACGAGCGCTATCTCAATTTCTACGGCCCGCCGGGGACCATCAGAACCGTGCCCTACCACGCCATCATTAAGGGACCGGATCAGAACGTAACCGCCGATCAGC
>JAOTTY010000009.1 GCA_029864185.1 Gammaproteobacteria bacterium
GGCACTAAATCAAAGACCTGACCCCGTTTTCAATGTTGTAAAAAGGCCAGCAGCGGACGTTCGTAATAACTAATTAAATGCGCTGTCACTGGTAATTTCGCAGTCAGTCTTGTGGACGGATGAGATGCGCTAATGATGGATCTTCCCAGCCGATAAGCCTTCTCCATGACTAAACAGACCGGTATGATCGCCAAAGGCTTTCTATGCAATCGAGGGCAGCATGCACCTGGAAGGGTTCATTGTATCCGCTTTGCTTCTGCTGGCTGTTACATCCGTCGCGGTCGCGCTTTTTCGCCATCTAGGTCTCGGTTCAGTATTGGGGCTGCTCATCGCCGGAATCGTAGTCGGTCCCCACTCCCCTGGACCTTATGTAACTCCCCACGTCGAGGATGTCCGGCACTTTACCGAACTGGGTGTGGTGTTGTTGCTTTTTGTCATCGGGCTGGAGATAAAACCAAGCCGCTTATGGTCGCTACGCCGAGACTTGTTGGGTCTTGGCTCATTACAGATCCTGCTAACCGGCTTTGCTATTACCTTCTATGTTTCACTGGGTTCCGATACCTGGAGAACGGCTTTGCTTATCGGGCTTAGCCTGTCACTTTCTTCCACTGCTTTCGTTATGCAACTCTTGCATGAAAAGGGAGAATTCGCCAGCCAACACGGGACCGGCACCTTTGCGGTCCTGCTGGCGCAGGATCTATCGGTCGTTCCGATGCTCGCCCTGGTGCCATTGCTATCAGACACTGCAGCCATCAGCGCGGGCATCCCGCTTTGGGAACAGTTACTTATATTGATCGGCATGTTCGCTGTTCTTTTCATCTTTGGCCTTCGTCTGGTCCCTTACGCCCTGGAGTGGTTGGCGCGCCACGACAATCGGGAGGCCTTTTTGCTAGTAGTATTTCTGGCTGTTTTGCTTGCAGCCTGGGCCATGCATCAGGCAGGATTATCGATGGCGCTGGGTGCATTTCTCATGGGCATACTGCTTTCCGGGTCGAGTTACAATATGCAAATTCGTGCCCTCATCGAACCCTACAAGGGTCTTTTGATGAGCCTGTTCTTCGTCGCCGTAGGCATGTCCATCGACCTGGATTCGCTGGCCCAACAGCCAATTGCATTTTTTCAGCACACTGCTGTCTTGATTGGCATCAAACTCACGGTATTGTTTCCGCTGGCGATCGCCTTCGGATACTCTCGTAGCAATGCGGTGCGCATGACATTTCTTCTTGCCCAGGCGGGTGAATTCGGTTTCGTGCTTTTCGGATCCGCGCTGGTTTTAGCGGTCATCGACGAGTCGACGTTTGTTATGGCCGTGGGTGTAATATCATTGAGCATGCTGCTTACCCCGCTGCTGGTGCGCTTCGGAAACGCGTTAGCCAGCCGCCTTGATGCTCAATCGAAAACAACAGGTGGTGACCGCCAGGAGGTACTGGACACGATACCGGAACAACCTGTTTTGATTGGGGGATACGGACGTGTGGGTCACACCATTGCTACCCTGTTCGAGGCCAGCGGGATTCCGTTCGTCGCTTTTGATGTCGATCCGAAGCGAGTCGCCCAGGGACAGGTGTATGGCCACCCTGTTCTATATGGAGACATTTCTGATCCCGAATTACTCGCTGTCGCGCACGCTGAAAAAGCCAGGTTGGCCGTGCTTACTATCAACCACGGCCCAACTGCTTTGCTGGCGATCTCCCACCTGCGAAACATTTACCCCCAGGTGCCGATCATCGCACGAGCCAGGGACCTGGAAGAATGCGCCCGGCTCCTCGAGGCCGGTGCAACCCAGGCATTTCCCGAAGCCCTGGAGGCAAGTTTGCGTCTCGGAGCCGAAGCCCTCCAAATGGTGGGCGCGCCGGCGGATAACGCGGAGTTGTTGCTGCAGGGCGTTAGAGACAAGGGATACGAACTTGTACGCGAAGAGCCTGAAATCGACCAAAAGCATTAATCTTCCCAATTTCCGTACATGACTCTCCCGGATCGAATCCGGAAACAGGCCACCGCAAACCGAGCGCCTGTTTTTGGGTACTGACTGGTTTCTCTGTGCGCCCTGCCTTGATGGTCGGCAAGGTGTGAGCTCAGACTTTGCCAACCGGATTACAGGATCGAACGCAGGAATCGGCTCAGGCGTTGCGTCTGTCGATTTCCTTCATGAAACGGTCGCGGATGACAACAGGATCCATGTCGATGACCGGCACCTTGATATTGCCCGAATCGCACTTGCAGACGATGATCGTCATGCGGTCCGAATCAAGCGCGGCCTGCACCGTTTCGACCGCGTTTTCACCCCGGCACTCGACGACGTTTTCGCAGCCGCAGGCCGTGGCGACCGCGGTGAGCGAGGTTTTCATACCGGCGTAGGTCGGCTGATCCCCGGTCGAGCCGTAGCTGCCGTTATCGATGATCAGCAAAATGAAATTGTCGGCGACGTTGTTGGCGATCGTCGGCAGGGTGCCGAAATTGGTCAGCACCGACCCGTCGCCATCGATTGAGATTACTTTCTGCGGCTGCGAGAGCGCGAGGCCGAGGCCGATCGACGATGCCAGGCCCATCGTTCCGAGCATGTAAAAATTGCTGGGCTGATCGTCGAGCATGTGCAGTTCCTGGCTCGGCAGACCGATGTTGCAGACCACCAGATGGTCGGATATCACCGGAATCAGTTGCTTTAGTACTTCGCTGCGGATCATGTCAGGCCCCCTTCCAGAAACTGGCGTCGGTCAGGATCGCGACCGGCTTTTTGCTCATGTAACAGTATTTGAGAATTGCCTCCAGCTCCTGCGCGTCATCCGGGTGATGAAAGTGATAGGTCGGGATGTGCAGCTGTCGCAGCAGCGCCTTGGTGTGCACCGCCATCTCGACCTGGCAGGCCACCGGCTCGCCGAGTTCGCCGCGGTAGCTGATCAGCATCGGCAGCGGGATGTGGTAGTACTGGATCAGAGTCGCGAGCGTGTTGATGGTCACGCCGATGGCGGTGTTCTGCATGATGATCGCGGACCGCTTGCCGCCCATGTAGGCGCCGGCGCATAACCCCATGCCCTCGTCTTCCTTGTTCGACGGGATATGAAAAATTTCTTCGCTTTTATCGATCAGCTCGATGACGCCGGCGAGCTGCTTGCACGGCACGGTGGTGACGAAGGACACGTTGTTGCTGACGAGATCGGCAACGATCCGCTGATTTACTGACATGGTCTTTGCTTGTTCGGATTCGGGCCGACTAGTATCAAGCCTAATGTGGCGATTGACAACACCCCTGCGCAAAAAATGCCGCTAGACGCCGATTGCGTCGCAAATGGCGTCACTCTCCGGTAGCTCGTCGCGGCCGATGACGACGAGACGCATGCCGTCGTCATCGCTCGCCTGTATCGACTCCCAGGCCAGGTTTTTCCCGACGACCTGCAACAATCCATAATCGTTATTCTCGAGCCGTGCCCATCCCTTGATGCGGTAAACGTCGTCGCGCCGACGCATCCAGCGCCGCAGCCGTTCCAGATCGAGGCGCCGCCTGCTGACTATGCTGCGCGCGGTAAATCCGAAGTGTGGCTCGAAGTTAAAGGCAGCCCCGGATTGCGCCGGCGACAGCTCGGCGAGCAATTGCCAGCTGTGCCCGGAATCCTGCGCCACCGGGGTATCGGGAAACCATTGGTGCAGGCGCAGGCGGACTTCGTCGCGAACCCGCGCTCCGGCAATATCGAGCTTGCTCAACAACAATAGATCCGCCGAGGCGAGTTGCGCTTTCACGGTGTCGGCGATCCACCTATCCGCAAGCTGCGCCTCCAGCGCCAGGGTATCGACCATCACGATGATGCCATCGGCCTGCAGCTCCGGCGAAATCCGCGCGATGTCCATGATACGACCCGGGTTCGATACCCCGCTGGCCTCGACGATGATGCGTTGCGGTGGGCAGTTGCCATCCAGTACGCGCGCGAGAGACCGGCCCAGGTCGTTACCCATGGAGCAGCACACGCAGCCGTTTTTCAGCGTGATGGTGTCGCCGCCGTGTTGCGCCACGAGACGCTCGTCGACGGCGATGTCGCCGAAGTCGTTGACCAGGATCGCGCAGCGCGGCGCATCCGCGCGGTTGACGAGCCGGTTCAGGAAGGTCGTCTTGCCGGCCCCGAGAAACCCCCCGATAACGGTTAACGCTATCACCGGCCCGCGGCCGGGTCGGCGGCCGGTTGCCAGGTGCCGCCCAGCATCGTGCCGAGCACGCGGATATCCCGGATTCGCATCGGCTCGACCCCGAGCGGGTCACGGTCGAGCAGCGTGAAATCGGCGTGCTTGCCGGGGCTGATACTGCCGACGCGATCGTCCATGCCCAGGCCGATCGCGGGCGCCAGCGTAACCGCGCGCAACGCCTCCGCGGGCGTTATGCGCTGGTCGAGGCCGAGGTCCCGTCCCGACGCGGTCTGACGGTTGACCGCGCACCACATGCAGAACAGCGGCCCCAGCGGGGTAACCGGTGCATCGCTGTGCAAGGCCACATCGAGGCCCAGGTCCAGCGCCGTGCGCGCCGGGTTCATGCGCGCCGCGATTTCGGCGCCGACGGTCGCGTCGCGGTGCTGGTCGCCCCAGTAATAGGTATGGCTTGCGAAAAAGTTGACGACCAGGCCGAGCCTTTTCGCCCGCGCCAGCTGCCCGGTGTCCATCATTTGCGCGTGTTCCAGTACGTGTCGCTGATGCGGCGCGGACTCGCCGACGACTTCCTCGAATATCTGCAGCACCAGTTCCGAGGCCTCGTCGCCGTTGACGTGGATATGCAGCCTGACTCCGGCGGGGTGCAGGGCGTGTATCATTTCCCGGATTTTTTGCGGGGCTTCGTACCAGACACCGTTTTCGACACCGTTCAGGTAGGGCTGCCGCACCCGCGCGCTGAAACCGGCGATCGCGCCGTCGGTAACGATCTTGACCGAGCCCAGACACAGCCGGTCGTGGCCGCGCCCCGAAATCTCCGCCAGTCGCATGCGCAGACGTTCGAGATTAAATCGCGTGGTCGCGAGCGCGGGCACGATGCGCGCCGGAAAACCGGGCTCGCGCGTTACCGCGTCGAAGGTATCGAGCACGTCCGGCTCGAGATCGCTATACAGGTCTGACGCCGTGGTGATTCCGGCGCGGTGGCAGGCGCGGCCGAAACGCCTGACGTCCTCGGTCGCGTAGCCGACGTCGAATACCGGGTCGCCGACGACGCGCAGCACCGGGAACATCGCGGCAACCTCGGCCAGTTCACCGTTAGGCTCGCCGTTATCGTCGACATAAACGCCTTCCACGAGGTTGTCGCGGGTGATGCCACCGAGCTCGAGCGCGACCGAGTTGACCGTGATCAGGTGCAGGCTGGTGTGAAACAGCACCACCGGGCGGGACGTCGACACCCGGTCGAGATCGCGGCGCATCGGCTTGTCGCTGAAGTAGATCGAGTCGTAGCCCCAGGCGAAAAGCGCCTCGTCCTGCGAGGCCAGCGCCCGCTCCAGCTGCTCCAGCCTCGCGACCAGCGCATCGACCGTGCTACAGCCCCTGAAGACCTGGCCGTCGGGATGCATTCGATCATAAAACCCGACGTACGGCAGTTTCCAGATCATACCCTCGCTGGCGTGGGCATGCGCCTCGACGAACCCCGGCACCATGACATGCCCGACGAACGTGGCGTCCGCCGCGCCATACGCTCTTTCCAGCTCGTCGCCACCGACCGCCAGGACCCTGCCATCGCGGACCGCGACATGACTTGCCGCGGGAATTTGTCCATCCATGGTGATGATTTTCAAAGCGCGGTAGGTTTTTACTTCGCTTGCCATCAGGTGTACCAGCAGCGGGATCCTGGCAAGCATAAACGCAGTTCCGGCGCCGGTCTAGCGGCACCGGCGGCGGCCGGGCAAAGGTCGCCGATGACCGGCTTCGCTAACAATTGTGCCGCATGACACGATGGGTTAATGTTTCCGCGGCAGTCAGCACTGGCGGTATTCACAAAAAATCTTACCGACGGGCGTGGTGATCGCAAGGGCCAACGCCGCGTCTCGAATGGGGGAGGCAGATCCGATGATAGAGGTGGTAACAGAATTTCCACGGCGAACCCGGGTACTGGACCCGGTATTCATACCCATATCCGACGGCGTGCGACTCGCTGCCCGGATTTGGCTGCCGCAAGACGCCGAGCAGAATCCGGTGCCGGCGATACTCGAATTCCTGCCCTACCGCCGTGAAGATCGAACCGCCGATCGCGACGCCATGACCCACCCCTATTTCGCCGGCCACGGCTACGCCAGCGTGCGCGTCGACATGCGTGGCTCCGGCGATTCCGACGGGGTCCTGCTGGGCGAATACCTGCAGCAGGAGCAGGACGATGCGCTCGAAATCATCGACTGGATCACGGCCCAGCCGTGGTGTGCCGGTAGCGTCGGCATGATCGGCATTTCCTGGGGCGGTTTCAACGGCCTGCAGATCGCGGCGCGCAAACCGCCCGCGCTGAAAGCGATCGTATCGATCTGCTCCACCGACGACCGCTACGCTGACGATATCCACCACATGGGCGGCTGCCTGCTGAACGATAACGCGGCCTGGAACGCGGCCATGTTCTCGATCAACACGACGCCGCCCGACCCGGCCGTGCACGGCGAGCGCTGGCGTGAAATATGGCTGGAACGCCTGCGTGGCAGCGGGTTCTGGCTCGAGGAGTGGATGCAGCACCAGACGCGCGACGACTTTTACCGGCACGGCTCGGTGTGCGAGGATTTTGGCGCGATCGAGGCAGCGGTGTATGCCGTCGGCGGCTGGGCGGACGGTTACAGCAACGCGGTATTCCGCCTGCTCGACGGCCTCGAGGCGCCCTGCAGGGGACTGGTCGGGCCCTGGGCGCACAAGTACCCGCACTTCGCCAAACCGGGGCCGGCGATCGGCTTCCTGCAGGAATGCCTGCGCTGGTGGGACCACTGGCTGAAGGGCGAGAATACCGGCATCATGGACGAACCGCGCCTGCGCTGCTGGATGGAAGACCCGGTGCCGCCGAGGACCTACTACGACGAACGCCCGGGACGCTGGGTCGCCGAGGAAAGCTGGCCTGCGCCGCGCATCGTGCCGACGACTTTCCACCTCAACCGCGAAGGCTTGCAGCAAAAACCGGGGGCGGCGGCCCGACTCGAAATCTCGTCGCCGCTGACGGTTGGCCTGATGGCGGGGGCCTGGTGCGCTTACGGTCTGCAGCCCGATCAATCCGGCGACCAGCGCAACGAGGCCGGTGGATCGCTGGTTTTCGACAGCGAACCGCTGTCCGATGTCGTCGAGATCCTCGGCGCCCCGGTGGCCGAACTAGACCTGGACTGCGATCGCCCGCAGGGCATGGTGGCGGTGTGCCTGTCCGAAATCCTGCCGGACGGTGCCGCGACCCGCATCAGCTACGGACTGCTGAACCTGACCCATCGCGACAGCCACGAATTCCCCGAACCGCTGGAGCCCGGCCAGGTTTACCGTATCCGGGTTCGGCTGAACGACGCCGCACATCGTTTTGAGGCGGGCAACCGCATCCGCGTCGCGATCTCGAGCAACTACTGGCCGATCGCCTGGCCGTCGCCGCGCAAGACCACACTCGGTATTGCCGCGGCCAGCAGCATCTTGCGGCTGCCGGTGCGCCCCGGACGCGACGAAGATCTCTCGCTGCGACCTTTCGAAGGCGCGGAATGCGCGCCGTTGCTGGATAAGACCGTGCATCGACCGATCGACTACCGCTGGACCATCGAGCAGGACATGAAGAGCGGCGTGGTGACGATGAACCAGTTCTTCGACGATGGCCGAATCACCTACAACGAACACGATGGCTGGACCACCGAGTCGACCCATGACGAATATTTCACGATACATCCCGACGACCCGAGCAGCGCCAGGCTGGATATCACCCGGACCGAACGGTTCGAGCGCGACGCCTGGCGGGTATCGTCGCGGACAAATACCGTCTTTACGTCTACCGAGTCACATTTCATCGTAGCCGCAAAGCTCGAAGCCTGGGAGGGAGACGAACTCGTGCATTCGCAGCAATGGAAGCGCGAGTTCGCGCGCAACCAGGTCTGACCGGCCGGGCGCGGATTGGGTTGACTCGACTCGCCGGAATGTGGTGAAGTGGATCCCAACAAATAAACAGGCCGCGAAGGGTCATTCAGAAGAGCCCCGCGGACATCGACAACCACCGGAGGATTTCATGACCAACTTTAAACCATCGCGCCGCCAGTTCCTGCAAATGGCGGCATACGGCGGCGCCGCTACCCTGATCGGCGCCTATCCCGGCGTTTCCTATTCCGCCAAAACCGATACGCTGACGGTTCGCTTCGACCGCGAAATGGAAAGCCTGGACCCCGGCTACTACGTCGGCGGGCACCCGCCGAACGACGTCAACTGGTGCGTGATGCCGTCGCTGGTGCACTACGGCATGGAAGGCGGCAGGTCCGTCTGGATACCGTCGCCTTTCGTCGAAAGCATCGAGGTAACCGATGCTACCCATATCGATTTCACCCTTAAAAAGGGCCTGAAATGGTCGGGCGGATTCGGCGAAGTCACCAGCGAGGACGTGGCCTATACCTTCGATCGCATGGCCAAGAGCGAATGGAAGGGCGATTACGTCGCCTATGACCGCGTCGACATCAAGGACAGCTACAGCGGCACGATCGTGCTCAACCAGCCGTTTTCGCCGTTCATGACCGCGACCCTGGCCTCTGGAACCGGCATCATCGTCTGCAAGAAAGCGGTCGAGGGCGTGGGCGGCAAGTACACCGTCGATATCCCGGCGACCTGCGGCCCTTACGTGTTCGAGCACAAGCAGGCGCAGTACGTCAAGATGCGGCCCAATCCCGACTGGAACGGGCCCAAGCCCGGCTTCAAGAACATCGACTGTATCTTCGTCACCGAGGACGAGGCCGGCTCGCTTGCGTTCGAGGCTGGCGAACTCGACTGTACCAAGATTACCTCCAACTCCTACGCGCGCTACCAGAAGCAACTGCCGCCGAACAGCAAGCTGACGGTGGCCGGTGCGCTGCAGTACATGTGGATGGGAATCAATACCGAGCACCCAAAACTCCAGGACATTCGCGTGCGCCAGGCGATCCAGTACGCGGTGGACCAGGCTTCGATCATCCAGGGGGCATATTCGGGTACCGCCGAGCCTTCTTTCGGCGTGGTCTGCCCGGGGCTGGTCGGCAAACGCAACAAGGCATCGTATTCCTACGACCCGGCAAAGGCGAGAGCGTTGCTGCGGGAGGCGGGCGTATCGGGTTTGAAACTGAAACTGCGCACGCTTAACGCCCAGGAACGCATCCTCGCGGCGCAAATCATCCAGGCCAACCTCGGCGCCATCGGCATCACCGTCGAAGTCGTGCCGCTGGACTCCGGACCTTTCTGGGAAATGGGACAGGAGAGCAAGGGCGACACCTGGAAGGACCTCGAGCTGTGGATCATGCGCTACGGCGCCGGCACCGATCCCTACGAGCCGTTCCAGTGGTTCGTGCGCGACCAGGTCGGCATCTGGAACTGGGAGCGCTGGTCGTCCGACGAGTTCGAGGCGTTGTTCAAGAAGGGCGTGGCCGAAACCGATCCCGAAAAGCGCAACGTGATCTACCTGCGCATGCAGGAAATCATGGAAGCGACCGGCGGCTACGTGTGGTTGACGCACGAACCCGAGGTGTTCATCCACCGCGCGGATATCGACGCGCGCTTCGCGCCGTCGGGAGAAATGCAACTGGCCTATTTCAAATCGGCGTAAGCGGCGTTGCCTCTGCCAGGAGCGGACCCTCGGGGCGGAGGCATCTTGCGGATACCGTAATGTAAATCGCCATGTGGCTTTACCTGATCAAACGTATCCTGTTATCGGTCGTCATCATCCTGCTGGCGATACTGGTTCTGTTCTCGATGCTGCACATGATCCCGGGCGACCCGGTCAGCATCGCGCTGGGTCCGCGTGCGACGCCCGAGGTGCAGGCGGCGTACGCGGCCAAGATGCACCTCGACCAGCCGTTGCCCTACCAGTTCCTGATATTTATTGGCAACGTACTGCAGGGAGATCTCGGCGCGGACGTGTTCTCGGGTCGCAGCGTTGCACAGACGCTGTCAGAGCAACTGCCGTTCACGATCATCCTCGCCATCACCGCATTGGCCTGGTCGGCGCTGATCGGCATCCCGCTCGGTTGCCTGTCGGCGATCAAACCAAACACCTGGATCGACCGGGTCACGGGCATACTGTCGGTCGGCACCATCGCGGTGCCGTCGTTCCTGGTTTCGATCTGGTCGATTCTGGTGTTCGCGATATCGTTACGCTGGCTACCCGTTATCGGCGCGGGCGACGAGGGCGACATACTCGACCAGATTCAGCACCTGGTGTTGCCGGCCTTCGCGGTCGGCCTGGGCTGGGTGGGCTACCTGGCGCGCATGGTCAGGGCCTCGATGCTGGAGGTCATGGGCGAAAACTATATTCGCTCGGTGCGGGCCTTCGGACTTCGCCACCGTACCATCGTGTTTCGCTACGCGCTCAAGGTGGCGGTGCTGCCCACCATCACGCTGATCGGTATCGGCTTCGGCGGACTGCTCTCCGGTACCGTTTTCGCCGAGATCATTTTTGCCCGGCCCGGCATCGGCAAGATCATTTACGACATGGTGCTGGCGCGCAATTTCCCGGTAGTACAGGGCGCGGTGCTGGCGACTATCGCGCTGTACGTGCTGGTCACGCTGGCAGCCGATCTCGTCGTATCGTGGCTGGATCCCCGTGTCCGTGACTCCCTCTGATCCCGCGCCGGGCCCACTGAATCCGGCGGCGGCGGCCGCGGAGCCCGCCTATAGCGAGCGCCGTGAAAAGCTGCTGCTGTTCCTGCAAAACAGGCTCGGACTGTTCGGCCTGATCCTGGTAGTAATGTTTTTCCTGAGCGCGATCTTCGCACCCATTTTCGCGACCCATGATCCGTTCCAGATGGATATTCCGAACCGGATGTCGGGACCGACCGCAGAGCACTGGGCCGGCACCGATCAACTCGGACGCGACACCTACTCCCGGGTTCTCTATGGCGGCCGGGTGGCGCTGCAGGTCGCGGCCATCGGCGTATCGGTATCGCTTGCCGTCGGCCTGTTGCTCGGCATGGTGGCGGGCTACGGACCGCGCTGGCTCGACAACCTGCTACTGCTGGTCTTCGACACCATCAGGTCCTTCCCCACCATCGTGCTGGCGCTGGCCGCGGTGGCGCTGCTGGGTCCGAGCCTGAACCTGGTGCTCGCGGTGGTTATCGTGACGACGATTCCCGGATACGCGAGACTCGCACGCACCAGCACGCTTGCGCTGAAGCACACCGAATTCATACTGGCGGAGCGTTCACTCGGGGCCAGCCCTGCCAGGATCCTGCTGCGACACGTGCTGCCGAACGTCATCGGGCCGTTGCTGATACTCGCCGCGATGGATGTGCCCGTCGTGGTTACCATCGAGGCCGGCCTCAGCTTTCTCGGCCTCGGCGTGCTGCCGCCGACCGCGAGCTGGGGGACGATTCTGAACGAGGGCTACCTGATTATTCGCGACACCCCGTGGCCGGTTATCGCCGGGGGTGTCCCGCTGGTGTTGACCACAATCGGCTTCACCTTCCTCGGCGAGGCGTTGCGCGACGTGTTCGACCCCAAGCTGCGCAAGGGACATTAACCCATGGCAGCGCTGCTCGACATACGCAACCTGAACGTCGACTTCCGCACACCGAGAGGCCGGGTGCACGCGCTGCGCGACGTCAGTTTCAAGGTACCGCAGGGCAAGATCGTCGGCGTGGTCGGCGAGAGCGGCTCCGGCAAGAGCACCGTGATCTGGACCATCACCCGGCTGCTGGCCGGCAACGCGATCATCGAGAGCGGCGAGGCCATGTTCGACGGCCGCGACCTGCTGAAACTGCGGGAATCGCAGTTGCAGAATGTCCGTGGCGAGGAAATCTCCATCGTGTTTCAGGATCCGATGACGTCGCAATCGCCGGTGCATTCCTACCGGCAACAGATGACCGATATCCTGTATCGACGCAACAGTTCCGAAAACGACAAGCGCAAGCGCGCTGTCGCGATGATGCGACGCGTCGGCATTCCCGATCCGGAGAGCCGGATCCTGCAATACCCGCACCAGTTCAGCGGCGGCATGCGCCAGCGCGCCGGCATCGCGATGGCGCTGCTGATGGACCCGATGCTGCTGATCGCCGACGAGCCCACCACCGCGCTCGACGTCACCATGGAGGCACAGATTATCCACCTGATTCAGGAGCTGCAGGCAGAATTCGACGCCACCATCATGGTGGTCTCGCACAATCTCGGGCTGATCGCCGAACTCTGCGACGAAGTCATCGTCATGTATGCCGGCGAAGTGGTCGAAAACGGTGGCGTGCGCGAAATCTTTCATAATGCGTCCCATCCCTATACCCGGGCCCTGCTCGAATGCGACCCGGCGCGCGAGCTGACCCGGTCGCGTTTCCTGCCGACGATTCCCGGCGACGTTCCCGATCTGCACGCCAGGCCCCTGGGCTGCGTATTCTCGTCCCGCTGTACGCAGGTATTCGATGCCTGCCACAAACGGCAACCGGCGGCGCAGCCGGTATCCGTCGATGGCCATACGGCCTGCTGCCATCTGCTGGATGCCACGATTGCGCCGAATGCGCGCCCCCAGGCCGCCGCCGCGACACCGCGGGACGATCCGCCCGAATTCGCGCGGCGTGAGGAATCGGCGTTGCTCGACGTCAAGGACCTGCGCGTCCGCTTCCGCACCATGGGCAACCTGAAGGCGCGTATCAAGGGTGTCAGCGATCCCTTCGTCGATGCCGTGCTGCATGCTTCGCTGTCGCTGAAGTCGGGCGAGACGCTGGGTCTGGTCGGCGAGAGCGGCTCGGGTAAAACGACACTGGGGCGGGCGATTCTCGGGCTGGTGACCGCGCAGGAAGGCTCGGCCAGATTCGAAGGCAAGGAATTGATGGGGCTTACCTCCAGCGAATTCATGCCGATGCGCCAGCACATGGCGATGATGTTCCAGGACCCCAACGGCTCGTTGAGCCCGCGTCAGACGATCCGCTCGCTGTTCACCGAGCCCTTCGAAATTCACGGACTCAAGGGCCGCAACATGGATGACGAGGTTCATCGCCTGTGCGACATGGTGAGCCTGCCGCGTAACTTCCTGTCGCGCTATCCGCACGAGCTCTCCGGCGGGCAGGCGCGTCGGGTCGGCGTCGCGCGCGCGCTGGCGCTGAATCCGAAACTCATCATCGCCGACGAGCCCACCGCGGGACTCGACGTTTCGGTGCAGGGCGAGATCCTGAACCTGATGAGCGAGCTGCAGGCCGAACACGGGCTGGGTTACCTGATTATCAGCCACAACCTGCCGGTGGTACGCCATATCAGCGACAAGCTTGCGATCATGTACCTGGGCCGGCTGGTCGAACGTGGCGACTGCGACCCGATTTTCGAAAACCCGGCCCACCCCTACACCGAGGCGCTGGTCGGTGGAGTGCCGCAACCCGATCCCGACAAGCGACGCTCTCTGGTGTCGATCGAAGGCGAGGTGCCCAGCCTGACGAATCGGCCGAGCGGCTGCGAATTCCATACGCGCTGCAAGTACGCGACCGACCGCTGCCGCATCGAGCGGCCCGAAGAGACCATGCTTGGCGACGGCCGGGTCGTCACCTGCCACTTTCCCCTGGTCAATTGAAGTGCTGAGTCAGGACAGGCCACCGTTTGCTGGAGGTTAGAAAATGCCCGCAGCCGAAGAAAACCTGCCGCCCATCGACTTCACGCGCTACCCGCTCGACAGCGAAGACCCGTCCGCAATGGACGCGCTCGTCGAGCGCTGCCGCTGCGAGCTCGACAACCGCCAGTATTGTTCGCTGCCCGGATTTTTCCGCGCCGACGCGATCGGCGATATCCTGCGCACGACGGAACCGCTGCTGGAACGGGCCAATCGTGCGGATTCCTGGCGCAACTGTTACCTGCAACGCGAAAAAGATGCGAGCCTCGCGGCCGATCACCCGCGCAATATCTTCAACCACGCCCGCTACCGCATGATTCCGGCAGACCTGTTTCCCGAAACCTCTGCCCTCAAGCTGCTGTATTACTGGCCGCCATTTCAGCGCATGGTCGCGGCGATCGTCGGCGTGCCGCGGCTGTTCCCGAACGAGGACCCGCTGCAACCGGTCAACGCGATCTGCTATGGCGATGGCGATCAGTCGGCCTGGCACTACGATTCCACCAACGCCTTCACCATGACGCTGATGCTGCAGGCGGCGCAACAGGGGGGCCTGTTCGAACTCGCGCCGAATACCCGCAACGGTCCCGCCGACGAGGATATCGGCTACATGCAGGAAGTCCTCATGGGCGATCGCGGCCGCGTCGAAACCGTGTCGCGCGAACCGGGGGAGCTGACCATTTTCAGGGGCTGCAATTCGCTGCACCGGGTTTCGCCGGTGCAGGGCGACCGGCTGCGCATGATGGCCGTCTTCGTGTACGAGGAAGAACCGGGCATCAGGGGTGACCCGGAAGTCAACCAGACGGTTTACGGGCGCACCGGTCTCGAAACCTGAGGCTTGCGCGTCGGCGGATCGAGGATTAATTTGCGCAGGTGGCGCCGTAAGACTCAGGAGGATTGTGACATGACAGAAAATTCGATCCAGGAATACGACGACGACTTGATCGCCCTGCTGGAGACTCTGTGGGGAGAGGGATTCATGTCGCCTGGCGGGACCGCGGAAGTCGATCGCTACCTCGCAGGCGTCAGCCTCGCGGGCCGCTCGGTACTCGATATCGGGTGCGGCCTGGGCGGTGTCGATATACACCTGGTCAGACAGCACGGTGCCCGCTCGGTGGTTGGTATAGACGTGGAGCCGGGCCTGATCCAGCGCTGCGAGCGACTGGCGCAGAAATACGACGTCGCGGCGCTAATTCGATTCGTCTGCGTCGAACCGGGACCGCTGCCCTTCGACGATGCCAGTTTCGAAACCGTTACCAGCAAGGACTCGATCATCCACATCCCCGACAAAAAAGCCCTTGCCGCCGACGTTTACCGCGTGCTCGAGCCCGGCGGCTGGTTCGCCGCCAGCGACTGGCTTGCCGGATACGACGGGGAACCGTCCCCGGAAATGCGGGCATACCTCGAGGCCGAGGGGCTCGATTTCGGGCTTGCGTCGGCCAGCGCTTACCTGCAGGCAATGGAGGCTGCCGGTTTCACCGAAATCGAAATCGTCGATCGCAACGACTGGTACCGCAAGCAGGCCCGGCACGAGCGCGAGCAGCTCGGCGGGGCGCTCTACCAGGGACTGGCTTCGCGGGTCGGAACCGAGTTCCTCGGGCATGAAATAGACGTCTGGGACAAGATGATTATTGCGTTAGATCAAGGACAGCTGAGACCCACTCACCTAAGGTGTAGAAAACCCGGATGAAACCGCAACCAGGTCCGACGATGAAAATCACCCGAATCCTCTGCCGCGGTCTGCTCATTGCGATCGCCGTAATCTGCTCACCCCCGGCCGCCGCGGCCGAACCGATCCGGGTAGTGCTCGAATTAGTGCCCGATATCGACAATGGCCGCCGCAGCTTCGAAATCTGCGCGCGCTGCCACCTACCCGAGGCCTGGGGCAACGACGACGGCACCTATCCGCAACTGGCCGGCCAGCACGTCAACGTGCTGATGAAGCAGCTGCTCGATATCCGCAGCGGCCGCCGCGCCAATCCCGCGATGCAGCCCTTCGTCCAGCAGCGCACCATCGGCGGTTACCAGGACCTCGCCGACGTGGTGGCCTATATTTCGACCCTGCCGATGAACCCGGACCATGTCAAGGGTCCATGGCCCCCGGACAGCTCCGAATACCTCGAAGGCAGGAGCCTGTATTCGCAGCACTGCGCCGGTTGTCATGGCGCGACCGGTGAAGGCAACAACGGGCTCTCCTATCCGCGCCTGCAGGGACAGCACTACGAGTACATGGCGCGACAGGCCCGGCTGGTCAGGGACAATCTGCGACAGATCAAACCCAGCATGGCGGCTCTGCTCGGTGCGCTCTCCGCCGAAGACTTCGACAAGGTGCTCAATTACGTTTCCTATCTGCCGGTTCCGCAGGCGGACCTCGCGCCGAGCGCCGACTGGCGAAATCCGGACTTCCAGTAACGGAGAACCAACATGAGCAACCCCGATAAATTGAGCCGTCGCCGTTTTATCCAGGCAGGTGGGGCGGCGTTGGCGGGAAGCGCATTCGGCGCGACGCCGGCGACCGCCACGGCAGCCACAGCTGGGGATGCGAAGCAACCGACGGCGCCAGCCTTGCACAAGCTGTTGCGCAAGGCCGCCATCCCGGCAAGCAGGGGCGCGCGCGTCGTCGTCGTCGGCGGCGGCTGGTCGGGCCTGACCATGGCAAAGTACCTGAAGCGCTTCAATCCGGCATTCGATGTTGTCCTGATCGACCGGCAGTCGGCTTTTGTTTCGTTTCCGGTCAGCAACGCGTGGCTCGCAGACCAGGTCACGCTCGAATTCCTGAGCCACAGTTTTTTCGAGGCGGCGAACAATCACGGCTACCTGTTCATGCAGGCGACTGCGCTTGGCTTCGACTTTGAATCGCGCCGGGTTTACACCGAGCAAGGTTACGTGGAATACGACTACCTGGTGCTGGCGCCGGGCATCGAGTATGACTACTCCCGTATCGGCGTCGACGATACCGAGGCGCAAAACCTGTTGTTCCACCGCTACCCGGGCGGCTTCGTCACCAGTTCGGAGCTGCTGACCATCAAGCAGAAAATTCACCGCTTCAAGGGGGGCACATTCGTACTCACGGTGCCGAACGGCGATTATCGCTGTTCCGCGGCGCCGTACGAACGCGCGTGCATGGTCGCCGCCGTATTCAAGCGCCGCCGCATAAGCGCGAAAGTGCTGTTGCTTGACATGAATAGCGAAATCACGATCAAGAAGGCGGGCTTTTCGCGCGCTTTCGAACAGCTGTACGGCGATTTTATCGAGTACCTGCCCAGTTCCGAGATCAGCAGCGTCGATATAGAGGGGCGCCGTGTCGTGACCGAGTTCGATGAGTTCCCCTTCGATGACGCCATCATCTACCCGCCGGTGCGCGCGTCGAGCCTGATCGAGGAGGCCGGCATCGACAACCCGCAGGACTCGCAAAAAGCGGCCAACACCGATCCATTCCGTTACCACCTGGTCGACGACGAGCGCGTATACGTCACCGGCGACTCGCGTTCGCAGCCGTTCTCGAAAGGCGGTCACACCGCGCATTCGGAAGCGCAGTACGTGGCCGAGGTCATTGCCGCGCACGCGCTGGGCAGGGAAGTGCGCTGGCGCAGCCCGCAGACCATGTGCTTTTCCGCGGTCGATATCGAGCCGCTCCGGGCGATGAGCATCATCACCTACTACAAGTTTGACAAGCAATCGGGATTGTTCGCCTTCGACCGCACTCACCTGATGGACAAATGGGATACCCAGGGCGGCCAGGCAAGCCTCGCCTGGGCCGAGGGGATGTATCGGGACATGTTTTACCTTTAGCGAATCGCGGTTGCGCGACCAGAGTCGCACCCCCTTTCCGCTCTATAGCCTCGTGCTGCCTGTAGCTTTATTGACCCTTATCAACCCCGCGATTTGAATAAAGCGATAAGCTTAAATTCCTGATCCTTTCAGAATTTCGAGGAGGCGGAAATGCGTGTCGGCGAATTTTGTAATCGTGAAGTCGTGGTAATCGAAGCGGAGAGTTCCATCACCGAAGCGGCACGAATCATGCGCGAGTACCACGTCGGCGACGTTGTGATCGTCAAAACCAGTTACGGGAAACAGACCCCGGTCGGTATTCTGACCGATCGCGACATCGCGCTCGAGATCGTCGCCAAGGGGGCCGACCCGGAAATCGTGCAGGTCGGCGACGCGATGAGTTTCGAACTCGTCACCGTCGACGAGAACGACGACCTGATGCATGCCATCGAAATCATGCGCGACAAGGGAATTCGCAGGGTACCGGTGGTCGATGCGGACGAAGCGCTGGTCGGGATCATGACCGTCGACGACTTGCTGGACCTGCTCAGCGGGGTGTTCGTCGACATCGTGCACCTGGTCGACCGCCAGCGCCGACGCGAGACCAGGACGCGTCCCTAGATTTTGCTCGCCCGGTATGCAGGAGATGCGCCGCCAGGTACCGGTTAAAACCGGGTGCGCAGGCTGGCGCCGATGAACAGGTTACGCTCCGGGGCCGGTTCGAAATAGCGCCCGCCGAAAGCGTTGATGCGAATATTGCCGAAGTATTCTTCGTCGAACAGGTTATTGGCACCGACAAAAACCGAGCCCTCGAGATCCCGTGAAAAACCATTATAGCCGGCGCGCAGATTGCTGACGGTGTAAGACTCGACCCTGACCTGGTTGGCGTTGTCGGCATATATTTCGCCGGTGTAAACGGCGTCCCAGGATGCATAAAGGCCTGAATCACCAAACCAGGACAGACCCAGCCGCAGCAGGTCCCGCGGGATGCCGGGGATTCGATTGCCATCGAAGACGTCGCCGTCGGCGTCTTCGAATCGATGGAACACGAAATCCGACCAGGTATAGGCTGCCGACAACTCGAAATCGTCACCGAGCGCGCGGGAATAGGCGACTTCGAGCCCGTCCCGGTCGGAGGATCCGGCATTTTCGAAAAATACCCGGCCCGGCTGCGCCGGATCCTCGAACGGCGTCAGCTCGTCCTCGACATCGATATGAAAAATAGCCGCCTCGAAACGATGATTGCCGGCAAGCTTTTTGATCCCGATCTCGTAGTTGGTCGACAATTGCGGGTCCAGATCCTGGTTGAAGCCACCGCCCGAGGGATTTGCGAACTCGGTCGTGGTCGGCGTTTCGAAAGCGCTGGAAATGTTGGCATAAATCGTCGTATTACCGTCCTTGCTGAGACTGATCCCGATCATCGGACTGACCTGGTCGAGATTCACTTTTCCGGAGTCGTCACCATCGCTCAAAAACCGGTCGGAGACATCGAACTCGACATCGTCGTAGCGCAGCCCCGCGGTGATTTCGATCTCGTCGGTCAAGCGGATTTCATTCTGTAAGTATATCCCCAGCGACGTGACCAGTTCGTTCTGCTCGAAGGTTTGCGCACCGACGACCCCCTGCAGGTTATCGAAGCGGCTGCGATCATCGTCCTGGCGGTCATAATCGATTCCCGCCAGAAGCCTGTTACGCCTGCCGGCAAGCTCCCCGGCAACGATATACTTGAGCCCTCCCCCGGTCACGAGGCGATCCAGTTCGACCACGCCACCGCTTGCGAACGGGAGCCTGTTGCCGAAATCACGGCGGATCGTGTAAACCCTGGCCTCCAGATCCCGGCCGTCCCCGATCTGGGTTTTGTATAACATGCCGATTCGCGTCTGCGTAAGTGCCTCGCCCGCATCAAACAAAACGTTGTTGGTAAAAGCCTGCGTCGGATCGGCTGCCGCATCCGGCGCGCTAAGCGCGCCGGGATCGTTGGCCAACGGCTGGTCGGTGTGGTGCAGCGTCGTCAATAAACTGGATGTTGTCGACAGCGTGTATTCGAAGCGCCCGTTGAACTGGGTATTCTCATACTCGCTGTGATCGCGGTATCCGTCGATGGACGTGTCCGAGAGGTTCAGCAGGAAGTTCAGGTCGCCGGACTCGCCGCCGGTCTTGAGCTGCAATTTGTTAAAATCGAAATCGCCGGCAGTGGCACGCACCTCGGCGAAAGGCAGCACCGGGCCGCGCTCGGTTTCGATCAATATCGCGCCACCAGAAGCATTGCCGTAGAGCGACGACGCGGGCCCACGGATCACGCTGATCTGTCGCGCCGAGCCGAGATCGATCCCGTCCACGGAGCCCTGACCGTCCGGGAGGGTCTCCGGTATCCCGTCGACCACTATGCGAATGCCGCGAATGCCGAAACTCGAACGGGCACCGAAGCCGCGAATCGATGCACGCAGGTCCTGCGCAAAATTATAGCGGTTGAGAAAGAATAAACCGGGAATCCCGCCCAGAGACTCATCCAGGCCGAGCTGTTCGGCGCCGAGCTGAATTTGATCCTGACCGACGACGCTGACCGCAGCCGGGATTTCGGCCGTGGTTTTCTCTACCCGCGTGGCGGTAACGGTGATCGGCTCGAGACCGGAAGCCCGCGTGATCGCGGGCGCTGCCACGATGATGCCAGCCAGTCCCGCGTAGAGCCATGTACTCGCATCGGGCATCCGCCACCACCGGCGACAATTCGGCAAAAGGCTTTCTCGGGTCGCGCTAGTCACCGACTACTCGGGCAGTTCAACGGTGATCCTGATACTGGAATACCACTTCGCGACATTGTCGATATCGTCATCGGACAAGGCCTGGGCAATGATGGACATCTGCGGATGCTGGCGCTTACCCGCCCGGTAAGCCTTGAGCTGGATAATGATGTAGTCTTCGTTCTGACCGCTCAGGTTGGGCGACCCGGCGATGCTCGACCGACCATCCAGGCCATGGCAGGTCTGGCACACGGCCTGGGCCTTTGCCCTGCCTGCCCGCAGGTCTGCGGCGAATGTGTCAGCCGATAAAATCGCTGCCGTCAACAGTATCACTACGGCGCCGAATAAGTGCCTCATGAAATAAAGCCCCGGGTTGCGTGCGGACCGGCAGTTTTTCGCTGCCGGTCCGCATCGATTAACAATTAATTCGCGTAGGAGATTCGATATACCGCGCCGGCCTTGTCGTCCGAGACCAGGATCGAACCATCAACATACTGTTGCACGTCAACAGGCCTTCCGGAATAAACGCCGTTTTCCTGCAGCCAGCCTTCCGCAAAAGGCACGCTCGAGGCAGCATTGCCCTTATCATCGAGAAAAGTCACCATGACCCGCGCGCCGCGCGGCTTGGTCGCATTCCAGGAACCATGCTGGGCGCTGAAGATGGCGTTCTTGTATCTCGCCGGAAACATGTTGCCGGTGTAGAACATCATGCCGAGATCAGCGGCGTGGGCGATTGTTTCAACCTGCGCGTCCACATACTTCGACATCAGCGAATCGGGGATCTTCTTGTCCTTGTACTCGTTAGTGCGGACTTTGCCACCGCCGTAATAGGGATGCCCATACCAATTGCCGAAACCGGGCATACGGTTGATTTCGCCGGGCGGGGTCTCGTCGCCCATACCGTCCACCTGGTTATCGGTAAACCACAGGCTGCCATCCTTTGGATTGAAGGCGTGCCCAACAGAATTACGGATTCCCGTGGCGACCACTTCACGGCCGGAGCCGTCACGATTCATCCGAATCATGCCGCCGATGCCGACCTTGTTATAAAGCTCCTGTTTATCGGGCGGAGAGACGTTGAACGGCTGGCCCAGGCTGATATAGAGCTTGTCGTCCGGGCCGATCGCGCAGACGCGCGCGGTGTGGTTGTAGGATTCCTCTTCCACCGGGATCAGCTTGCCCTGGGGCACGATGGGCAGGGCAACCGTATCGGGGCTTTCCATGAAGAACTCTGCCGCCGGGAACATCATCACGCGATTGCGTTCGGCGACAAACAGAAATCCATCCGGTGAGTAGCAGACGCCATTGGGTATATCGAATTTTACGCTCGGGCTGAATTCTTCGACCGTATCGGCAACGTTATCCATATCCCGATCGGTCGCGGCCCAGATCTTGCTTTTCTTGGTGCCGATCCAGACGGTGCCCTTGTTGCGCCCGACCGCCATATGACGGGCATCCGGCGCCAGCGCAAACAACTCGATCTTGAAACCCTCCGGTAACCTGATGGTTTCGAGAACCTTGCGGATATTGTCCGCATATTTACCTTCCTGGGGGATGCTCTCTCCCCCACCGGTGCCGGTGGTTTTGAAAGCACCGAGCTTGCTCAGGTTGGCTTCATCGCCTGCGGCCAGGGCAGCCCCCCCGAGCAGCGGCAGCAGGGCGCAGGCGATCGATACTGCAAAATGTTTCAGTTTCACGATGATGATCCTCCGGTTGCATTGATTATGTTTTAATTAGCCGATTTATTGGCGACCACTACGTCGGCCAGGCCTTAGTATGCTCCCACAAAGGGCAATCTTCAATCCGTCCGACCGAAGTTCAGATTGCGCCGGCCGACGACAGTTCATCACAGACCCGTGACACCGATTTGCCGACGATAGAGGCGATTTCATGCATGTCGTCACGCGTCGTGATCAGTGGCGGCGCGAATCCGAGTATGTCGCCATGCGGCATCGCCCGGGCGATCAGGCCATTATCAAGACAGGCGGCCGAAATTCTTGCACCGACTTTATGGCCGGCGTCGAAACGGACCTTTTTGCCGGGATCGGCGACAAACTCGATCGCGGCCAGCATGCCGGTTCCCCGGACCTCGCCGACGATGGGCGAATCCGCGACCGCCGCTGCCAGCGTGTCGCGCAGGGCGTCGCCGAGACCGGCGACCTGCTCGACGATTCCGTCGTGCTCGAGCACGTCGAGGTTGGCGTTCGCCGCCGCCACGCAAATCGGGTGGCCGCTGTAGGTGTAGCCGTGCGAAAAGGCGCCTACCTCGTCAGAATGCGCCGATAATACAGCGGCGACGCGTTCGCCGATCAGTACCGCGGACAGCGGCGCATAGGCCGAGGTGATGCCCTTGGCAACGGTAATCAGGTCGGGTTCGATACCATAGACCGACGCACCGAACCAGGCGCCGATGCGGCCGAACGCGGTGACCACCTCGTCGGCGATCAACAGTACGTCGTAGCGCTTCAGCACACGCTGGATTTCGTCCCAGTAGCCCGCGGGCGGCGGGATGATGCCGCCGGTGCCGAGCACCGGCTCGGCGATGAAGGCGCCGATCGTGTCGGGACCCTCGTCGAGAATCATCTTTTCGAGTTCCGCGGCGCGGCGCCTCGAGAATTCGGTCTCCGACTCGCCAGCCTCGGCGCCCCAGTAGTAATGTGGAACGCCCGTGTGCAGAATGCCGCCGACCGGCAAATCCATGTGCGCGTGGTAAAAGTTCATACCGGTCATCGAGCCGGAAACCACCGAGCATCCGTGGTAGCCTCGTTCGCGCGCGATAATTTTTTTCTTTCCCGGTTTGCCGATCAGGTTATGGTAGTGCCACACCAGCTTGGCCTGGGTTTCGTTGGCGTCGGAGCCGGACAGCCCGTAAAAAACCTTGCGCATATTGCCCGGCGCCAGGTCGACCAGCCGCTGCGACAGCCGCGCCAGCGCGCGCGTGGTATGACCCGCGTAGCAATGGTAATAGGCGAGCCGCCGCGCCTGCTCGGCAATCGCGTCGGCGACCTCGGTGCGGCCGTAGCCGATGTTGACGCAGTAGAGCCCGGCGAAGCCATCGATCGTGGTTTTACCCTCGGCGTCGGTGATGCGGATCCCCTGGCCGCTTTCGATGATGCGGGGACCGCCCATCTCGTCCGCCTCGAAGGCTCTTACCGGAGTAAAGGGATGCAGGGTTGCGGCGCGATCCATCTTGGCCAGCGTCTCGATGGACGGTTCTTTCAGGGTGTTCTCTTTTACATTGGTGTTCATAGGAATATCCAGGGTTCAGGTATCTGTATTTGTGAATTTAACTTCGTCTCGATGAGGGTTCGAATAGCGTCATGCCAGGCGGAGATCGGTATCAGTCTATGACGACCAGCCCGCGATGCACGTCGCACAGGCGCTCGCCGCCGCGGTCGGTCACGACAAAGGGCTCCGACACGGCGGCGCCAAACTTTTCCAGCCAGACGCCGGACTGAAAATGGAAACACATTCCGGTTTGCAGTTCGGTCTTGTCTCCGGGACGCAGGCTGGCCGTGCGCTCCCCCCAGTCGGGAGGAAAATTGAGGCCGATGGAATAACCGACACGGCTCTCCTTGCGATAACCGTTCCTGTTCAGCACCTTCTGCCAGACGGCCTCGACCGCCTCGCAGCTGACGCCGGGTCGCGCCACGCCGAGCGCGGCATCGACGCCTTCGACGATGACGCCGGCAAGGCGCTCGATTTCCACGGGCGGCTTGCCGAGGTGCATGGTTCGGGTCAATGGCGCATGGTAATGGCGGCGCGCGGCGCCGATTTCCATCACCACCAGCTCGTTGGCGGGCAGCGGCTCGTCGCTCCAGGTAAGATGCGGTGTGCTGGTCCCCTCGCCGACCTGTATCAACGGGCACAGGCTGGTGTAGTCGCCGAACTTGTCCTCGAGGCCCAGTACCTGCGCCTCGTAAACGGCCGCGATAATCCGGTTTTGCGGGACGCCGGGTTCGAGCATGTCGATCACCCGGTTCATCGCCAGGCTGCAGATTTGGCCGGCTTCGCGCATGTAGGCCACCTCGGCATCGGACTTGATCAGCCTGACCCAGTTGACCAGTTCACGGTTGTCGGCGATGCGCGCATCCGGCAAACCATCGACGAGATGCCGATGCGCGCGCGCGGTGTAATAGTGGGCGTCGAGTTCTACCCCGATCGACGCATCGGCCCAACCGCGCTGCCTGATCAGAGCGCAAAGCTCGTCGTAGGGATGCGCGATGGGGTGGTGGACCAGGGGCTCGGAAAACGAAACGATGTTGTGCGCCGGCAGGTCGGTCGTGATATGCGCCGATTTCGCATCCTGCGCGCGCCCGAACCAGATCGGTGTCGGCTCGTCGACATGAACCAGCAGGCATTGCGGCGTATAAAACGACCAGCCGTCGAAACCGCTCAGGTAACACATGTTGGCCGGATCCTGGCATAGGATCAGGTCGAAGCCGGCCTCACGCATGCGCGCCTTGACACGCGCCACCCGCGATTCATATTCAGAGATGTCAAAAGGTTTCTGGTAAGGCACGGAACCCGGACTCAATCGGTGGAAGTTAAAAATTCAGGCATAGTCGCGGCACACGTATTTTACCTCGGTAAACGCCTCCATTCCCTGGCGCGCACCCTCTCGCCCCAATCCCGACTGCTTCATCCCGCCGAAGGGTATCGGTGCGCCGGTCACCCTGGTGCGATTGACGGCCACCATGCCGTACTGCAGGGCGCGGGTCAGCCGATAGATACGATGCGCATTTTCGGTGTGCACGTAGGCTACCAGCCCGTACTCGGTATCGTTGGCGCGACGCAGTGCCTCGTCTTCGTTATCGAATGGGGCGACTGCCGCCACGGGGCCGAAAGTCTCCTCCCTGAAAAGTAATGCGTCGGCAGAAACGTCGGCTAGCACCGTCGGCTGGAAAAACAATTCCCCCGCCGGGTGCCGCTGGCCACCGGTCAGAATACGGGCACCCTTCGCGACCGCGTCCCTGACATGCTCTACCTGTTTGGCCAGTGCCCCGGCGTTCATGAGAGGTCCGATGGCTGCATTGTCCAGGCCGTTGCCGACGCTGAGCGTCGCGGACCTATCGGCGAATTCCCGGCAAAACTCGTCGTAAACCGGACGCTCCACCAGAATCCGGTTGGCAGCCAGGCAATCCTGCCCCGAGGTAGCGAACTTGGCCGTTAACGCACAGTCGACCGCGTGCCCGAGGTTGGCATCGGCAAACACCAGGAACGGGGCGTGCCCGCCCAGTTCCATGACCATGCGTTTGATGGTATCGGCGCTCTGTCGAAACAGCAGGCGACCGACCTCGGTCGAACCGGTAAACGAAATAGCACGCACCAGTGGAGTATTCATCCATTCGGCAACGATCACCGGCGCGGTGCCCGGCAGGACGTTGAAGACACCTCTCGGAAAGCCGGCACGCTCGGCAATTCGCGCCAGTGCAAGCGCCGACAGCGGCGTTTCGGCGGAAGGGTGCGCGACGACGGTGCAGCCGGCCGCCAACGCCGCCGCCGCCTTGCGCGTCAGCATCGCGTGCGGAAAATTCCACGGCGTTATCAGGCCCGCGACGCCGAGCGGTTCACGCCAGACTTCGACCTCGGCGCCTTTCAGGTGCGAGGTCACGCCTTCGATGTTGGGACGCTTGGCTTCTTCGGAATAAAACTCGACGAAAGAGGCGCCATAATCGATCTCACCGCGCGATTCGTCCAGCGATTTACCCTGTTCCAGGGTCATCAACAGGGCGAGATCTTCCCTGCTTGCGAGGATCATGTCATTCCAGCGGCGCAGCACCCGCGCGCGTTCCTGTGGCAGCAAAAGCGACCATTCCCGGAAAGCGAGGTCGGCAGCCTCGACCGCGGCGCGGCTCTGGCCCGGGCCGATACTGGCCACCGACGCGAGCCGGCTGCCGTCCGCGGGATTGGTCACATCGAAGGTTTCGCTGCTTTCACCGTCGCACCACTCGCCATCGATGTAGGCGAGTTCACACAGCAGCTCCCGGTCTCTGAGCCGCTCGAGGAGCACATCCCGTGCCCTGGATGAAGAATCCCTGTTCATAACCACCAGACGCCTGTCCTGCGATTCACGCCAGCTCTATTTCCGATCTAGACCACTAGTACCGGGCATTGCGCAAGGCTGGTCACCTTGTGCGAGACGCTGCCCAGCAGGTAACGGGTTGAATCGCTCATACCCCTGCTACCCATCACGATCAGGTCGATGTCGTGGTCTTCGCTGAACTTGACGATCATGCGCGATGGTCCACCTCCCATAAAAAATGAACGCACTTTCTCGACACCCTGCCCTTGCGCGTATTCCTTGCTCTTCTCGGCGACTTCCCTGGCATAGGCCTCGAGCGCCTCGTCGGTCGAGGCAGTCAACTCCTGGTTTACCATTGAAACCGAGGCTTTCCACAGGTTATGTTCGCGATAAACCGATAAAATCAGTAACTCGGCATCACACAGTTTCTGCAATTCGATGGCCTTATCAAGCGCCTGCTGGCCACCCTGCGACCCGTCCACCGGCACCAGTATTTTTTTAAACATTTCCGACTCCCGTCATTTGGCGAAGGCAACATCACGCAGGTACAGCGCGATCTGGGGAAAGAAAATCAACAATACCGCGACCAGCAGCAGGATAAACACGAAAGGTGGCGTACCCCGGATAACCTCCAGGTAGGGCACTTTGAAGACGGCGACCGCGGTAAATATATCGCAGCCGAAAGGCGGTGTCGCAGAGCCGATCGCCGCCTGCAACGTGATCAGCGTACCGACCAGAATCGGATCGAGCCCAGTGCTCTTGATGGCCGGCGCGAAAATCGGCACCAGTATCAGGATCACGACGATTGGATCGACGAACATGCAACCGATGAAAAAGGCGATCGCGATAACGAACAGTACACCGGTCGGACCCATCTGGTCGATGCCGATGGCGCCGAGCAGTGCCTGAGGAATTTGCGCGAACGACAGCACCCAGGCGAAGGCCGCGCCGGCACCCACGAGTATAAAGACCACGCCGGTAACCAGGCCGGTCGACTTCGCAATCGAGTAAAAGTCTTTTATCGTGATCGACCGGAATATGACGGTCTCGAGCAGCAGCGCGTAAAGCACGCTGACTGCGGCCGCCTCGGTTGGGCTGAAGATACCACCAAAGATACCGCCAACGATGATGACCGGAAAACCCAGCGGCCAGACCGCACGCCTGATCGCGTCGAAACGCTCGCTCCAGCTTGCCGGTTCCTCGGTGGGCACCCTCTTGACGGTCGCGTAGATCATGCTGTAGATCGAGAACAGGGCGAGGATGAGTAGCCCGGGCCCTATTCCGGCGACGAACAGCTCCGGGATAGACGACTTCGAGACGACGCCGTAAATGATCATGCCGATACTGGGCGGGATCAGGAACGCAATGTCGCTGGAATTGACGATCAGCGCGAGGATGAAGGAGTCCTCGTAACCTCCCTTCTGCATGCGTGGACGCAACGGACTGCCGACAGCGACCACGGTCGCCTGGGTCGATCCCGACACCGCACCGAACAACGCGCAGGCAGACGAGGTGCTGACCGCGAGCCCACCCTTGATATGACGCACGAAGGCCATCACCATGTCGATCAGGCGATCGGCGGAATGGCCGCGCGTCATGATATCTGCGGCCAGGATGAACATCGGCACCGCAATCAGCGAGGCGGGCCGAATACCGCCGAGCATCTGCTGCACCATGAACTCGGTTTTGCCGATATCACCGAACAGCGAAACGACCCCGATAAAGGCGCCGATGATGAGCGGAATCATCATCGGGAAACCGAGCAGCAGCAACACCAGCATTACCAGAAAGATTGCGATGGCCATGGCTACACCTCTATTTCCTGGGCTTCGTGCTCGTGCAGGTTGGTCGACAGGTAAATTTCCTTTTCGCGCAGGTTCTTGACCATCGTCAGCGCGTATTGCACACCGGTAACGAAAAACCCTACCGGCACCCACAGGTAGACCAGGTACACCGGCACGCCGAGAGCGGGCATAATTCGGCCCTTGGACTGGATGTTGAGAATGTACTCCACCGCGAACCAGGCCAGGAACAGCATGCAGAAGGCGGTGACCCCGGTAATTATGGTCATAAGAATCTTGCGTGCCTTGTCCGGCATATGATCGTAAATTGCCGACATGCGAATATGACGGCCGTGCCTGGCCGCGTAGCCGACACCGGCAAAGGTCACCAGCAGGATAAACACGCTGTTGAGCTCCTCGGCGAATATGATCGAGTGATTGAAAACAAAACGACTGACCACGTTGACGATGGTGTTGACCGCCATCAGGATCACGCCGGTCGCCATGATCAGTTCCTCTATTTTCGCGATCACCTGGTCGATCGCATCGAGGATCGATGCCACACCGCCGCGGTTGTTGCTGGTTTCGCTCATAACATTACCCCGATCATGTATTGCGGTTAGCGTATTCGGCCGTGGAAAGCCCTTGCGGGGCCCTGTCCGAAATGGGCAGGGCCCCGCCAGGCGGGTGTTTAACAGATATCAGACCGGTCACATGGAACCAGTCGAAGAGCTATTTTCTGGCAGCCGCCAGGTCCTGCTTCATCTGCTCGATGATCTTGCGTCCACGCTCGCCGGCCTTCTCGATATAGGCTTGCTCGACCACCTTCGCGCGCTCCATGAACACGGCCCGCTCGGCATCGGTCAGCCGGTTGATCACCGCATCCGGATTGGTATTCCTTATTTTCATCAGGCCGATCTCATCCATCTTTACCGCCGCGTCCAGAATGTAGTCCTGCGCGTGCGCGGCAGCATCCTGGATCAGTTTCTGATCGGCGGCGCTCAGGCCATCGTAGAAATCCGCGTTGGCCATCACCGCGGTGGTGTATTGCGCATGACCGGTATAGGTCAACACCGGCGCTAGATTGTCGAGGTCGTAGGCCTCGATCCAGATCGCCGGATTTTCCTGGCCGTCGACCATGTTGGTTTTCAATGCGCCGATCAGTTCGCCCCAGGACATTGCAATCGGCGACGCACCGAATGCCTTGTAGGTTTCCAGCAACAGCGGCGACGGCATGGTGCGAATCTTCATGCCCGTGAGTTCGTCGGGATTGCGAAACGGTTTCATCGTCGTGACCACCTGCTCACCCTCGGGAAAGACGGACAGCAGCTCCAGGCCGTGCTCACGATAGATTTCGTGGAACATTTCGTTGACCGCCTTGCCTTCCTTGAAGTACCTGCGCACTTCCTGGGGATCGGTGGGCTGCACGTAGGGCACCAGGAACGCTTCGGCTTCCGGGATCATCGCCCCGGTAAAGCCCGGCGACTGGTCGATAAACTGGATCAGTCCGGCAAGGGCCTGCTCCATCGCGTCGGCGGATTCGCCGAGAGCACCGACCGGGTAGATCTGGATGGTATGGTCCGAGTTCTGTTCGATGTAGGACTTGAACTGGGTCGCGTACATCCCCTGCGGATCGGTAAGACCCTCCTCCATGGCGTAGCGCCATTCGTCGGCTTGCACGACGGTCGTCATGCCCAGGCCGAAAAGCAGGGCAAAAGCGGTTATTGATTTAAACATGATCTTCTCCTCGTTGGTTTTGTCTGATGTTGATTCGGATCGCTATCGAACGTTATTTTTCCGTGATTGCCTGGACAATAGTCAGGCCAAACAACTGGGCTACGACGGGTTCACCAGCCGCTATGCAGCGTTTCCCGTCCGGTCTTTGTCCGCGATTGCCGGTAAACGGGGAAAGCTCAGACAAACCGGGCAAAAACCTCGACAACTCATTCTATTGAATTAATGTGCAATAATGCTGCGTATTGAAAGCCACAAACGACGGATTTCTGCAAAATGAGAGAAGACAGGGTCGATTCCAAGATCGACGCCATAGACAGACAATTATTGAAGCTATTGCAATGCGATGCACTGACCAGCACCGAGGCCCTGGGCGAAGCGGTTGGCCTGTCGGCGACCGCGGCCAAGCGTCGAGTCAATAAATTGCGCCAAAACGGTACCATCGTAAAGGATGTCTCGCTGGTCCAACCGGGTTGCCTCGGTTACGAGGTCTTCACGCTGGTACTGGTAGATCTCGAAAGGGATCGTCGGGATATCGTGCAGAACTTCAAGCGCGACATCGTCGACAATCCGCGCATCTTGCAGGCATTCTATACGACTGGCGACACCGATTTCGTGTTGCTCGTGGTATCGAAATCCCTGGGGGACTACGAGAAATTCACCCAGTCTTTTTTCTGGGAGTCGCCTTATATAAAGAGTTTCAAGACCATGGTGATCATGGAAAACGTAAAGCTTGGTCTCGAGTTACCAATCGGCGAATAAATCAGGACTTATCCTCTACCAGCAGGCCGAGCTCGTCCAAGCTGCGTTGCAAGTCCTTCATGATGGCGTTGACATCGCTCATTTTCTGTCGCAGCAATCCTTCGCCCGACTCATTCCTGCCATGGGCAGGTACCTGCTGGCTTCCCGCCAGCAACCACAGCAGAGGCACGTCGAGCAGGCTCGCGATCATCTGCAGGCGGTTGGCGCGCGGGTCCTCCCTGCCGCTCTCCCATTTTTCTATCGTGCTACTCTTGACGCCAAGCCGGTTGGCCATCACCTTCTGGCTCATACCGGACGCCTCGCGTGCATTTTTCAGGCGTTCGCCAAAAAGTACTTTTTCCATGTTCTTGCTCCCTCGCAAATGCCTGCGCACCCTAACAACTACCAACCCGTTTTTCAACTCGGGCAGGAATAGGCTTTGACCGCGAATCCGGTTGTCGGTTAGATTGCGCGGATCGATAACCAACATTCCCCAGCGGAGAAAAATATGTCATCGGGTAACGAAGACCAGAACCTCGCGATATTCTGCGATTTCGAAAATATCGCGCTGGGCGTCAGGGATGAAAAGATGGATAAATTCAATATCAACCTGATACTGGAACGCCTGTTGGTCAAGGGCAGCGTGGTTTTCAAAAAGGCCTACTGTGACTGGGAGCGTTACAAGGAATTCAAGGCAGTCATGCACGATGCGGCATTCGAACTCATCGAAATCCCGCATACGCGCCAGTCGGGCAAGAACTCGGCCGATATCCGCATGGTGGTGGATGCGCTCGACCTCTGCTACACCAAGGAGCACATCGACACCTTCGTCATCATCAGCGGCGACTCGGACTTCTCGCCGCTGGTCAGCAAGCTGCGCGAGAACAACAAGGTCGTCATCGGCGTCGGGGTCAAGAGCTCGACTTCCGACCTGCTGATGAACAATTGCGACGAGTTCATTTTTTACGACGATCTCGCCCGCGACGAGGAATCCAGCAAGCAACGTAAGCGCAGGCGCAAGCCCGCAACGAAGAAAAAAACGGCCAGCAAGGAAGATGCGAAACCCAGGGAAAAAGATGCGTCTGAAGATGACAAGATCGACGAAGCCATCGGCCTGATCATGGAGACGGCCGAGGCGCTATATGCCGAGCGCGGTGACCGCGACAAGCTGTGGGGCTCGATGATCAAGCAGGCGCTTAAACGCCGGCGCCCCGGTTTCAACGAGAGCTACTACGGGGTGCGTTCTTTCAGCGACCTGCTGGAGGAAGCCGAGCGTCGCGGACTGGTCGGACTGTCGCTGGACGAGCGTTCCGGCGGCTACGTTATCCAGAAAATCGAAAGCGATTAAACCAGGATTCCCTGGATATACCGCCGGCGATTGAAGCGGTGCCCGTTTTTCTCCCGCCGTTGCGAATTGGTTGGATGCTTCTCTAGTTTGCGAACATGAAAAAATGACTTCCTGTTTGCTGCTTTTCGGCTCGGCTTTCCTGGCCGCAACAATTCTGCCTTTTTATTCGGAAGTGCTGCTGTTCGCGCTGCTGCGCGAGGGCGGCGACCCGTTTACGCTGGTGGTCATAGCTACGCTTGGCAACACGCTCGGCGCGGTGGTCAACTGGATGCTA
>JAOTTY010000202.1 GCA_029864185.1 Gammaproteobacteria bacterium
AAACCCCGTTATGCGAATACCGGCGGCTGGTGTCAGGATCGGCGTTCGCGTCCGCGATATCTTAACGTATTTTCCGGATGAGTTCCGGGTGTATCTGCGCGCGAGGGGAAGCGCCTTTAGGCGGGGTATTCTGCCGGGGAACAAATGCTGCCGCGCCCCCCGGATTTTACCGGTCAAACATTTTTGTCCTGGTCGAACCAGACGTAGAATTCGAGTTCCTCGAACAGCTCCAGCTCATCGTCGCTGGTAATCACCACCAGGTCATCGTCGGGGAGCTGCGGCATTTCGACGTCGTTGATGCCGCGACCGATCAGTACAGCGATGGCGACCATCGCCAGGCTCGCAAATGCAGTCGCACTCACCCAGCGGGGGATGCCGCCGCGGTCTTCGTTTGCGAGCGCGGCGAGGCGTGCGGTCCGCAGCGCGTTGCGGGTTTCCGGATCGGTGATCTGGCGATCCAGCGTTTTCTTGACCGCCTGCTGCAGCTTTTGATCCTTATCCATCGTCTTCTCCGAGTATTTGCCGCAAATTCTGCGTTGCGCGCGCGTAGTGCGTCTTGACGCTGTTTTCAGAAATCGACAGCGCAAACGCGGTTTCACGCGTGCTGAATTCCTGCCAGGCGCGCATCAAAAAGGTTTGCCGCTGCCGCAGGGGCAGCTGGTTCAGCGCTGCGACGATTCGCGTCAGCTCATCGTCGCGCTGCACCTGGTCCTGCGCCGACGGCGCCAGTTTTTCGCCGCTCGCGTTATCCGCCTGCCACGGCATCAGGCCGGTCAGAATCTGGCGAAACTTCTGTTTTCGAAACCAGTCCCTGATCGCGTTCTGCAGGATGCGATAAAACAAAGGCCCCCATTCCTGTGGATCGCGATGCCTGTATTTCTGCACCAGTTTAAGCATGCTTTCCTGGACCAGCTCCAGCGCGTCGTGGTGATCGTGAGTCAGCGTGATTGCCATCAGGTAAGCCTTTTGTTCGGAATCCCGAAAGAAATCGTCCAGGGCCTGGCGGACTTGCGCTTGCATGATCCTATAACATCCATCGCAGGCCTAGCGTGAAACCATACTCGTCCTCCGCCGGCAGCGGCATCGACGCCGCCAGCAGGTAACCGAAACGCTGGCTGGCCCAGTGCTGCCAGCTTAACTGCAGCGTCTCGGCGTAGCTTTCGTCTATGGCCGATCGATCCTGCGAGATCGCGATCGAGTAATCGTTGTCGAAATCGGCATGTCCGACGAGCAGGCTCAGGTTTTGCGAAATCAGCAACGAACTCTGCGCCAGCGCCGACGCCTTGACGATAAACTGGGCAAAGCGACTCTGGCTTAACGGGGTAAGGTCGGCGTCGTAGTCGTAGCGCTGGAAACTGGCCTGCCAGTACCACGGGTCGTTCTGCCTGCCAACCGCGAGGCCGTAAGCGGAAACGTCGGTGGCGAACCTGTCGGGGATAAAAACGCTCAAAAAGTCCGAAATGTCCTCACGCGTGAAAAGAATCGTTTCGCCGTCCCGGTATTGCAACCTGAAACTCCAGTCTTGATGGGTGAAACCCAGCGCTAGCCCGAGGGTTTCCTGTTCGAGTTCACCCGACTGGCCCTCGAAAAAATGCTGGACCTCGATGTCGATCAGCGTCGACAGTTGAAACCAGACCGTCGTCGCGAAGCTCAGGCTGTCAAACTGCTGATCCTGGTCGGTGAGCTGCGTCTCGCCGTAGTAGCCATAAAAACCGGCGCTGTCCCCAAAAGGCAGGCCGAGCAGCAGCGCCCTGCTGGAGTCCTGTGCCTCGTCCTCACCCAGCTCGATACCGATCAAGACGGGCTCGTCATCGTCGAGTCCGATCCAGTCATCGCTTGCGAAACAGGTGTGAATGGAGGTCGCTGCAACCAGCATCATGACGCACGGGCGCTTCATAAATCATCGCTGCGTTTGTCCCTGAAATACTGCAGCCAGCGTTTGCGCTGCGCCGGCGTCAATTGTTTCCAGCGCTCGCGGTATTGCCGGCGCTGATCGGCCGGCAGGCTGCGGAATCGGTTGAAGGCCTTGCGCACCCTGGTTTTGTTTTCCGGCGACAGGTTCTGGAATTTTCTGAAACGTTCCTTGATCGCGTCTTTTTGCTGCTGGCTTAACTGCTGCCAACGCTGCAGGCGCTTTTTCATGTTGTGCCGCTGGTCGGGGGTCATGTTCTGCCAGCGTTGTGCGCCACGCAACAGCCGCGCTCGCCTGTCCTCGTCGAGTTCGGACCAGCGTGATTCGAAAGGTTTGAGAATACGTTGCTGCTGTTGATCCAGTTCGTCCCAGGATTGGGCCGCCACGGTAAACGGGAACGACATCAGCGCGAGCAGCAGGATCCGGGTCGCGATTTCCGCGCAAAATGGGGATAATCGTATCATTTACTGTTTTCCTCATTGTTTTCTGCAACGTCTTTCAGTGCATGGTGCTCGAGCAGTTGCCAGGTTTCGTCGTCTATTGCCTCGAGCTCGCCGAGGAATTCCAGCATGGCTTCCGACGGCAGCTCCTGCGTTGCGGGCGTCTGTGGCCACGCGACAGGGGGGCAGGCCAATGCCATGACCAGAAGTAAAACTGTACGCACAAACAATTCCCCCACACCAGTATGGGGGAATTGTAGCAAGCTGCCGCAAGCATGCACTACGACCTGTTTACTCGGTGACGCGTGCAACCAGCTGCCGTGCCGCAAGCAGCAGGCCGCTTGCATCGTAGTGGCCGCTGGCAATCACGAAAACGAGTTTACGGTCATCGCCGAGCTTGCGCTGCAGCGCCAACTGGAATGCGCTCCAGTCCAGGTAGACGTGAACCCTGCGGCCCTGGCTGATGGCGTAGAGACCGGGATTGGCGCCGGGTTTTATGAAGGGAACCGAGGGCAGGATCGCGATGTCGGTGATTACGCCCGCCTGCTTCAGGTGATGGCGACCGCTGGCCGACGCCAGGTCGAGCAGCAGGCCGCTGTCGTCGAGGCTGACCACGGCGGTCTCGCTGCCGGCCGCGCCGTATGACATCAGCATTTTAGTGGGCAGTTCGCTGAGGTCGGCGACTGTTTTCGCGCTAAAGTCTAGCGGCGCACTGCCGAACGGGGTCGGGAACCCGGTGACACGAACCGGTTCGAACAGGGCCAGGCTGGCAAGGCCCAGCGGGCCGGTATCGATTTCATAATGCTCGGGGTCTGCGTCGTTGGCCGCGTTGATCCCGGTACCGCTGAAATCGTAGCGTACGACCATGCGGCGGTTGATATGTTGCACGTCGACCTCGAGTGGCGATACCGATGCGACCAGCCCGGAGACCTGGCTGTAGCGCATGCGCAACAGCTCCCCTGCCGCGTTCAGAGTCTGGCCGTCGTCGGAAAGATGACCTAGCACGGTAACCCTCTGCCCGACGCTGACCTCGTCGATGCGGTGATTATTGCCGGGATCGCCCTGTTTCGTCACGCGCGTGGTCGCGTCGATCAAGACCTCGATTTCATCGTTGAAGCTGAAACGCCCGTCGTCGAATTCGACGGTCGCGCCGACGACGGTCAACGTGTTTCCGGAGCGTGCGATGACGCTGCCCTTGACGACATCCCGGTTACCCCAGGGAACGCTGCTGCCGGCATAAACCTGTTGCGCGAGGAACCTGCGGTCGCCGTAGTCTGGCTTTCCCAGCGCCACCAGCGGGGTGATGCCGGTTTGTCGCGCCAGCGCTTTGAGACCCTCTTGTTGCGCATAGGCGACGCCGTCGATTTCGAATACGGTTTGTGCATCGGTGGCGGCGGTGAGCTTGCCGAAATCATGATGCCGGATACGAAACGGACGCAGCCTGATGTCGAAGGTCTCGCGATCCAGGTTGACCCCGGCCAGCAATCCGCGCAGTCGGCGCGTCTTTTCGTCTTCGATACTGGTGTTGGCGAGCAGAATCGGATTGACGGTCACCGTCGCGCTGTTGCCATTGATAACGACCTCGTTGGAGGCTTCCAGGTCGAAATCGAGGATTAGCGCTGCCGGCTGGCCGGGCCTAATCCGGAATCCGCTCTGCGCATTGACCATGACCTCTACGGTTACCTTGGTCAGGGGATTGCCGTTTTCATCCTCGGGGAGGCCCGGTATCGAATTGCCGCTGGCGTCCTCGACGGTGATTTCGGCATCGCTGAAATCGAGCGAAATTTCCGCCTTGTCATAACTACCGACCGGTACGGTTGCCGTCGTCAGGAATTCCGTCACCTCGACGTAGCGCGAAAAATCGAGGCGCGCGGTATTCGGCAGGGTCTCGATGATCGCTCCGTTCGATTTGTAAAGCCGGATGCTGTCGACATCGATAGTGTACTGGTTGAAATCGCCCTCGGCGTCGGTCAGCGAGATGGTCAGTTCGCTGGTTTCTTCGGCCAGATTGTCGCTACCGGAACCGCAGGCCCCGAGCGCGAGCCCGCCCAGCGCCATGACGAGAATAAAGATTGCGCGTCGGATGTCGGTAAAGGTCATGGTATACCCCGTTTTTTTGGTTGTCGTTACTGCTATTAACGAGTAACCCCGGATTTGGTTGACAGGGTGGGCGAAAAAAATCAGCCTGGCGCTGGCTCGGTTCCGGTGGACCCGTAGTGCCTCCGGACTCGGAATCCTGCGCGCGTCGCTGCACATGGACGCGGTGCAATTCTACGTTATGGTGATCGTGGTGCTGTTTCTCGAAGCGCAGTGGAACGGGTGGCAAGCGACGGGGGCAGGGCTGGTTGCGGCAGTGGTCTTGCGGGCGCAGTCGGTAGCGTGTCAGCCATGATCCGGAATCGAATCGATCTATTCGTCTTCGTCGGCGAGCGTCGATAAATCGTGCGCTGCCTCGCGCAGCAACGGCAAATACCTTTCGCTGTCGTCGATCGAGATTCGTGACACCGGCGCCTGGATTGCCAGCGAACTGTAGAAGCGGTCCTGCTTGTCCTTGATCGGCACCGCGATGGCGATAATATCGTCGTAGAGCTCCTGGTTGTCGATGGAGACCTGGCGTGCCTCGATGCGATCTATTTCCTTGAGCAGCGTTTCGGGGTCGGTGATCGTATTCTTGGCGTGCCGCTCCAGCTGCAGCTTGTTGATCACCGCCTTGCGCTTGGCTTTCGGCAGCGTGCTCAGGTAAAGCTTGCCGCTCGCGGTGCAGTACAGTGGCACGCGCATGCCGATCGGAAACTGCAGCCGCAGCGGCGCCTTGGTTTCGACGCGGTCCGAATAAGCCATGTAGAGCCCGTCAGGGTAGGCGATGTTGCAGGTTTCGCCGACCTTTTCCGACAGCGCGGTCAGTATCGCGTGGCGGGTCGCGCGCAACCTCGAATTCGCCAGCACCCCGACCGCTACATCGTGCAGCCTGTTGCCGGGGACATAGCTCTTGCCGTTGATCTTCTTGAGCAGGTATCCGCGCGCTTCGAGTTCGGCGCAGAGGCGGTGCGCGGTCGCCTTGGGCAGCTGCAGAACTTCGTTGATCTCGGTCGCGCTGAGCGCTTTCGGCGACGCGGCGACGGTATCCAGAATATCCAGCACCCGCTGGATGGTTGAGCCGCGCTCACGCTTCATGCGCGCCGGCCTTTACGCCTGGTCTGCTGCGTCATTTACCCACCAGACATTACCCTGGGTAGCCAAAGCACCAGTTGCGGGAAGATAAACAGCAGGGCGAGACCGATGAGTTGAATCACCATGAACTGCATCATGCCCAGGTAGATGTCCTTGAGATCCCAATTCGGCACGACCCCCTTCAGAAAGTAGGCTGACAAGGCTACAGGTGGGGATAGCCATGCGGTCTGCAGGTTCACCGCGATCAGAATGCCAAACCAGACCATCAGGTCGTAGCGATCCAGCCCGTGGACCTCCAACACCTCGACCGTCGGTAGCAAAATTGGCACAACGATCAGAACGATGGGTACCCACTCCAGTGGCCATCCGAGCAGGAAGATCAATGCCATGACCAATAGCAGTATCAAGTAAGGCGACATTTCGATGCCAAGTAGCAGCTCGGTCATCATCTTTGGTGTGCCCAAGGCACTGAATTGGGCGCCAAAGAAGTTCGACGCGGCAACCAGGAACATGATCAAAACCGTGATCTCCAGGGCTTTGATCAGACTGTCAAAGAAACTCGGCATGGTGAACTTGCCGTAACCGATAGACAACAGGATGGCGCCAAAGGCGCCCATCGCTGCGGCTTCAGCAGGTGTTGCGAAGCCAAACAGAATCGACCCCAAAGCAAAAGAAATCAGGATTGTCGGAGGCATGAGCCCGGCAAAGAACTCATTCCAGAGATCCGAGAAATGGAACCCACTGTCTGACGCGGCGCTATAAATCGGCCGTCCCAGATACGCCAGGAGCACGGTGAATGCAGCAAAGGTGATCGACCAGATCGGCAGGCTCCCGTCCTCGCCCATATTTACAACAACCATATAGAGGTGGAAGATCACCGCGATCGGAAGCACGATCCTGAGTACATTCAATCGACGGTATGCGGCATAGGCGACGGCACCGGTAATGACGAAAACGACCAGGCCGCCAAATGGAATCACGCCGCCAAAGGCACCGCCCAGGGCAAGGCCAAAGACCCGGCAAACGGTCAAAACGCCCAGGCAGATCAGCGCCACCTCAGCGCCATAAAATGCGGAGGTTTGGGGTTGATCCTCTTCGGGCAAAATTGGGCCGAGATCCGGATTCAGCCAGCAGCGTCCCAGCGTGTAGAGCAGGTAAAGGGTAGCCAGCAGGGCGCCGGGAATAAAGGCTGCGCGGAAGAGGTCGAGGGTTGAGACCTCCAGAACAGGTCCCATGACGATGAGCATAATCGAGGGCGGGATCAGAATGCCCAGTGTGCCGCCGGCGGTGATGGTTCCGGCCGCAAGCTTGACATCATAGCCGGACCGGCTCATGGTCGCGCCAGCCATGATCCCGAGCAGGGTCACTGAAGCACCCACGATGCCGGTGGCTGCCGCAAAAATCGTGGATACGATCAGCACGGCGATGAACAGTGCGCCGCGGACGCGCGACATGATCATCTGGATCGACGCAAACAGCCGGTCCATCAAGCCCGCCGCTTCCATTACGATCCCCATCAGGACAAACAGCGGCACCGCCATGAGCTGATCGTTCAACATGGTGGAGTTCGTGTTCAGCGTCATCAACAGCGTGGTCAACTTGAAGTTGGCGCCCCAGATACCGAAGACGAAGGCAAGGAAGATCAACGTGAACGCAATTGGAAAGCCGATAAAGATCACGAACAGCATGGCTGTCAGCATGATCAATCCGATGGTAGCCTTGTCCATGTTCGGCCGGGCAGACATGAGGTCAGAAAACGACTCGCCACCGGGGACCATGTCCGGCTGGAAAATCGCCAGAAAGAGCCAGGTCAATGCGATCGCGTAGATAGGCAAGGCCCGTACGAACCAACGCTCTCGCGCTTTACCCATCTTGTGAAATGCGCGGAAAATTTCAGGGATGCCTTGCAGCATCAGGAGAAAGCCACCGATTGGCATCGCCAGGCGCGCGGGCCACAAAAGGGGTCCCCAGGCACTGTCGATCTGCATGGTTTCGCCCCTTGAAAAGGCGAGCCACCAGAACTCTGAGGCGATGATGGTGAAGATGATCATCGAAGGCATAAAGAACAGGAGGTACAGTGTTGCATCCACTGTCGCCTGTGTCTTTGCCGACCAGTTTCGGTAGAGGAAGTCGGCACGGATATGAACCCCGCGCATCAGGCCATAGCCCGCGGCCGCCATGAAGAGCACCCCGGCTATCATACGACTGGTGTCATACACCCAGAGCGTGGGGCCAAGTCCAAGGATTCGGGCGAGATCTTCGAACCCGGCATTTTGCAAGATCGCAAACGAGTTACGGGAAAGGACTTCGAGCACCACGACGACAATCAGCGGTACCATGAGCAGGGCAATAATCTGGCCCGCCCGGTAATTAATGACGTCAATCGCTGCGGTTATCGGGCGTTGCCAGGAAGTCATATCCTCTGGCGTTTCACCAGGGGCCTCGGCACGACGCTCCGCAATCAGTTCGTCCGCAATCTCGAGATCTTCTGGATTTACCTCTTCTTCAGCCATGCCCACTCTCCCCTATTATGTTTGTGCCCATTTTGGGCTCTAATTATATGGTTAGGACCTAATACAGTTAGGACCCAGGCTCTTACAGAAACTTCAAAGCGAGGCCTTGACGGGCCTCGCAACGAAGTCTTTTTTTACTTCAGTGTGTCTGCGTGTGCGCGACCCAGACTTGCGTTTGACGTCTGTGCACCCGCCCAGAATGGTACCACGGTGTCGGCGAAATCCTTTTGCGACTGCCATACTTCTGCGAAGAACTTGTTTTCTTTCGCAGCGGCTTCGAGCGACTTTTTAGCGGCCGCCATGTACTCTGTGAAGTAATCCGCTGGCGTATCTTCCAGGATAACACCTTGATTATCCACCAGATCCTTCAGCGCCT
>JAOTTY010000433.1 GCA_029864185.1 Gammaproteobacteria bacterium
ACATCCCAGGGTCCAGCCTGGTGCGACGACTGCGGCCGATGTCTTCGCAGCCGCGCCCACGAATCGGCGCCGGGTCCAGCGTGATCTCATAGTCGGATTCCCCCTGCATCGCCATTTCAACGCATCCGAAAATAATTGGCAATGCCAATTAATTGTAATACGTTTGAGCGCGAGGGACATGTTGTCGCAGCGGTTCGGCAAGCGGGAGCGATGGGTGGATTCATGATGCTATCCAGTTCGGACAGTCGTCCGGTCGAAGGGTGAAGCCGGTGACTTCCCGACCAGAATCAACCGGCGAGGCCCTGCTCGAACTCCTGGTCAAGCGTGGCGTCGAGTACTTCCTCGCCGGGGGCTCCGGAACAGACTTTCCGCCGATCATCGAGGGCTATGCCAAACGGCAGGCGACCGGCCAGCCCGTGCCCCGTCCCGTCACGGTCGCGCACGAGATCACGACGGCGGCAATGGCGCACGGCTATGCGATGGTAGCCGGCCGGCCGCTGTTCGCGATGGTGCACACGATCGTCGGCACCGCGAATACCGTTGGCGGCATCATCAACGCCGCGCGCGTTCGCGCGCCCGTCGTCCTTGCAGCGGGACGCACCGCGAATTCCGAGAAAGGCGAACGCGTCTCGCGCGTGGCGGGAATCCACTGGGCGCAGGAATCGTTCGACCAGGCCGGCATGTTACGCGAGTACGTGAAATGGGACTTCGAACTCCGGACGCCCTCCGACCTCGAAAAGGCCGTTGACCGTGCGTTTGCGATCGCCCGGTCGGCGCCCGCCGGGCCGGTCTACCTGAGCCTGCCGCTGGATACGCTTGCCGCCCCGCCGCCGCCGGCGTTCTCCGATGCGGCACGTATCGTCCCGGTGTCGGCGGCGACGGCCGATGAGGACAGTGTCGCAAGGGCAGCAAAGGCGCTGGTTACAGCCCGCAGTCCGCTGGTCATTGCCACGTCGCTCGGCCGCGACCCCGAGGCGGTGCAGCCGCTGGTCGAGCTCGCCGACCTGCTGGGGCTGCCCGTCGTCGAACACTGGCACACGCATCTCAATTTCCCTCAGGATAATCCGCTACATATCGGCTACGACTCGGCACAGTTTGTCGAGGATGCGGACGTGATACTCGTGGCGGAGTCCGATGCCCCGTGGTTTCCGGCGCTGGCTGAGCCGCCCGAAGCTGCCGTGATTATCCAGGTGGACGAGGAGCCCCTGCACCAGGGGCTGCCGATGCGAGGTTTCCCGACGGACATTACTCTGACTGGTTCGGCGGCTGCATCGCTGAGGTTGCTGGCTCGCGCGGCCCGGAGCCTCGAGCTGGATGATTCGGCGATAAGGGAACGGAAAGCACGCTGGTCCGCGGTTCACCGGCAGCAGCGCGAGTCCTGGAGGAAAACGGCTCAGGATGGCAGCGGTCGACAGCCGGTTTCGCCCGCCTGGGTCTCCCGTTGCGTAGCCAACATCCTCGAACCCGACGACATCGCGATTACCGAGTACGTCCTCGACCCGACGCAGACGAGTTTCAACAGGCCGGGGACCTACTTCAATCACTCGCATGCCGGAGGGCTGGGCTGGGCCCCGGGCGCAGCGCTCGGCGCCAGGCTCGCCCGCCCCGAGGCGACGGTCGTGTGCTGTGTCGGTGACGGCTGCTACAATTTCGGCGCACCGCTGGCAACGCACTACACGGCACAGTCGAATGATCTGCCAGTACTGTTCGTCGTCTATAACAACAGCGCCTGGGGCAAGACCTGCCAGGCCGTGAAGGCCTATGCGCCCGACGGCTATGCGGCACGAATGAAGGTGCCGCCGCTTTGTGACCTGGGGGAGTCCCCACGTTACGACCAGGTCTGCGAGGCGGCCGGCGGCTACGGCGAGCGCGTCACCGATCCCGCAGAGCTTCCCGCGGCGCTCGAACGTGCACTCCACATCGTCAGGTCCGAGGGTCGCCAGGCATTGCTGAATGTCGTCGCCGACATCGATTGAGAACCACCGGAACGGCTGATCGTGCCAGATGAGAGAACAGCAGGCGAAGTACCGGAACCCTCTGCCCGGGAAGAGGAACTCGTGGACTTCGGTCGACTGACGAGCCATGTCGGCTACCAGTTGCGCCGGGCGTTCGTCGGCTCCAATCGATACTTCAGGGAATTGCTGGGCCCTG
>JAOTTY010000434.1 GCA_029864185.1 Gammaproteobacteria bacterium
CATCCCTTTGCTGCTTGAGGTATTGCGAAACGCCGGCGATGGTGCCGCCGGTGCCGACCGCGCAGACGAAAGCGTCGATGGCGCCGTCGGTCTGCCGCCAGATCTCGGGGCCGGTCGATTCGTAGTGCGCGAGCCGGTTGGCGGTGTTGTCGAACTGGTTTACCCAGAGCGCGCCGTCGCGCGCGCGCGCGTAGCGGTCGGCCTGCTTCTGATAGTTCATGTCGTTACTGTAGGGCACGGTCGGCACCACGCGCACCTCGGCGCCCAGGGTTTCCAGGATCTCGACCTTTTCGCGCGACTGGTTGTCGGGCATGAAGATGACACAGTCGTAGCCGCGCGCGTTGCAGATGTGAGCGATGCCGATCCCGGTGTTGCCGGCGGTGCCCTCGACGACGGTATCACCCGGTTGCAGTAAGCCGCTGTTCTCGGCCTCGCGAATCATCCACCACGCGGCGCGGTCCTTGACCGAGCCGCCGGGATTCAGGAACTCGGCCTTGCCCAGAATGTCGCAGCCGGTCGCCTCCGACGCGGCCCGCAGCCGAATCAGCGGGGTGTTTCCGATGGTCTCGATGAAGCCGTTGCGCACGTCCATTATTCGACCCTTGAAGCGATAAACTGTCGCTACAGATACGCCGCTACTATATCGACAGCGCTGGCAGAATTACACGATTTTTCGCCCAGATCGGTGAAATGTAGCGACGAATAGTGAGAATTACGGGGACAGTTTACTTATATAAAAAGTCGAATTGCGGGGGGCAGTTTACTTAATTCAGAGGAAATCCGTTGATATAAGTAAACTGTCCCCGCATTAAAGATTTAACCCATTCGGGCGATGCGGCCATAACGATAGCCTGTTAGGCTACAATATCAGTATGGTGAGACGAATCCGTATCTGAATTCAGTCACCAGGAGCGCAAACGATTTTTAATGCTTGCCCGGATGAGCGAAGAAATTACATTACCCAGGTCGGAAAGAACCGATATCACGGACGCTACCGACCACAGCCTGATCACCGATTTTACCCAGGTGGTCAGCTGCGCGGTGGGCCGGGACCGTGTCGAACGGCGGCGCGAGAAGATCCGCCGGGAGCTGGTGCGACAGTATTTCGACGACGAAAAGCCTTCTTCTCCATCCCTGCTGGCGCGGGTGCAAAAACTGTTCGGTCCCCGCTAGGCAGAAACCGATATCGCGCCGCGCGGCCCGCGGAAGGCGCACCCGGCATCGACCAACGGGATCGTAGGTTTCCGTCGGGATTCCTGATAATGTTGCGCACCTCAGCAGCTGCATAACAAAAATTCATAATGCTCGTCGATTACTGGCGCTTCGCCCGCGCCAATCCCCGCTTCCTCGGATTCGGTTTTTTTCTCGCGTTCCTGTCGAGCGCCGGGCAAACCTATTTCATCGGCGTGTTCGGCCCCGGCATCCAGGCCGATTTCGGGCTCGACGCCGGCAGCTGGGGGCGGATCTACATGCTCGGCACGCTGGTCTCGGCGTTGTTGATCAACTGGAGCGGTCCGTTGATCGACCGGCTGGATCTGCGCCTGTTCACCGGGCTGGTCCTGGCTGGACTGGCCACGGCCTGCCTGGTGATGGGATCGGTAACGTCGCCGCCGCTGCTGGTGGTCGCCATTTTCCTGTTGCGCCAGTTCGGCCAGGGCCTGGCGAGCCACGCCGGCCTCACGTCGATGGCGCGCTACTACGATCACGATCGCGGCAAGGCGATCGCGCTGGCCGCGATCGGTTACGCCTGCGGCGAAGCGCTGCTGCCGGTCGCGGGCCTGTACGCGGCGACCCTGTGGGGCTGGCGCGATACCTTCCGGGTCGTGGCCGTCGCGGTGCTGCTGGCGCTGCTGCCGGCGCTGTGGTTGCTGAAGGGGCAACGGCTGCGTCACGCGACGCACACCGCCGACCTCGATAAAAGAGCGGCCGAGGCGGGCGGTCGGCGCGACTATACGCGCCGGCAGATGCTCGCCGAGGCACGTTTTTATTACCTGCTGCCGGCGCTGATCGCAACGCCGATGATCGGCACCGCGCTGTTCTTTTTTCCGCACGAAATCGCTCGCGCCAAGGACTGGAGCAGCCTGTGGGTGACCGGAAACTACTGGCTGTACTCGACGGTGTCGGTCGTGGTGACCATCTATTCGGG
>JAOTTY010000435.1 GCA_029864185.1 Gammaproteobacteria bacterium
AGGGAAAACCGCTCACGATCTATGGCGATGGCTCGTAAACCCTTTCGTTTTGTTACGTTGATGATTTAATAGAGGCAATGATTCGACTCATGCAGATCGACGCCGAGATCACGGGACCAGTCAATATCGGTAATCCCACGGAGTTTTCCATTCTCGAATTGGCACAAAAAATAATAACGTCGGTGGGGTATGAATCGGAGCTTGAATTCAGGCCTTTACCTGAAAACGATCCTATTCAGCGAAGGCCTGATATCGGCAAGGCGCGGGATTTACTGGGCTGGGAACCGCTGATCGAACTCGATCGGGGCCTGGAAAGAACTATTTCCTATTTTGAAAATTTGCTGAAGCAGTCTGCATTTCAATGATGAAAGCCCCGATATCCATCCGCAAGTTGTCGCCGGGCTCGGTGCTTCCAGTGACGTGAAGGAAGCCGCCGTTAATGACAATGTCGCCTAGTTTAATAAATGAAACTATTGTCCCCGTTTATTTCGGGCCGGATTCGAGTCTCTATGGCTGTTACAACCTGGCCGCGGATTACAGGCAGGCACCTGCGGTGTTAATTTGCCAGCCCACCGGACACGAATACGAACGTTGTCATCGTGCGATGCGCCAACTTGCGGTGCAAGCCGCCAAGAATGGCTTCTCGGCGATGCGTTTCGATTATTACGCTAGCGGAGATTCGGCGGGCAATTGCGAAGAACTTAGCCTGTCCGGGATGCGGCTCGACATACAGCAGGCAATCAGGCATTGCTGCGATAAAACAGGGGTAGATCAACTCACAGCAGTAGGCGTACGACTTGGCGCAACGCTGGCAGCACAGCTGGCCAGCACCTGTCCCGAGATTGACTCGCTGGTGCTATATGCGCCGGTGTTTGATGGCGAGAAGCTGTTAGCGGAGTGGCAAGGCGATCAGCATGCCTTTTATGCCAGGCACAGCCATAAGTTACAACAACCCGGACCAGGCGAGGTTCTCGGGTTTTCCGTTACGGAAAAATTTCAAAAGGAGCTCCGCCAAAAACTTACCCCTGGTGCACCAGGTCCAGCACTCAAAAGAGTGTTAACTCTGATAGATGAAGCCGAATCTGACTCTGTCTTGATAAATGGATGGGTGAAAATGTTAAAACATCAGGGTATTGAAGTCACTGTAGAGATTGTCGAAAATATTGCTATCTGGCGAAGAGAGCCAATGGAGGCTATTGTTCCGGTTAAAACGATTCGACGAATCGTCAAATGGATTAAGGAGGGTTAGCATGCATGAAGAGGCGCTATTACTTGGCCCTGGCCAGTCAAATGTTGGTGTGTTTACTCCGGCCGCTGACAATACTGATGCGCAATCAGATATGGCAGCCATTTGTATTACTGCGGGGTTGCTGCACCATGTAGGACCCCATCGTATGCACGTATTACTTGCCAGGGCATTGACAACGAAGGGAATAAGCACATTACGATTTGATTTATCCGGCATTGGTGATAGTTCGGTTCGGTCCGATGACTTACCAGCACAGGAAGTTTCTGTTCAGGAAATCAATGATGCAATTAATGCGCTTGAAAAACGCGGTTTTAAGCGTTTTATTCTTTTTGGTATCTGTTCAGGAGCGGCACAAGCCCTCAGAGCAGCGACAGGTAATCCGAAAATCGCGGGACTTATTCTGGTTAACACTGGTTCGGATGATGGTAATACCGAGGTGGATCCACGGCCTGCTGCCCAATTTTACCTTAAATATTCGTTCTGGAATTTAAATGCTTGGAAGAATCTCTTTACCGGAAAAGTAAAATATCGCGCACTAATTATTACTTTATTTTCTGCGTTGATACAAAAATTAAAAGGTAATAACAAAAATGTAACTTCTGTGGGGAAAAGATTACAAAGTCGAATACAGCCTTTCATGCAACAGGGGACATCGATTCTTATAGTACTGTCAGATCGTCATGCGCAGATTTATACGCTCTATCAAAAAGCTTTTGAAAAGTTGCAGTGTGCGCAATTTAACACCCTGGTTTACGCTGACACCGATCATTTGTTTACTTCACTTTCTTTACAGCAGGATTTGATTGATCGGATATGCCAATGGTCGGCTGAACTGGTGGATGATGGGGCCAGAGATACATCAGCAAATTTTACGGTTGATACCGTTAGTT
>JAOTTY010000203.1 GCA_029864185.1 Gammaproteobacteria bacterium
CGCGGTGCGCAAAAACGTAGAGCTTACCGCCACGCGCCTTGACTTCCTGCATGTTGGAATGCAGCTTCTCCAGCAATTCGTCGTTCGGCGCGACCACGATTACCGGCATTTCGGCATCCACCAGCGCCAGCGGCCCATGCTTGAGCTCGCCGGCCGGATATGCCTCGGCATGGATGTAGGAAATTTCCTTGAGCTTGAGCGCGCCTTCCATCGCGATCGGGTAATGTTCGCCACGACCCAGGAAAAGCGCATGCTGCTTGTCGACGAAATCCTCGGCGATACCCTCGATCAGCGGCTCGAGCCGCATCAGTTTGTCGACCAGTCCCGGCAGAGAGATCAGCTCGGCTACTATCGCGGCGATTACCGTGTCGTCGAGACGCTGCTGACGTTTGCCGAGCGCCGCCACCAGCAGCAGCATCGACACCAGCTGCGTGGTAAATGCCTTGGTCGACGCGACGCCGATTTCGGGACCGGCGCGGGTCATCAACACCAGCTTCGATTCGCGCACCAGCGAAGACTCGGGTACGTTGCAGATACTCAGGCTACCGCAGTAGTTCGCCGATTTCAGGTTGCGCAGGGCCGAGAGCGTGTCCGCGGTCTCGCCCGACTGCGACAGGGTTACGAACAGCGTATTGGGCGACACCACCGATTTGCGATAGCGAAACTCGCTCGCTACCTCGACCTGGCAGGGCAGATCGAGCAATGCCTCGATCCAGTATTTCGCGACCAGACCGGCGTGATAGCTGGTGCCACATGCGATTATCTGGATGTTTTCGACGCGCGCGAAGATGGCATCTGCGTCAAAACCGAAAATATTTTCGAGCACCGCCGTATCGCTGATACGCCCCTCGAGGCACTCCGAGATCGCCTGCACCTGTTCGTGGATTTCCTTTTGCATATAGTGCCGGTAATCACCCTTGCTGGCGGAATCGGCAGTCAGTTCGCTGACCTTGACGTCGGGCTGTTTCCTGTTGCCGCTGGCGTCGTATAGCGCGAAGTCGTCACGGTTCAGTACGACATAATCACCGTCATCGAGATAGACGAAACGATTGGTCACGGGCAGCAGCGCGGATACATCCGAGGCGACAAAATTTTCGCGGATTCCCACGCCGACCACCAGCGGCGGGCCGCGGCGACAGGCAACCAGCGTGTGCGGATCTTCGGTCACGATGATACCTAGCGCGAACGCACCTTCGAGTTCGTCCACGGCCTTTTTGACCGCCGCGAACAGGTCCCCGTCGAAGTAGCTATCTATCAGGTGTGCGACGACCTCGCTGTCGGTTTCGGAACTGAACTCGTAGCCCTGCGCGAGCAGGCGTTCGCGAATCGGTTTGTAATTTTCGATGATACCGTTGTGCACGACGGCGATGCGCTCGTTGGAAAAATGCGGATGCGCGTTGATTTCCGACGGCTCGCCGTGGGTCGCCCAGCGCGTGTGCGCGATGCCGATGTGTCCGGGCTGGTCCGTCGACATCCTCGCTTCGAGTTCCCGGACCTTGCCGAGTGCGCGGAAACGTTCCAGCTTTGCGCCGTCGATAAGCGCGATGCCGGCGGAGTCGTAGCCGCGGTACTCGAGCCTGTACAAACCCTCGAGCAGAATCGAACTCACGTCGCGATGCGCCAGCGCGCCTACTATTCCACACATGACTCAGGTGTCCTTCTTGACAGGTTTAGACCAGGCCTCAATAGTAACCTGTTTGGCGCGCGAAATGGTCAGTTTGTCAGCCGGTGCGTTTTTCGTAATCGTCGAACCGGCGCCTATCGTGGCGTTGCGCTCGACCCGAACCGGCGCTACCAGCTGGGTATCGGAGCCGATAAATACCCCGTCCTCGATTACCGTCCTGAACTTGTTGACGCCGTCGTAGTTGCAGGTAATGGTACCGGCGCCGATGTTGACGTCAGCGCCCATCTCGGTATCGCCGATATAACTCAAATGGTTGACCTTGCTGCCTTTACCGATACGCGACTGCTTGGTTTCGACGAAGTTACCGATCTTGACCGAGTCGTCGAGCCTGCTGCCCGCGCGGATTCGCGCGAAAGGCCCGATACTGACCCCGCGACCGATCACGGCTTCTTCGATCCAGGTCATCGGCTGAATAACGCTGTGGTCGGCAATACTGGTGTTGCGGATTACGCAGTTGGCGCCGATACGCACGTTGTTTCCGAGCGTCACCATGCCCTCGAAAACGCAATTGACATCGATTTCCACATCCTGTCCGGCATCTATTTCGCCGCGGATATCGATGCGCGCCGGATCGAACAGCTTGACACCCCGGGACATCAGCGCCTCGGCCTGACGCGCCCGGTAAAGTTTTTCGACCACGGCCAGTTGCTGCTGATCGTTGACCCCGATCACCTCGCTGGCCTGGTCGCAAACGACGGCGTTTACACGGTCGCCAGAGTCCACCGCCAGCCCGACCACATCGGTCAGGTAGTACTCGCCCTGGGCGTTGTCGTTATCGAGCCTGGACAACAGCCCCTGCAATCGATCTCCCTTGATCAGCATGATCCCCGAATTGCATTCGCCGATGCCTGCCTGATCGTCGTCGGTATCCTTTTGTTCGACGATGGCAATTACGTTGCGATGCTCGTCACGTACGATACGGCCATAGCCGAACGCGCTTTCCGGGACGAAGCTCAGTACGCAAACGGCAGCCTCCTTGCCCTGTTCGACCATTCGCGCCAGGGTCTCCGCGCGGATCAACGGCACGTCACCCACCAGCACCAGCACATCGTTGCCGGCGCTGATGGCACCCAGGCATTGCTGTACCGCGTGCCCGGTGCCGAGTTGCTCGCGCTGCTCGACGAAATGCAAATCCTGCCCCTGCAATGCGTTTCGAACCTGCTCGGCGCCGTGCCCGACGACGACGATGATTTGCTCGGGCTCGACCGCGCGGCTGGCGTCCACGGCATGCTGTAAAAGCGGCTTACCGGCGAGACGGTGGATCAATTTGGGACGCGACGATTTCATACGCGTGCCCTGACCCGCGGCGAGGATGACGATACTCAGAGGCATAGATGGATTCTAGAATAATATCAGCCGATTATTGTAATGCAGTGCGGGCGGTACGTCACACTTCGAAGTTAATTGCCGGCGAGGTTCCCGCAGAATGACCGAGCGCGCCCGGGGCGCGGAACGAGGCTGGTGGTACCGTCATCCCGCGCGCCGATCGCGCGGGGGGTGCGACGGATATGGGCTGAGAATGCTATCCCGGTAATCGGGATTGTGTCTGGTTGACGCGAGATCCCGGATATTTACTGGCGAAAATTCCGGGATGACAGGGTAGAAATAGGGGGCGTGGCCTCTGTTCGCGGGCGGGAATCGGGGCGGTTGGAGCAGCGCCTGGGGGATTCGAGATCCCGGATAGCGCCTGGGGCGCTTCCGGGATGACAGGGTAGAAAAGGGGGCATACGCCCCCTTTTCTACCCTGTCACTTTTTACGCCATTTCTTGATGGCGGCGATTTGTGCGGCGGCGGCGGCGAGTTCTGCCTTGGCCTTGGCCACGTCGAGATCCGACTGCTGGTCGGCCAGCGCGGCCTCGGCGCGTTTCTGCGCCTCCAGCGCTGCAGCCTCATCGAGGTCATGCGCGCGAATCGCGGTATCCGACAACACCGTCACGAGGTGGGGCTGCACTTCCAGGATCCCGCCAGAAATAAAGAAAAACTCTTCCTTGCCGCCACCCATGTCGAGCCGCACCTCGCCGGGCTTCAACGGCGAAATCAACGGCGCGTGGCGCGGCGCGATACCGACTTCACCCATCACCGCCGGCGCGAACACCATTTCCGCCTCGCCGGAAAAGATTTGCTCTTCGGCGCTGACGATCTCTACCTGGATGGTTGCCATTTCGATACCTTACAGGTTCTTCGCGCGTTCGGCGACTTCTTCGATACCGCCAACCATGTAAAAGGCCTGCTCGGGATACTGGTCCATCTCGCCGTTCAGAATCTGCTTGAAGCTCGATATCGTATCCTTTACCGACACGTACTTGCCGGGCGAACCGGTGAAAACCTCGGCGACGAAGAATGGCTGCGACAGGAAGCGCTGGATTTTACGCGCGCGGCTGACCACGAGCTTGTCTTCCTCGGAAAGTTCGTCCATACCGAGAATCGCAATAATATCCTTCAACTCCTTGTAGCGCTGCAAGGTGCCCTGCACGCCACGCGCGGTGTCGTAGTGTTCGTTGCCGACCACGTTGGGATCGAGGATCCGCGAAGTCGAGTCGAGCGGGTCAACCGCCGGGTATATACCCAGTTCGGCGACCTGGCGCGACAGTACCAGGGTGGCGTCGAGGTGCGCGAAGGTGGTTGCCGGAGACGGGTCGGTCAGATCGTCGGCCGGTACGTATACCGCCTGGAACGACGTGATCGAACCGGTCTTGGTCGACGTGATCCTTTCCTGCAGAACGCCCATCTCGAGCGCCAGGGTGGGCTGGTAACCTACCGCCGACGGCATGCGTCCGAGCAGCGCCGATACCTCGGTTCCGGCCAGCGTATAACGGTATATGTTGTCGACGAACATCAAAACGTCACGACCCTCGTCGCGGAAGTATTCCGCCATGGTAAGACCCGACAGCGCGACGCGCAGACGGTTGCCGGGAGGCTCGTTCATCTGCCCGTAAACCAGCGCCACCTTGTCGATAACGCCGCCATCTGTCATTTCGTGGTAAAAGTCGTTGCCCTCACGGGTACGTTCGCCAACGCCAGCGAACACGGAGAAACCGGAGTGCTCGACAGCGATGTTTCGAATGAGCTCCATTAGCGTTACCGTCTTGCCCACACCGGCGCCGCCAAACAGGCCGATCTTACCGCCCTTGACGATCGGCATGATCAAATCGATGACCTTGATACCGGTCTCGAGGATTTCGGTGGTCGCGGCCTGCTCGTCGTAAGTCGGCGGCTTGCGGTGAATCGGCATGCGCGACTCTTCACCGATCGGACCCTTCTCGTCGATCGGATTGCCGAGCACGTCCATGATGCGCCCCAGGGTCTTCTGCCCGACCGGTACCGTGATCGGCTGCCCGGTGTTGCTGACTTCGAGTCCGCGGCGCAGGCCCTCGGCGGCGCCCATCGCGATGGTGCGCACGACGCCGTCACCGAGCTGCTGCTGCACTTCCAGCGTCAGGCCTTCGGCCTGCGCGATCAATAGCGCATCGTAAATCTTGGGAACAGCGTCTCGGGGAAATTCTACGTCGACCACGGCGCCGATTACTTCCACGATTTTACCTGTGCTCATCTGTTATTCCTCTGTCAATCTCAATATGCTTGAATGTTTAAACTGCCGCCGCGCCGCCGACGATCTCGCTGATCTCCTGCGTAATCGAAGCCTGGCGTTCGCGGTTATAGATCAGCTGCAGCTCGTCGATCATCGCGCCGGCGTTGTCGGTCGCGTTCTTCATCGCGAGCATGCGCGCCGCCATTTCACAGGCCACGTTCTCGACCACGGCCTGGTACACCAGCGACTCGATATAACGATCCAGCACGCCGTCGAGCACCTCTTTCGAATCGGGCTCGTAGATGTAATCCCAGTGATGGCTGAGTTCCTTGTCGGCGGCGGGTTTTACCGGCACCAGCTGCGTAATCCCGGGCTGCTGCGTCATCGTGTTGACGAATTCATTGGAAATCAGGTAGATCACGTCGATGTCACCCTGTTCGAAACTTTTCAGCAGGGTCTGCACCGGCCCGATAATTTGCCCGATTTCGGGACTGTCGCCGACGTGGGTGGTGGTCGCCACTACCTTCGCGCCGATGCGTTTGAAGAAGTTCTGGGCCTTGGTGCCGAAGGTCACGACCTCGATTTCGACGCCCTTCTCGTCGAGCTCGCCGATGTGGTTCAGGGCTTTCTTGAACATATTGGTATTGAGGCCACCGCACAGCCCCCGGTCCGTGGACACCGCCACGATGCCGGCACGCTTGATCGGACGTTCGATCAGAAACGGATGCCTGTATTCCGGGTGTGAGCTGGCCACGTGGCTGACCACGTCGGCGATACGCTGAGCATAGGGGCGCGTCGCGAACATCTGGTCCTGGGCGCGCCGCATCTTGCTCGCCGCGACCATTTCCATTGCCGCGGTGATCTTCTGAGTGTTTTGCACACTCGCGATCTTGGTCTTTATCTCTTTGCCGCCAGCCATCGGATATGCCCCTTAGTAAACGCCCTTGGCCTTGAAGTCTTCGATCGCCTTTCTGATTTCGGCCGCGATATCGTCGTTGTAGTCACCGGTCTTGTTGATCGAATCGAGCATTTCCCTGTTTTTGGATCGTATGTGCGCCAGCATCGCGTCCTCGAAGGCAACGACTTTGTTGACGTTGACATCGTCGAGTAAACCCTCGTTCGCCGCGTACAGCGAAATTGCCATTTCCGCAACCGACAGCGGCGAATACTGGCGCTGCTTCATCAGTTCGGTAACTCGCTGACCGCGCTCGAGCTGCTTGCGCGTGGCCTCGTCGAGATCCGAAGCGAACTGCGAGAAGGCGGCGAGCTCGCGGTACTGCGCGAGCGCCAGGCGCACGCCGCCGCCGAGCTTCTTGATGATCGGCGTCTGCGCCGCGCCACCCACGCGCGACACCGACAGGCCGGCGTTGATCGCGGGCCGGATACCGGCGTTGAACAGGTCCGATTCGAGGAAGATCTGGCCGTCGGTAATCGAGATAACGTTGGTCGGTACGAAGGCCGACACGTCACCGCCCTGGGTTTCGATGATCGGCAGCGCGGTCAGCGAGCCGGTCTTGCCCTTGATCTTGCCGTTGGTAATTTTTTCGACGTAGTCGGCGTTGATGCGCGCGGCCCGCTCGAGCAGGCGGGAGTGCAGGTAGAATACGTCTCCGGGATAGGCTTCGCGCCCGGGCGGACGACGCAGCAGCAGCGACACCTGGCGATAGGCCCAGGCCTGCTTGGTCAGGTCGTCATAGACGATCAGCGCGTCTTCGCCGCGATCACGAAAGTACTCGCCCATGGTGCAACCGGAGTAGGGCGCGATAAATTGCAGCGCCGCCGAATCGGAGGCGTTGGCGGCGACCACGATGGTGTGCTCCATCGCGCCGAACTCTTCGAGCTTGCGCACCACGTTGGCGATGGTCGATGCTTTCTGGCCGATGCCGACATAGACACACTTGATACCGGTGCCCTTCTGGTTGATGATCGCATCGATCGCCACCGCGGATTTACCGGTCTGGCGATCGCCGATGATCAGTTCACGCTGGCCGCGACCGATCGGCACCATCGAATCGATCGACTTGAGCCCGGTTTGTACCGGCTGCGATACGGACTGGCGCGCGATAACGCCCGGGGCGACTTTTTCGATCGGTTCGAATTGCTTGGCATCGATGGCGCCCTTGCCGTCGATCGGCTCGCCCAGCGAGTTGACGACGCGTCCCAGCAGCTGCTCGCCCACCGGTACCTCGAGGATACGGCCGGTACACTTGACGGTATCGCCCTCCGAGATATGCTCATAGTCGCCGAGGATTACCGCACCGACCGAATCGCGCTCGAGGTTGAGGGCCATGCCGTAGGTATTGCCCGGAAACTCGATCATTTCACCCGACATGACGTCGGCAAGGCCGTGAATACGCGCGATGCCGTCCATCAGGCTGACGATGGTGCCCTCGGTCCTGGCCTCGGCTGCGCTTTCGAAGTTCTTGATGCGATCTTTAATGAGTTCGCTAATTTCTGACGGATTAAGTTGCATCGCGTTTATCCCGTAATCGTAAAAATCTGTTATTTGTTGAGCGCAAGAGTCAACTTGTCCATGCGCCCGCTGGCCGAACCATCGATAACCAGGTCACCCGCGGTGACGATCGCTCCCGCGATCAGGTTTTCATCGATTTCGGTCGTGAGACTGACTTCCTTGCCGAGCCGTTTAGCCATGCTGCTGGCGATTTTCTCCTGCTGCTCGGCGCTGAGTTCCTGCGCGCTGCGCACCCGCACCTCGATCTTGCCTTCGGCTTCCTGTTTCAGCGTTTCGAACACCGTCGCGATTGCCGGCAGCGCGCGCAGACGGCCGTTCTCGGCAAGCAGTTTGACCAGGTTACCGAAATCTGCATCGACTTCCACGCCGGCCGCCGCGATCACCGACAGGAACAACTCTGCCAGGTCGCTGGCGAGCATCGCCGGTCGATGCAGCAGCAACTGCACGTCGTCGTCCGCGGCAATCGACGCGGCCAGTTGCAGGCCGTCCTGCCATTGCTGCAGTTTGCCCTCGTCCTGAGCCAGCTCGAAAATTGCCCTGGCGTAGGGTCTTGCGGCGGTTTCGAAATCAGCCATTGCCTATAACCCTAGATCTGCGCGACC
>JAOTTY010000204.1 GCA_029864185.1 Gammaproteobacteria bacterium
CCAGAGTCTTGCGTGCCACGGAAAAGAGAATCCCCGTTACGCTCGCGCGTAGCGCGGTAGCGGAGCGCGGCTTTTCGGGCCGGGGCCTGGGAGCCTTCTTGATGCGGTTGCTACCGGGTTTCACCTTATTCGATACCCCGCGTGACAGGCGACGCAGGCCGAGGTGATATCACCGAGCGCCCGATAAGCGGGTAACGCCTCGCCTTCCTGGGCTTTCAACGCAAAACGGCTTGCCGCCCGGTGCATGCCGGTACCGATCAGGCGCATGCTCTCGGGCATGAAGGGGGCCATGTGCTCGGCGCCATGCGATCCCAGCGAACTCATGCCGAGCCTGGACTCGGCCACCTCGGCGGCCTTTTCGAGTTCACCCTGTGCGAGTCGGACGAGAATTTCATCCAGCGCGGCCAGGTGATCGCGCATGTTGGACAGCATGTGCTGCTGCATCATCTCCGGCAGCTCGATCAGTTGACGCTGGTCTGCGGAGGCTGTCGCCGTGGCCGACGTGCAAATCCCGAGCATTGCGATAACTAATGTCGAATATTTTATCATTGATTAGTTCCTGGTTGATGCCGGATACCCGGCTGCCCTGACAACGGCGTGATTCCCGCCTGCCTTCGACGACGATATCATAGCGCAGCAATCAATAGACTCAACAATGGTTACATGCAAAAACTGCTGATCATCATCGGGCTGATCGTCGTCGCGGTCGGCCTCGCCTGGCCATGGCTTGCTTCGATGCCGTTTGGGCGCCTGCCCGGAGACATCGTAATCGAGCGCGAAAATTTCACCTTTTATCTGCCGATAACGACCATGGTCATCGTCAGCCTGCTGGTTTCGCTGGCAATCTGGTTTTTTCGCGATTAACGGTGTGGCGGTAACGACTTCAACGCGTCGCGAGAACCTGGTCGGTCGACGATATTTTCGCAAACGGCATGCCGAGCGCCGCCATGAATGCCGCCTGCACGTCGGCGGCGCGGACGCGCTGGCCCTCGAACTCGAGGTCCCGGGTAGCGCAGGCATCGGCGACCACCTGGCACTGGTATCCGAGATCGAAAGCGGCGCGGGTCGTGGTGTCTATGCACATGTGGCTCATGGCGCCACAGATAACCAGCTTCCCGACGCCCGCCTGTTGCAGCATTTCATGCAGGTCGGTATCGCGAAACGCGTTAGGATAGTGTTTGACGACCAGCGGCTCGTCCGGCTGCGGTTTGACGCTGTCGTTTATTTCGCAACCCGGAGTGTCGGCAACGAAAAAGGTCGCGCCCTCGCGCGTCGCGATATGCTGAATGTGAAACAGCGGCATCGTGTCGGCGCGAAACGATGCCAGCAACCTGCCGCAGTTCGACGCGGCAACGTCCATCGATACCAGCTCCATCGCGCCGCCGGCGAAGTAGTCGTTTTGCACGTCGATAATAATTAGACCCGTGTTCATGTTCTGTCACCCTGTCCTGGTTGTTTGAATATAACTGGCGTGAACGACCCGCCTCCGCCCGAGCGGAACGGCACTGCTGTACAGTGTGCCTGGCGCGATCATTGGCTTTTTTTGAATGCGTATATACCGTTTTCGAGGTCGCGCGTATCGGCGATCCAGTCGAACAGGTGCCCCTCCGCCGGGCATCAGCGCCAGCGCGGCGTCGTGCATGCCGGGCCGGACACCGCGCAGTCGTCGGCGATGGTCAGGCACCAGTAGCCGCGACCGCCACCCATCCGTCGTCGCCGACCCGGCAGGTTGGCATACGATAGTTCATGTCGACAACCGCCCGCGGAGACATTTCCATGATCAGCCGGTACAGCATGTCGACTTTCTGCTTGCGATGTTGCGGGACGGCCGCAACATAATCCTGAAGGCCTTCATCCATAGTATCAAGCCATGCGATTTCGACTGGCGTCAACCTGGGAATTACGTTGCCGGAAAAATTCGGCTTTCATCCGGCATACGCATTGTAAAGCGTGAAAGCACCGATTGCGATGAAACCGATGCCCGCGATGTATTGCAGGTATTTCGGGTCGATGAATTCGGACAACAGGCTGCCGGCCAGCACGCCGATGGCCGTGGAAACGACCAGGGCCGCCGATGCCGCGAGAAAAACATTGAGCCTGCCGATATCTCTGTCGGTCGCGAAAAGTAACGTCGCAAGCTGGGTCTTGTCCCCCAGCTCGGCGATAAAAATCGATGCGAAGACGGTCAGGAATATCTTCCAGTCCATGAAGCGCTACCTCTGAATGATTCGGTTCGCCGGGCTTACTTCCTTTCCCGGGTGAACACGTCTCTGATGAAGTCGATGAAGCTGTCCTCCTTGTAATCGGTAAACTCGCCGGCATCGAAGAAAACTCCGTAGCAGCTGGGGCAGGATTCGTACCAGATGTGGTGCTGCTCGCGGTCGACCATCTTGATCATTTGCGTGGTGCATACGGGGCACTTGATATCCTCTATCCTGTTGAATTTTCGACCCACCTCGGGATCGCCGATGTCGATTGCTTCCGATCCTGACATCGCTTTCAGTTCGACATGTTCCAGCAGGTCGAACCACAGGCCTTTACAGTCCGTGCATCTGTCGACCTCGATGTTCGAATATACGACCTTTTCCATATCGGCGCTGCATTTGGGGCAATTCATAGAAACCTCGAAGGGGTTATCGTCTCGTGATTTACGCAGGAAAAGGACAAAAAAGCAATCGTCGCCTGTTTGGAAAACGCACGCTGGCTATCCATTCGTCAAGCTGCGGCTTGCTAGTTATCCGGGCCGATGCGCAGGTACCTGCCCCGATCGAACCCGGAAAAGAAGTGTAGCAACATGGGATGATCGATCGGCTCCAGAATATCGTCTGGTTCCAGGTTCTGTTCGGCAACGTAAGTGGCATGATCGCTGCCGTGAACCAGCACATGATACCAGGGCTCGTGTATCGGGGGCAGAGACCTGGTGACGGTCTGGTACCACTCTTCGGTGCCCTGAAGGTCCTGGTCGACGTCCACGATGACGCCGCGATAGTCGAAAAGGCGGTGGTGAATCAGGTCGCCGACCGAGAACCTGACTGTATTAATTGCAGTTACGGTGCCCATATGCCTCGACTCCGGCCATTTTTTCCATATCTCCCAAGACCGACCTCGTCAAACCGAAGACAACCGGGCCGACAGGGGCGGTTGCTAAACCGCATTTGCCTTCGGGGCCGCGCGCAGGCAAATGTACTCGAGCGCCAGCTGGGCCGCAACCAGCGCGGTGATTTCGCTATGGTCGTAGTCGGGTGCGACCTCGACGATATCCATACCGGTAAAATCGATGCCATCGAGTCCGCGCAGGATTTCCAGCGCCTGGTTCGAAGTCAGTCCCCCGGGAACCGGGGTGCCGGTACCGGGCGCGAATGCCGGATCGAGCGCATCGATATCGAAAGTCAGGTAGGCCTTGTGACCAGCGACAACCTGCCTGATGTTATCGATGGTCGTGTCGATTCCGTTACGATGCACTGTCGCGGCGTCGATCACGGCGAAGCGGTCGCGCTTGCTGTCGTAGTCGGTTCTTATTCCAATCTGCACCGACCTGTCAGGGTCCACGATGCCTTCTGCAACCGCCCGGTAGAACATGCAGCCGTGATCGTAGGGATTATCGTTTCTCTCGGTATCGGTATGCGCGTCGAAATGGACCAGCGACAGGGCACCGTGTTTCCTGGCTACTTCCCGCAGTATCGGCAGTGATACGAAGTGATCGCCACCCAGGGCGAGCGTCTGGGCGCCCTGATCCAGTATCGCGGCGACGCAGGCCTGCGTCTGTTCGACCATTTCGGCGGCGTTGCCGTAACGGTAAATAACGTCGCCATAGTCGACGATCCTGAGATAGTCGAACGGATTGAATCCCCAGGGATATTGTCTGCTCCAGCTGGAAATGTCTCGACTGGCCTGCCGTATTGCCCGCGGACCGAACCTCGTGCCCGGCCGATTGCATACCGCGAGATCGAACGGAACGCCGAGCACCGCGATATCGACGTTATCGAGCCGCCGTTCGTAAGGCCGGCGCATGAACGTGCTGGCGCCGAAGAAGGGCGCTTCGCCGCCGGGTTCGCCTATTTTTGCCCGTCCGAAAATCGAATCCGGGGAGTTGATATCAGAATCGCTCACGCGCTTTCCTGGGATATCCCGAAAATCCGTGTCCCCAGGTCATGCCTGGATTCCACAATCTTATGCCTGTTCCCGTGATTTCTGCAAACCGCAATTTTTTCGGTGTCATACTGAATATTTTACGCATCTCCCGGATAGTGGCGTCGGACATTGCGAGGGCGCAAATAATCCCTGCCCGAATCAGGTCTGTTGGCTACTAACTACGGCATCCAAAAAAGACTCGACTATCGGGTGAGAACAATCTTTCAACGCCGCTCGCTCGGGTTGAAAAGCTGTCCCGACGAAAAAGCGGTGGTCCGCGATTTCGAGAACCCGTGGATCTCCGTTGGCATCGAAACCGGTGAAACGCATCGCACTGCCTTCAAAAATCGATAAATAATCGCGGTTTACTCCATAACTGCACCGATATTCCTCGCTCGCCGACAAAGTCTGGTAAATGTCTGCAATTTTCGAATCTGACGCAAAAAATATTCGATCCGAAACTTCCACGAGTTTACAGGCAAGCGCCGACACCAGGGGCATTTCGCAATGAGGATCGACCTCGGAATTTCCGGCGTTAACAAAGCCAAGTTCATTTCTTGCAAACTCCAGCGCGGCATGCTGATAGCCACCACAGGTGCCGAGGAAAGGAATATTTGCGATTCGCGCAAAATGGATTGCATGTAGCACCTTTTCCATGTCGTGGTATGGGCTCGCGGGGACACACCAGACTCCGGCCAGTTCTTCCAGCAACAGGGAGGTTAGGTCTTCGGAGTGAATCCACTGGATCGAGAAACTTTGCGCTAAATTCCGAGTCGCCAGGCTAATGGCAACAGGAATAGCCCGGTGCGCGGTTACCGTTGCATCATAATCACCGATAAGTCCTATCTTCATGTGTGTCTGTTGCGGGCGCCGGCTGTCGTTGTGCCGCGGCGGCACAACTTGCGCTTTGCGCGAAACACGGCCAATGCACAGGCCTTCATGACCTAAATTCGATTATCGGTTGAGCGGCAAGAGTATCACGCCACTCGCTACCGGCGCGATTCCGCTCCCGTCCTGGATGGATGGACCCTCGCCGCGAAACGCCACCGCAACCAGCATCAGGCTGAACGAGTCGATGGGCGCGACCTTCGATGCATCGCCTGTTTCCAGGGCGTGAAAATAACAAATCCGGGAAGCGCCGGTAGCGGGGCACGTCAGAAAAGTCCAGGTTTTCGCTGACAGCGCGCGCGGATTGCTCCACTTGTCGGCAAACCAGGCGAAGCCGGAGAAAACAAAAATTATGATGGGGATACGAACCAGAAACACAGGATTCGGAAGCGACGTCCTGAATGCCGAATTTCGCAAATACTGCCGTGAGCGCGGCAGATACGCTCAAAAGTATCACCCAGAAATTCCAGCTTTGAACGGTATGCATCTGCGGATGCCCCGGATGTCAACCGGTTTCGATGCCGACGGACAGGGCGCGCTGTTGCGAGCACCCCATCCGGCCGGTCGTTTTGTTAACTTCGCCGCATTCAGATCGGCACCACGTTGTTTGCGCAGGGGCCTTTCTGGCCCTGGCCGACTTCGAATTCAACCTTCTGTCCATCGTTGAGCGTCGCGTAATCGCTGCCGCTCTTGATCTCGGAATGATGCACGAATAGATCCTTGCCTCCGTCGTCGGGGGTGATAAAACCATAGCCCTTTGCCGCATTGAACCACTTAACCGTACCTTTACTCATTTTCATTATCTCAATCTTGTTGGTGAATAATAATTAGAAGTCCACGTTCGAATTCACCTTTTCGAAGTAGAAAGAGAATTAGCCATACAGTCCAAAGGATTCTGTATAAGCGACAAACCGCGAGCGTGGCGAACGCCCTGGCTCGACTGCTTGCGCTGTTTCTGTTTGCCGGTAATTCCCGGGAGTTACAACGCTAATTATCACTCCTTTTTGCCAGACATCCCATTACTTTCATCATTTTTCATCGAGATTACGATAATCCCCAGTCGTTGTTCGGTCTCGATCCGGGTATACGCCGCGGCGACCTGCTCCATCGAATAGGCCGCCTCGCCGTTCAAGCGATCTGGTGGTAGTACCTGACCGCGTCTTCGGCGGTAATACCCGAGTGTAGATCGTGCATCAGCCGTGACTCTTCGACGATATAAAAAAAAGGGTGGCTGTCGGGCCTGAGCTCCAGCTCGCCGAGCAAGCCTTTCGAATTCTCGTATTCGCGTAATCCGTTTGCCAACTTACCTTTTAATCGCGGGATACGGGATACGTCTTCGTCTTCCCAGGTATCGTAGGCGATCCTGCAATTTTCCCTCGGCAATTCGACCCACACGCCCCAGCAGTAATACCTGTCTGGCTCCGGCAGCGGTACTGGAATTACGGAACGAACAAAAAAGCGGTTATCAAGTTGGCAGAAATCGGAATTTGCTCGGCCCCGTGCTTCGCGCTGTTCCCTGGATAGCATGAAATAGTCGTCGAGCAGACCGTAGGCTACTTCAATTTTGCCGATATCGTGCGCTGCGCCGCACTCTGAGCAGGCCACCGAATTGCCGTCGTCCGTCATCGCGAGGAGCGCTCCGTGGTAACGGTGGGCGTCGGCCCCGATCCGTTATGCCGGGCCGTTATGGTTCGAATCTGGACATCCTGAAGGCGTCCCAGCATGACCAGGGCCAGTATTGCACCAGCCAGCGCAAATGCCATATCGGATTGTGTATCCCATGCATATCCCTGGGTGCCGAGGAACGCCTCGGCGCCGGTTGCGGAAATTTCCGCAACCGCCCACTCGAGTATTTCGTAAAAGGCGCTAAGCGCGAGGCAAAAACAGGCAATGAAAAAATTGCGCCAGGTTGGCGAAGCCAGCACGGCTTTCCGGATCAGTATTTCCCTTGCGATAAGTGCCGGAACGAAGCCCTGCAGGAAATGTCCGAGCTTGTCGAAGTTATTTCGCTCGAAACCCAGCACCGGCTTCAGCGTATCGAACAGCGGCACCTCCGCATAGGTGTAATGCCCTCCGACCATCAGCACGATGCAGTGGACGAGTATCAGCGCATAAAGCAGCGGCGTCAGTGGAAAAGTGCGGTAGGTGACGACCAGGATAGCAAAGCCTATGATCGCGGGCGCTACCTCCAGGGCCCAGGTAGGATAGTCTTTCGGGTTTATCCCCGACCATATCAATACTATGGCAAAAATCGCAGTCCAGGCGATTTTCATTGCTCAGAAGGGCATCGGCATCAGCTCCGACACCTCGAGCCTGCCGCCGATTTCCAGAAAAGGGCATGCCCTGGCAATTTCCAGCGCCTGCTCCATGGAATCCACGTCGACGATCGTGAAACCGGACATCGACGTTGTGCTGGCGCCGGTAATGGTCCCGTCGGAATTCACCGTTGTTGTATTCCTCAAGGGATTGGCGGGACTGATAGCGGCGTCCCCCAACGAGGATAACCATTGCCTGTACTTCGCAAAATGTCGCTCGCCTTCTTCCGGGCTCGAAGGCTGTTCGCCGCCGAGGTAACTGATAATGTATCGAGGCATCATTCTCTCCCGAGCTTCGGTTTCCTTAAGTGTGCCAAAGGAAACGGTGGTCGTATCGAAGACGTTCGTCCCCAGGGCTGGGAATCCCGAAATAACATGTGTTTATCAGTCGGTATAGTACTATGTGCGCCCCTCAGGATACCCGAACTATTTCGGCCTCGCCCCGGCCATTCTGGCGGCATATCCGGAATCGGCGTATACGGTACGGCACCTTGGCAGGCAATTCGCCTGGATATCGGATAGTACCAGGGTGGGACGTCCTTCTATCAAGCTTGCGGGTGTGTTTTTCGACAGGGGAATTTATGGGTTCATGGGTCATTTAGAAATAGCTAATGTCGATACCGGGAAAAATGGGCTCCTGATAACGGATCTCCGGCAGGTAGTGGACGTTAGCCGTTTTTTTGCGTGTTGCCATGATGGATAACCGCGGCGTCGACACGCACAGTTCCTGCCCTGAGCACGCGCGCGGTGATGCCGCCATGACCGCGCATCGCGTTATAGCCACCCGCGCCCAGCTGGCGCTCCATCTTGCTGCAGGGATGGCAGGGACCGCTGAATTCCAGCAATGCGTCGCCGATGCGAAACGTCTTGTCTTTCAATGCCAGCAGGTTGATGCCAGCGACCACGATATTGCGGCGCAATAGCGCTGGCGGAACGGATTCTCGCCCGAGGC
>JAOTTY010000436.1 GCA_029864185.1 Gammaproteobacteria bacterium
ACCCTCGCGGGTAAGACATCTTGTCCATGATTTCGTCGCAGGCGTCGATGCAGGCCGAGCAGGCGATGCACTCGTACTGCAGGCCTTCGCGAATGTCGATGCCGGTCGGACATACCTGAACGCAGACATTACAGTCGATGCAGTCACCGAGACCAGCCCGTTTCGGGTCGGTGCCGCGGCGCCGCGATCCGCGTGGTTCGCCGCGTTCCGGGTGATAGGCGACGATCAGCGTATCCGAGTCGAACATCGCGCTCTGGAAACGCGCGTAGGGGCACATGTAAATGCATACCTGTTCGCGCATGAAACCGGCGTTGCCATAGGTCGCAAAGCTGTAAAAAAGAATCCAGAAGGTTTCCCAGGGGCCGAGATTGCCGGTGAAGAGCTTGTTGCCCAATTCGTCGATAGGCGTGAAGTAGCCGACGAAGGTGAAACCGGTCCACAGCGAAAACACGATCCAGATCGTGTGCTTGATTACCTTGGTGCGAATTTTTGCCGCCGAGGATGGAGCCTTGTCCAGTTTCATGCGTCGCGAACGGTTGCCCTCGACCTTGCGTTCCATCCACAGGTAAGCCTCGGTCCAGACCGTTTGCGGGCAGGCATAGCCGCACCAGACGCGCCCGAACAGCGCGGTAAAAAAGAACAATGACAGACCGGCCAGGATCAGCAGCGCCGCGAGGTAAATGAAGTCCTGCGGCCACAGGATCAGACCGAAGATATAAAACTTGCGCGCCGGCAGGTCGAACAGCAGGGCCTGGCGATCACCCCACTGCACGAACGGCATCAGATAGTAAATACCGAGCAGGACGATAACTGAGAGCATGCGCAGCCGGGTGAAGTAGCCGCCGACTTCACGCGGATAGATCTTCTTGTGCGCGGCGTAAAGCGTCGGTTCCGCGGTATCGGTATTTTGCGACTGCATTAACTTCGCGCCTTCTTGTTTTACGACTGGTTTTGCTGCTTGCTCAGGGCCTGGCTATTGGAGATGATGAAATACATTGTGCCGTAGCTTGACAGTATCCCGAGGAACCAGAACAGGAAGAATCCGATACTGTAGGCTGCCAGGGGGCTTACGTCGATGTCGAGATTAAACGGGACCAGGTCCCGCGGATGGAAGGCCGAGAAAAAAAACCCGGTCGCAACAATAGCGACAGCGAACGACGGCCACAGTATCGAGATCGCCTGTTGAAGACGCGGGATTTTATCCGGTAGCGGCGAATCCATTACTTTTGCTGCGACAGGCTATAGACGTAGGCCGTCAGCAAATGCACCTTTGCTTCGCCGAGCCGCTCGAGCTGGGCCGGCATTTGCCCGGCGCGTCCTGCGGCGATCGATTCCGCGATCCGGGTAATCGAACCGCCATAGAGCCAGATATCGTCGCTCAGGTTGGGCGCGCCCAGCGCCGGATTACCCTTGCCCTCGGGGCCGTGGCAGGCCACGCAGAATACGTCGTACCTCGCCTTGCCTTTTTCTGCAAGTTCCTCGATGCTCGCGCGACCCGACAGGCTCAACACGTACTGGGTTACCTCGTCGACCCCTTGCTCGCCACCGAGCGCCGCTTCCCATGCCGGCATCGCGGCAATACGGCCATTCGTCAGGGTCGTCTTGATACTCTGTGGATCGCCGCCCCATATCCAGTCCCTGTCGCGCAGGTTCGGGTAACCACGCGCGCCGCGCGCGTCTGAACCATGGCAGGTCGAGCAATAATTGAGGTAAAGCCTTTCGCCAATCTTGAGCGCATCCCTGTCCTTGATCAGGTCGAGTACGGGGGTCTGCTGGTAACCTGCGAACAAGGGTCCAACTTCCTCCTCCATTCGGGTGACTTCTTCCTCGTATGCGCCGACCGATGTCCAGTTGAGAAAGCCGCTGAATTTTCCGAGGCCAGGGTACAGCAACAGGTAAAATCCGCCGAAAGCGAGGGTGATGTAAAACAGTCCCAGCCACCAGCGCGGCAGCGGATTATTGAGTTCGCTCAGGTCGCCGTCCCAGACGTGGCCGGTGCTCTCGACCTCCTTGCCCTTTTCGAAGCCCGAGGTCATCCAGCGCAGCAGCCAGACGCAGGCGAGAATGCTGATGACGGTCGCGACCGCAATGTACCAGTGCCAGAAATCGCTATTAAAATCG
>JAOTTY010000437.1 GCA_029864185.1 Gammaproteobacteria bacterium
TCCTCGGCTCTGGAGGCCTGGCTAAGCAGCACCATTGCGAGCGTGGTTATTATAATTGTCAGCTTTTTCATCGACTGCAGCCCGTTTATATCTGGAAGTCCAGGGTTTGTTCAGCGCCATTGCGCAGTATCGTCACCGAGATATTGTTCGCGGTGGTTAGTGATTTCAATGCATCCAGCGCTTCGAAGGGATTCTTGAGCGACACGCCGTTGACCGCGGTAAACACGTCGTCAGGTTCGAACGCGAGTTTCTGCAGCAGGCTTTCTCCGCGCAGCGCCTTCAGCTTGAAGCCGATGTTTTTCCCGTCCTGCTGCACCGGGATCGCCTGGAAGCGCGTCGCCAGCGCCATCGGGTTGCTGGTGTAACGCTGCTTGTAGCTGCGCAGCAGCGCGGTCTGGCTCGCGCTCGCGACGTTGCTGCGGGCGCTAGCCTGCTGCCCGGTCAGAGGCTCGGGCTTTTCCAGGTTGAGCCGTTCGAGCTTGCCGTAGCGGTTGATCAGAATATGGTCGGCCTCGATCCTGGCCAGCGTAATGTTTTCGTCCAGTTCGTCGTTGATAAGGTAGTTCCTGCTCTGGTTCGGTTTGACCTCGACGATGGCCGAGGACAGGCGTGCGTCGGGAGAAAAGTAAATCCCGCGCAGCTTGTAGTTGAGCTGAGTTTCCGGAGCTTCCTCGACCTGGACCACGGCCGCCTTCGTCTCGGCCTTGCCGAACAGGAAGGCGCGGCCGATCGCGTTTGCCTGCTGCTGGTAATTTGTGCTGGCGCTGGCCCGCGCGGTGCTGCGCACGATCTGCGCGCGCTCCACCTCCGCGACCGGCTCCTGCATCGGTACGAAATGCCAGACCACCAACGCAACCTGGTGTGCAAGCGCCGCAAGCAGCAGCAGTACCACAACGGTCCGCAGCCACTTGTCGCCGAGAATTCTGAATATCAGGTCTGGAGTCAAACGCCCGATCCTTGAAGATTATTGATAGCCGACGTGAACATTATATCCGGCTTAAAAAACAAAACTGCAAACAAATTCAACTTATCGATCGAATCTATTGATTTTAAACAAATTAATCCATGCAATCCCACCTATTTAGTGGATCTGCGCAGATTAAATCCGATTTCTGCTACATTTTAGTGTTGAAATCTTAAATATTTCTGAAAGATTGACAGTTTAACGATCCAGCGGTTCATCCACGATGACTGACGACAGACAGCAGACACCTCGCGACTTGGGTTACCGCATGCCGGCGGAATGGGAAGCGCATAGCGCGGTCTGGCTGCAATGGCCTGGTCGACATCCCACCGCCGCGCGTCACGACGATTTTTCCTACCAGCTGACGATGGAGAAAACCTGGATGCTGATGGCCGCGGAGCTGCATCGCCAGGTCAGGCTCGAAATCCTGGCGCAAAGCGACACGCAGCGTAGCCATATCTTCGCGATTATGAATTATTACGGCTTTAATATGACCCGGGTGTCGATCCATGTCACGCAGACCATCGACGTGTGGCATCGAGATACCGGACCAATTTTCGTCGTCGACGGCCACGGCCACGTCGCGTTAACCGACTGGAACTTCAATGGCTGGGGCAGCTACCCGGACTGGGCCGACGCGGAGCGGCATATACCGCAGACGGTTGCCGGCATCCTCGGGCTGCCGATTTTCGTTGCACCGCTGGTCAGCGAGGGCGGTGCCATCGAAGTCAACGGCAGCGGCAGCCTGATGGCGACGCGCAGCTCGATCATCAACGATAACCGCAATCCCGGGCTAAGCCAGCAGCAGATCGAACAGGGTCTCGGCGATTACCTCGGCGTCGACCACTTCATCTGGCTGTCGGGCGCGCCGGCAGAAATTTGCGAAAACCTGCTCGGCGACGGTACCGATTATCACATCGATATCGCGGCGCGGTTCACCGGCAGGAACCAGGTACTTTACGCGTGGACCGACGATACCGGCGATCCGCGCTACGCCTACCTCGCGCAGCACCTCGAAGAGTTGCAGGCGGCCACCGACGAAGACGACAACCCGCTCGAACTGCAGCCACTACAGCTACCGGAGGGCGGCGTCTACGCGATCGGCGAGCGCTACGATCCGGCGCTCGGATCCGGCAGCCGTTTTACC
>JAOTTY010000438.1 GCA_029864185.1 Gammaproteobacteria bacterium
CCAGCGCAACGCTCGCTCACGTCAAATCGCCGAAAACTTCGATCAGTTCTCACAAAACGAATTTGGCGGGCATGGTTGCCCAGATTAATTACAATTGGGCTAGAGGTTCAAACGGATTGAACTTAGAATGGCAGACTTCTTTGAATTCGGCTCGTAGACAGCTCCCTGAAACATGACTGAACTGACAAAAATCGTCATCCCGGTGGCGGGCCTCGGTACGCGAGTATTGCCCGCGAGCAAGGTCATCCCGAAGGAAATGTTGACCGTCGTCGACAAGCCCGTGATCCAGTACGTGGTCGAGGAAGCGGTCAACGCCGGCTTCAAGGAGATCATTCTGGTCACGCGCCCGATCAAGAAGGCGATCGAGGCGCATTTCGAACCGCACACGGAACTCGAGGAAACGCTACTTTCCAAGGGCAAGATCGAACAACTCGCGATGGTTTCAGACATCCTGCCGCGCGGCGTCCGGATCTCGACCGCGTTCCAGGACGAGCCGCTCGGACTCGGCCACGCGGTGTTGTGCGCCGCGCCGCTGATCGGCGACGACGATTTCGCGGTGAGCCTGCCCGACGTGCTGATTTTTCACCCCGACGGCGACCACGCGCACGATTTGCGCGCCATCGTCGCCGCGTTCAAACAAAACCATGCGGCGCAGCTCATGGTCGAGGCGGTACCGGAGGACCAGGTCAGCAGCTACGGCATCGTCGATTGCGGCGGCGCCGATTTCGCACCCGGCGAAAGCCATAACGTGCTTGCGATGATCGAGAAACCGCCAGTCGGAGGCGCGCCGTCGAACCAGTCGATCATCGGGCGCTACGTATTGCCGGCCCGCATCCTGGCGCTGCTAAGGAAGACGAAACCCGGCGCCGGTGGCGAAATCCAGCTTACCGACGCGATCAACGCGCTGATCGCCGAAATGCCGGTACAGGCCAACAGCATGACCGGGCGTACCTTCGACTGCGGCAGCAAGCTCGGTTTCCTGATCGCCAATATCGAGTACGGCCTCAAGCATCCCGAGATCGGCGCTGACTTCGCCGAGTGGCTCGGGCAACAGGATTTCTAGCCGATGGCGCTGACCGACAGGAAAAGCTGGCAGGCACTGCGTAGTCACGCGGTCGCCACCGGCAACCAGCACCTGAGCGAACTGCTCGAGGACCGCGACCGTTTCGACCATTTCAGCCTGCAACAGGGCGACCTGCTGCTGGATTATTCCAAGCAGCGCATCACCCGCGAGACCACCGAACTATTGTGCGGCCTCGCGCGCGAATGCGATCTGAACGACTGGATTGGCAAGTTGTTCAGCGGCGCCGCGATCAACACGTCGGAGAACCGACCGGCGCTGCACACCGCACTGCGCCTGCCGGAAAACAGCGTTCTGTCGCTGAACGGCACCAATATCGTGCACGGCATCCACGAGACGCTGCACCGCATGGAGCAGATCGTCGAGCGCATCCACGCGGGCCAGTGGCGTGGCTTCTCGGGCATGCCGGTGGATACCGTCGTCAACATCGGCGTTGGCGGCTCCGACCTCGGGCCGTTCATGGCCGCCAAGGCACTCGGCGACACCCACGCGGTCTACGAGGGCCAGCTGGAAATGTATTTCGTGTCGACCATGGACGGCAGCCAGCTCGCCGAGCGGCTCGATACGCTGAACCCGGCGACGACGCTATTCATTCTTTCGTCGAAGTCTTTTACCACCATCGACACCCTGTCAAATGCGAATACCGCGCTGCAGTGGCTGCGCCACGCCAGCGGTGCCGAGGATGAAGTGCTGTATCGTCGCCACTTCATCGGCGTCTCTGCCGCGAGCGACAAGATGGCTGCCTGGGGCATCCCGCCCAACAGCCGCCTGCAGCTGTGGGACTGGATCGGCGGACGCTACTCGATGTGGTCCGCGATCGGGTTGCCGATCGCGCTCGAGATCGGCATGGAGAATTTCCGCAGGATGCTTGCCGGCGCGCACGCGATGGACCTGCACTTCCGCAACGAGAAGTTCGAACGGAACCTGCCGGTGATGCTCGCGCTGATCGGCATCTGGAACATTAATTTCCTGAACATCCGTGCGCACGCCATCCTGCCCTACGACGGCCGCCTGAGCCACCTGCCG
>JAOTTY010000205.1 GCA_029864185.1 Gammaproteobacteria bacterium
CCGGGCGTTCAGGCGGCCGGCAAAGCGTTGCGCGAAGGCGCTGCCGACCCCGGCCGCCGTCAGAAAGGAGGCCAGCACGATCGCGGCGGCGTACAGCGGGTGGTGCAGCAGCAGGATGAACTTCTGCAGAAACGAAATTTCGATCAGCAGGAAGCCGAGACCGAGCGCGGCAAAGTACAGCAACACCCTGCCGTTGCCGAAATCTGCTGCGGTGCTTACCCTGTCGCGACCGGCAAACAGCAGCGGCAGCAGTATCAGCAGCAGGCTGAGCGCGAGGCCCAGCAGCAGGGCAATCACCAGAGTCAGGTAACCGGTTTCGAGCAATGCGCTACCGCCTCGATGATGCAGCTCGAGCAGTTCCGCGAAGCTTTGCCACTTGGCAAAATGAAAAAAATACGGCCGATCGTCGCTGGCGGGCCGCAGGTCGAACTTGTAATCCCGCAAATACCGGTCCCTGGATGGTCCGAGTAGCGCCTGCGTAGCCTGATAAAAATAGGCGGTCTCGAGACGATTGTAGCGATTAGCCTGCGATTGTGGCATTGCGGGGTAATAAGCCAGGTCGAAGGAGCGTTTCCGACAGAACTCGATCAGGTTCGCGATATCCCCCGCGCTTACCGTGCCATTCTTGATCAGCAGGGTGCTTGTCTGTAAACCGCGGATCAATATCAGCCTCTGCGAGACGTTGTCGACGCCGGCGCGCTCGAGCGCCTCGATTGCGGTGGCGAACAGCTTGAGGCTGTCGCGCGGGGGCAGCCTGAGCCAGCGTGTGAGCGCAACGAAACCTTTGTCGTTTAGGCGGGACAGGGTCTGCTGCAAGGCTTCGACGGTATACAGGAAATTCTCGTTGAGGCCGTGCACGCCACCGGCCGAACCGACAAACGAATCGAGCATTACCACCTGGATCAAATCGTAGCGCGCCGAATCCTGCTGCAGAAAACCGCGCGCCTCGGCAAGGTGCACGCTGACGCGGGCAAGATCGTAGAGCCCGCCGCTGAATTCGGCAAAGCGATTGCGCACCAGGTCGATCACCTGGGGATTGATTTCGACCGCATCGATGTGCCCGGCACCGTGATAAATAGCCTGCAGCACGTCGGCGCCGCCGCCCGCGCCGAGTATCAACACCCTGCCAGGATGCGCGAGATGATAGGGCAGCGCCGAGGTTAAGTCGTCGAGGTAGGAAAGTTCAGCATTGTTGCCGCGGTAGCGCGTAATCGCGGACATCCCGCCGGCGTCGGTGAAAAGCCCGAGCTGCGGTGGCGGTTCGGTGGTGGCATTGAGGCTCAGCCCGGGTGCATGTCGCAGCGGTACCGAGCGACTTTCGACGACGCTGAGATTACCAAGCGGACTCGAGCGCTGCTCGATGACGCGGGTTCCAGGGACGCGCAGGGTCTGGCTCAGTTCCTTGTAGGCCGAGATTTGCGGTTCTACCCACGATCCCGGTAGCAGGTAAAGCAGGGCCAGAGCCGCCGCAAAACCCGTAAGGGCCGGAAAGGCGCGACCGCCACATTCGATCCAGACGATCATCGCGGCGACGAGGGCGAGGGCGGATATGCACAGCAGCGCCTGTGGTAGCGATGCCAGGAACAATAATCCGACGATGGCGAGCGCGCCGGCGCCGGCGCCGGCCAGATCGGCCGCGTAGATCCGTGCGAGTCGATCGCGAAATTCGATCAGCGCCATGCCAATCAGGTTTGCCGCGAAAAAAAACGGCAGCGACAGCAGCAGTATCACGAGCCCCAGGCGCAGCCAGTGACCGGGATCCCAGACGAGCTCCTCCGGATTGAACGACAGCCGCTGCGCGAGCGCGAAACTCAGGATAGCGGTGGCGGCAAACAGGGTGGCCTGGGTTACGGCAAAATCTCGAAACCGGCCCGACAGGCGTTTTGCGATGAACACCAGCAGGGTTCCGCTGGCGCCAAATCCGAGCAACGCGATGCTGACGACCAGGTAGGCGAAATGGTGCCACTGGATCAGCGAAAACAGCGCCATCAGCAATACTTCGTAGCCGAGCACCGCGGCCGATATCAGCGCGATCGCGATTCGAGGTCGGGCGATTCCAGCCACGCCGTGGCTAGTGGCCGCCGGTGAGAGGCACGAATCTCACTGGCAGTACCTGCCGGGTGACCACTTCGTCGGGGCCGGTGCGCGTAATCAATATCAGTTCCTGGGTCGAGAACCGGCTGCCTACCGGGACAACCATTTTGCCGCCGACCGCGAGCTGTTTTACCAGCGGCGGCGGTATGTGGCTTGCCGCGGCGGTGACCATGATGGCGTCGAACGGCTCCTGTTCGGGCCAGCCGTAGTAGCCGTCGCCGATGCGCAGCGCAATTTCGTCATAGCCGAGTCGCGCCAGGCGCAGACGCGCCTCGCGGCCAAGCGGTTCGATGATCTCGATACTCCAGACTCTCGCTCCGAGCGCCGCCAGCACCGCCGCCTGGTAGCCAGAGCCGGTGCCGATTTCGAGCACCCGTTTGCCGGGCTCCAGCTGCAGTAGATCGGTCATGATGGCAACGATATAGGGTTGCGATATGGTCTGACCATGCCCGATCGGCTGAGGGCGGTTTTGATAGGCCTGGTCGACGCGGTTCGCGGGCACGAATTCGTGTCGCGGCACCTCGCGCATGGCTGCCAGCACGCGGTCGTCGAGCGCCGAGCGTTTCAGGTAGGCGCTGGTATCGCGGACATCGGCCTCGATCAGACGTATCATTTGTTCGCGTTCCGCCTGAAAGCCATTGCTCGCGGGGGAGGACTCTGCCTGCGGAAACAGGCCTGCGATGACCAGCAGGGCCTGAAGCGCGGCGAAGATGGCTTTACGATATGAGACAATTTCAGCCATAATTTAATACTATTGCCCTGTCTTCGCTTCCAGGCAACGGATTATAAGCTTGAAACCCTGTCTCGCCAATTTCCGCTTTTATGAGGAGCTGAACGATTTTCTCGATCCGCAAGACCACGGTCGGACTATCCGGTATCGCTTCGGCGGCGAGCCCGCCATCAAGGACCCGATCGAGGCGCTCGGGGTGCCGCATAGCGAAGTCGACCTCGTGCTCGTCAACGGAGAGTCGGTGGGCTTCGACCGGCGTTTAAAAAACGGGGACAGGGTTGCGGTTTACCCGGTATTCGAAAGTCTCGATATTTCGCCGCTGCAGCACCTGCGCGCGCGGCCGCTGCGCGAGACCAGATTTGTCGTCGATGTCAACCTGGGCAAGCTGGCGCGCCGCCTGCGCATGGTTGGGTTCGATACCGTTTACGACAATAGCCTGGGGGATAACGAAGTCGTCGAGATATCGATGCGCGACAGGCGCATCATCCTGACCCGGGACCGGCGCCTGCTGTTTCGCAAGGCCGTAACTCACGGTTTCTGGGTGCGATCCGACGATCCCGACACGCAGCTGCAGGAAGTGATACGGCGCTGCGACCTGTCCGGGCAGCTGCAGCCATTGCGGCGCTGCCTCGACTGCAACGGAATAATCGTAAGTGTGCAGCCCGAGCAGGTCTGGTCAAGCCTGGAACCGTTGACGCGCCGTTATTACAGTGATTTCTTCCGCTGTTCGCGCTGCCACAAGGTTTACTGGGAAGGCTCGCACGTCACGCACATGAACGACGTTATCCGGCAGATGACGGAGGTCTAGGCTGCGCGAGTTCCCGCGCCAGGTCGCGTTCGCATAGCGCGATATTATCGCGCAATTGCCGTGCCCGCAGCTCTAGTGCGTGCGTGGGATTGCGCTCGAGACCGTCGCTGACGCGTCTCAGCTCGTGCCGCAGCGCGGCCAGTTCCTGCCTGAGTTGCTGTTGCGCAGACATGTCAAGAGGCGTCCGTCATCGCTATTTTCCCAGTTTAGCAGCTCGCGGCCGATCGATCTCGTTTGGGTTAGGGGGTTTATCCATTTGGAACAGGCTGAAATCAGCGGCCAATTGGTGTAAATTGCCAGCCACCCGTATCCAGGAATTACCATGCCCGATTACCAGATTGCCCCGTCGATCCTGTCCGCCGATTTTGCCCGCCTCGGCGAAGAAGTCGATAACGTGCTTGCCGCCGGGGCCGATATCGTTCATTTCGACGTCATGGATAATCACTACGTGCCCAACCTGACCATCGGCCCGCTGGTTTGCGAGGCGCTGCGCAAGCATGGCGTGGAAGCTCCCATCGACGTGCACCTGATGGTGAAACCGGTCGATCGTATTATTCCGGACTTCGCCAGCGCCGGGGCCAGCTACATTACTTTTCACCCCGAGGCCTCGGAGCACATCGATCGCAGCCTGTCGCTGATACGCGACAACGGCTGCCGCGCGGGTCTCGTGTTCAACCCGGCGACGCCGCTCGGCTATCTCGATCACGTTCTCGACAAGGTGGACATGATCCTGTTGATGTCGGTGAATCCGGGCTTCGGCGGTCAGAGTTTTATTCCGGCAACGCTCGACAAGCTGCGCACCGCGCGCCGCCTGATCGACCAGTCCGGATACGATATTCGCCTCGAGATCGACGGCGGCGTCAAGGTCGATAATATCGCGGAAATCGCCACGGCAGGCGCCGACACCTTCGTCTCCGGTTCCGGTATTTTCGGTTTCGCGAAAGCCGAGGATCCGAATCGCTACGACAGCATCCTCGGTCAGATGCGCGCCGAACTGGCGCGCGCCGGTACGATTTGAACCGGTTTAAATAGTCATGGCCTTGCCCGAAATGCTGTGGTAGATTCGAAACCTGACCGTAACGGTTGCTCCAAATGACTCTAGAACGCTTACAGAAGAACGAGGGTACGCAAAGCTGGCGATGGTAATCGTTGGCCGTAGTTTCCTTTTTTCCGTTTTCTGTTAATCCGTTTAAGAGTCAGTCATGAACCTCAAGCAATACGATCTAATCAGGCGTGATTACAACCGCATCCCGCTGGTGCGTGAAGTTTTCGCCGATCTCGATACGCCGCTAAGTGCCTATCTCAAACTCGCTGACGAGCCCTACACCTATCTTTTCGAATCGGTGCAGGGCGGAGAAAAATGGGGCCGCTACTCGATCATCGGCATGGCTTGCCGCACCCGCATCAGGGTGTTTGGCAACCGTGTCCTGCTCGAGGTCGATGGCCAGCAGACCAGCGAGCAGAACATCGCCGATCCGCTCAGTTTTATCGAGGAGTACCTGGGTACCTTCAAGGTAGCCGAAGCCGATTGCCTGCCCAAGTTCCACGGCGGGCTGGTCGGGTATTTCGGTTATGACACGATTCGCTATATCGAGCCTCGGCTGGCGAGCTGCCCCAATCCCGACAGGCATGATACGCCCGACATTCTGTTGATGCTGAGCGACAGCCTGGTAGTCTTCGATAACCTGTCGTCGCGCATGTTCCTGGTCGTGCACGTGGATTCCGCGGACGATGACGCCTGGCACGACGGGCAGCGGCAGCTCGACGGGATCGAGGCGAGGCTGAAATCGGTACGCCTCGAAAACAACCCCCAGGCCTCCGAGCACGGCGTCAGCGAGCAGGATTTCACGTCCGAGTTTACGCAGCAGGGTTTCGAGGACGCGGTCGAAAAGGCGCGCCAGTACATCATCGACGGCGACGCGATGCAGATCGTGCTGTCGCAAAGATTATCTATTCCGTACCGGTCGGAGCCGATCGATCTGTATCGCGCTTTACGCAGTCTCAACCCGTCGCCATACCTGTATTACCTGAACCTGGACGATCACCACGTGGTCGGGTCCTCGCCCGAAATCCTGGTGCGCCTCGAGGACGAGGCGGTCACGGTCAGGCCTATCGCCGGCACGCGGCCACGCGGCAAAACGCCCGCCGAAGACCTCGCGCTGGAACGAGAACTGCTCGATGATCCGAAGGAACTCGCCGAGCACCTGATGTTGATCGACCTCGGTCGTAACGACGCTGGCCGCGTCAGCCAGGTCGGCAGCGTCAGACTCACCGAAAAGATGATCGTCGAGCGCTATTCGCATGTGATGCACATCGTCTCCAACGTCGAGGGTCGGATCAGGCCCGATATGTCGGCCTTCGACGTGTTGCGCGCGACCTTCCCCGCGGGTACCGTTTCCGGGGCGCCCAAGATAAGGGCGATGGAAATCATCGACGAACTCGAGCCGGTGAAGCGCGGAATCTATTCGGGCGCGGTTGGCTATATTTCGTGGAGCGGAAACATGGATACCGCGATCGCGATTCGCACCGCGGTGATCAAGGACGGGCAGCTCTTTATTCAGGCAGGCGCCGGAATCGTTTACGATTCGGTCCCCGCGAACGAGTGGGCCGAAACAATGAACAAGGGGCGCGCCATTTTTCGCGCGGTGGCGCTGGCCGAGGCGGGGCTGCCGTCGCGCGATCCCTGCGCCGAAAAGGCGGGGGAGGATGAGTCATGAAAGTCCTGATGATCGACAATTACGACTCTTTCACCTATAACCTGGTGCAATACCTGGGCGAGCTCGGCGCCGACGTCGAAGTCGTGCGCAACGACCGGATCGGTGTCGACGAGATCCTGGATTCGGATGCCAGCCATGTCATGATCTCGCCGGGACCTTGCACGCCGAACGAAGCCGGGGTGTCGATGGCCGCGATCGAAGCGCTGGCCGGCAGGAAGCCTGTTCTCGGCGTTTGTCTCGGGCACCAGAGTATCGGCCAGGTATTCGGCGGCAGGATCGTGCATGCGCGAGAAATCATGCATGGCAAAACTTCACCGGTGTTTCATACCGGTGTCGGAGTTTTCGCAGGGCTGGCCAGCCCCTTCGTCGCAACCCGTTACCACTCGCTGGTGATCGAGCGGGATTCGGTCCCGGATTGTCTCGAAGTCACCGCCTGGACCGAGAATGACGACGGCGAGGTTGACGAGGTTATGGGTGTGCGGCACAGGGAAATGCAGGTCGAGGGGGTGCAATTTCACCCGGAGTCCATTCTGACCGATAATGGTCACGCCCTGTTGCGCAATTTTCTTGAACAGGAAATCTCATAGGGGGAGCGGTGGATATTCAGACAGCAATCAAAACGGTGATCGCCCGACAGGATCTGAGCGGCGACGAAATGACTTCGGTGATGAGGCAGATCATGACCGGAGAATGTACCCCCTCGCAAATCGGCGGTTTCCTGGTGGGACTGCATATGAAGGGCGAAAGCGTCGATGAGATTTCCGCGGCCGCGGCGGTCATGCGCGAGCTGGCAACCCGGGTCGACGTCGATACCGACCACCTGGTCGATACCGCCGGCACCGGCGGCGATTCGTCGGGCAGTTTCAATATTTCGACTGCGAGCGCGCTGGTGGCGGCCGCGGCCGGCGCCAGGGTGGCGAAACACGGCAATCGCTCCATGACGAGTAACTCGGGCAGCGCCGACGTACTCGAGGCTGCGGGCGTCAGGCTCGATATTTCGCCCGAAAAAGTAGCCGCATGTATCGATGGCGTGGGCGTGGGGTTCATGTTCGCGCCTGCGCATCATGGCGCGATGAAACATGCCATCGGGGCGCGCAAGGAACTCGCTGTGCGTACCGTGTTCAACGTGCTCGGGCCGCTGACCAATCCGGCCGGGGCGCCGAACCAGGTTATTGGCGTGTTCCACGCGGACCTGGTCGAGCTAATGGCCAACGTGTTGCAGCAACTGGGTAGCCGGCATGTCATGGTGGTGCACTCGGAGGATGGCATGGATGAAATCAGTATATCGGCGCCGACCCGGGTGGCCGAACTGAAGGACGGGAAGGTCACTACCTACACGATAACACCTGCCGATTTCGGTATGGAAACGGCTTCGCTGGACGAGCTGCGCGTCGCGTCGGCCGAGGAAAGCCTGGCAAAGATTCGTGATGTGTTCGCAGACAAACCCGGCCCCGCGCGCGACATTGTCTGCTTGAATGCCGGCGCGGCGATTTACGTATCGGGCCTCGCCGATACGCTGGCCGCGGGTGTCGAAGCCGCGCGCAGCGCGATCAGCAGCGGCAGGGCGACCGAGGTGCTGGAGAATCTGGTCAGGCAGACCAACGCCTGATGAGCAGCTCACGGCCGGATATTCTGAACCGGATACTTGCGCGCAAGCAGCAGGAAATCGAGGAGCGTCGGCGCGAGACAACCGCCGCCAGCCTGCGGCGGCGCGTCCGGCACGCCTCTCCGCCGCGAGGTTTCGTGGCGTCGCTGAAAAAAGCGGTAGAACGCGGTGACGCGGCGGTTATCGCCGAAATCAAGAAAGCGTCGCCGAGCAAGGGTGTTATCCGCGAAGACTTCGACGCGGTCGAAATCGCCAGA
>JAOTTY010000010.1 GCA_029864185.1 Gammaproteobacteria bacterium
ATGCCCTTCATGCCTTCGAGACCGCACATCTGCGCGAGCCAGTCCAGCGAGACTTCCTCGAGCAGGTTGAACGCGGTGTGCATGTAGCGCTGCGGCGAGGCGATGCCCGCGGCGGCCGTGGCGAGAATCGAGGCGGTGGTGGCCCCGGTGGTGATAAAAGCCGAGAACCCGGGTCGCGTCACCGGCGAGCCATGAGGTATGACCTGCTGCAGCAGCTCCCGCGTCACCTCGTCGATGCCGACGCCCTGCCGTGGCAGCTCAATATCGAGCGCCGCCTTCCATTGATCCCGGTGCGCGAGCGCATCGGGGTGTTCAAACCTCAGGAATTCGTCGAGACCCGCCCCCACCGCGGCGAGCAGGCGTTGCAAATCTCCGACTTCGGCCCTGTCTTCCGCCATATCTTTGTTTCGAAAATCCGTTCAACCATTGCGAGCCACGATTTTACCCGCAACGGGCGCCGGCTCGATAGCCTTATCGGCATCGACGGGAGTGTTCCGTCCGGTTAACGGGTTGCGTCGAATCGCGAAAAGAGGTACCCGGGCCCTTATTTGCGTAACCGGCCAGGATCCTGCCAGCGGGTTTAAAACTTGAAGTTTACGCCCAGCGAGACCATGTCCGAAACCTGGTCGACCTCGCCGAAGAAGAAAGTATCCAGGATCAGCTCGCCTGAATCCCTGCGCAGGAATTCCCCATAGAAGGTTAAATTCTCGCTGGGGGAAATATTGAATCCGAGGCCAAGTTCGATCGCGGAAGCGGTATCCTTGTCCGATATGCCGGAGGCGATATCGGTATACTCGAATTCCGTAAACGAAAAGCCCAGGCGCAGGTATACCGGCTTGCCGATGGTGAAATAGGCGGCGAGCGACGGGCCGATTGACAGTTCGAACAGGTCCCCGAAGGGGTCGATCTGCTCGTCTTCCATCGCGGGCATGATTTCGATTCCGGCGCTGCCGCCTTCGCGCGCTTCGAGACCATAACGCAATCGCACGCCGGTAAATTCATAGGTCTCGTTGCCGTTACTGTAACCCAGCGTCGATTCCATTTCGACGGCGTCGATGCCGAAAAAGGTCTTCATTTCCGCGGCGTAGCCAGGCGAAGCCGCCGCCGCCAGTATTATGATAGCCGCCAGTTTACTGAGTACTCGCATCCCGATCGCATCCCGAATTGGTATAAGTTAATGATTTATAGCACGAATTCCGCGGGGAGTGACAAAACAACACAAAGATGGGCCAGTAGCTCATTTCCGCACCGCTGCTGCGGAATCGTGCCCGACTCTCATCCAGGGCGATATCGTCGATGCGAAATATGCGTCATCCTGCCGTATGCAGCGGCAGGTTCGCGCAAAACGGTGTTCACTTTCGCTAGTCCGCGTCGATCGAAGCGAAGCGTATGCGAAATTCCGCGCCAGGATCGCTGTTGACGACATCGACCTCGGCATGCATCGCGCCGGCGAGCTGTTGCACCAGCGCGAGGCCGATGCCGGTGCCGATGGTTTCACGCGTCAATTCGTTCTCGCTGCGGTAGAACAGCGTGAATATTTTCTTCATCTGCTGCGGCGCTATGCCGGGGCCATAGTCGCGCACCGAGAACTGGATCTTGCCGTCACGCATCAGGCGGTACCCGATGTCGACGCGCCGCGTTGCCGCGCCCGCCGAAAACTTGACCGCGTTGTCGACCAGGTTGATGAAGATCTGGATAAACCAGTCGATGTCGATGTGGATACGCGCCGCATCCGCTGCCGGCTCGCCCTCGATCAGCAGTTCGAATCCGGACGGTTCCATTTGCGACTCGAGCCGCGGCTTCAATTCGGCCAGCGCAGCGCCCACCGTCGTCGCGCTCAGGTTTGCCACCTGTTCGTTACGCGACATACGCGCGAGTTGCAGTACGTTATTGATCAGGCGGGTGAGTCGCTCGGCCTCGTGAAAAATGAAGTCGTAATAGGATTTGCGCTTCGCCCCGTCAGCCCAGCCTTCGCGCAGCATTTCGCCGTACATACGAATCGACGTCAACGGGGTTTTGAGCTCGTGGCTGACCGCGGACACGAAATCCTGCTGCTGTTGCGCCAGCTCAAGCTGGCGTTGACCCAGCCGCAGCAGCATGTAGCAGCCGCCGACCAGCACGATTGCGAGCACCAGCGCCGACCAGAGGATGACCCGCCCGCCGGCGCCAACCGGCAGACGCGATAGCGTGTAGGTCAGCTCGATGTCGCCGAATGGCGCGATCAGCCGGCTCTGGTAGAGCAGCTCGTCGGTTTCCTGTTCGGCACCGGGGCGGTACTGACGGCTATAGTCGGGGTCAAATTTCTGCAGGATGGCGCCCCGGTATGCGACGATCAGCGCGCTCATCGACGACAGGCTCGATTCGCGAAAGGCAGCTGCGATCAGGCGCTCGATGAAGCTTGCCCGGTCGAACAGGATACCCTGCACGTAGCGCTCGTCCTGGTGCCAGACGCGCCGGAACAGCACGAAGTCCCCGCTGTCGAGCAGCGCGAACTCCATCGGTTCGACCTCGCTTTCGAAGGTCTGGATGCGGATCGCGCGCTGCTGTACCCGGGGCTCGGCCGCCGTCTCGACTTCGCCAGCAACCCTCTCTGCGAGGACCGGCTCCTGCTGCAGCAACCGCGGCAGGTTCACCTTTTCCCTGCGTGAACGCTTCTCCGTATCCCGTTGATCCTCCTCGATTCTCTGTGCCTCCGGCGCGGCGCCGGCGGCGACCTCGTAACTGTCGTCGAGCCTGAGCTCGCCGACTACGCCGACCGGGGCGCTGCTCTCGGCCGGCGGCATCAGGTTGCGCGTGGTCAATTCGTCGAACACGGACTGCCCCTGGCTGTCGCTTTCGCTGCTCGAGGAAACGGGACCGATGCTGGAAAAATCAGATGCCAAGGACGGGCTATCTTCGCGTTCCGACTTTGCCAGCCCCTCCTCTGCCTGCGGAATTTCACGCGCGGGTGAAGCCGCGAGGTCGCTTTTTCCGACCAGCCGGTTACGATCGAGAATGCCGCGAATTCTGTTTTCCTGCTGCCGGCGTTGCTGCAGCTCCGCGGACGAAATGCCGTAGCTCGAGGCATCGGCTCCTGGCACGATCGGGGTGCGCAGCCGCCCCGACGCGTCGACCTGGAAATAGCCCAGCAGGCCGGGAAGGTCGGACTTTACCGGGAATTCGGATAGCGGCGATCGCTGCAGAAAGCCGGTTTCGCCGGAACCGGCCACGTTGAGAAATTCGTAATCGGTGATCGGACGGTTTTCCTCGCGCTCGATCAGGTCTCGAAAGCCGCCGTCGATGCGCAGGCTCAGTTCGCGTGCGAGCCGCTGATGCTGGTAAAAGGCTTCCCATTTAAGCTGCCCGTAGGCCTGGTAAACCAGCACCGAGGTCGGCATCGCGAGCGCCAGGAAAAACAGCGCCAGCAGCAGGGTGAGGCGGCGGCGAGTCATTGATCGGCGAGCAGTATCCGGTAACCGGCGCCGCGCACCGTGATAATCGCCCGCGGGTTGGACGGGTCGGACTCGATCTTGCGGCGCAATTTGGCGATATGAATATCGACGGTACGGGTTTCGATTTCCATGTGATTGGCATAGCCCCAGACGCGCGCGAGCAGTTCCTCGCGCGCCACCGGGCGGTCCGCCTGCTGCGCCAGGTATTGCAACAGGTCCATTTCACGACGTGTAAAGACGATATCGCCAGCGCTCAGGTTCTCGCTGTCGATGACGAGGCCATTATTGAGGCGGATTTCGCGTGCCAGCTCGCCGGCGATGCCGGAGCGGCGCAGTACCGCCTGCACGCGCAGCACCAGCTGCGTCACCGAAAACGGCTTGGCGACGTAGTCGTCCGCGCCGAGCGTCAGGCCCTGCACTATGTCTTCGTCGCTCGATTTGGCGGTCAGCATGATCACCGGTTGTCGCCGGTCCTGCTGGCGGATACGATTGCAGATTTCGAAGCCGTCGACACCCGGCAGCATCACGTCGAGCAGTACCAGGTCGAACCTGCCGCTGAGCGCCTTGCGCAACCCGTCGTTACCGTCGGCGGCGGTGTCGACCTCGTAGCCATGGTAGACGAACACGTCGGCCAACCCGCTGCGAATCGCCGCCTCGTCCTCGACAACCAGTATCCGCGCTTTCTGCGTCATCGGATAAATACCTCGATAAATACACAACAATCCTAGCATCGTGCTGCCGAGGCTTGGTAAATATTTTGTAAATCCGCGGCGCCAGGTTTTACCAAACGCTGCCTGTTTTGTTGCCCACCCCTGATCCAGAATCAACGCATCTCTCAACGGCAACGGAGCAAACGACATGGCACTGATTACCCGACTCTCGCGGCTATTCGAGGCCGATTTTCACGCGGTACTGGATCGCATCGAGGAACCCGACCTGCAGCTCAAGCAGGCGGTGCGCGAAATGCAGTTCGCGCTCGACCAGGACCGGCAGCGCCTCAAGCTGCTGCGGCACGAGGCCGAGCAGTTGCGCAAGGCCATCGCCGAAACGGGCGCGGGCATCGAGGGTTTCGACGAGGAGCTGGATATCTGTCTCGGCGCCAACAAAGACGACCTGGCGCGCGACCTGGTACGTCGCAAGCTGGCGGCCGAAAGACGCCTGCAGGCATTGCAGCAACAGTCGGCGAGCATCGATTCGCAACGCGACAGCCTGGCCCGTGAAATCGACGATCAAACCCGACAACTCGACAGCATGAAGCAGAAGCTGGAACTCCTCGTCGGCGACGACAATCCGCTTGCCGGCGGTGCCAGCGGCCATGGCGACGCCATTCGTAACGAGGAAATCGAAATTGCGCTGCTGCGCGAGAAGGAGCGGAGGGCAAGGTCATGAAAGCGCCCGGAATCATCGACGGCGTCATCGTCGCGTTATTAATCACCGTCGGCGCAGGCGTTGCGAGCCTGCTGCTTGGCGGCTTCGTCGGCTACGGCACGCTGTTCAACCTGCTGCTGCTGTGGGCGGCGCTGGTTTACCTGGTCTACCTGTTCAGACGCAGCGGCGCCCGCGTCGGCCGCGTGGTCATGCTCGCAAGCTGGGCGACGCTGAGCCTGGCGTGCTGGTTTTTCGACCTGCCGCTGTTCCAGCAGGTACTGCTGCAGGCCGGCTTCATCTGGCTGACGCGTTCGCTTTATTTCCACTCGTCGCTGGTTTCCGCCGCGCTCGATTTCGGCCTGGTGGCGACCGGTGTCGCCGCCGGCGCCTGGGCGATGGTCAACACCGGCAGCATCGTCGCGGCGCTATGGAGCTTCTTCCTGGTGCAGGCGCTGTTTGGCTGGATTCCCGACCTTGCGCGCAGGCAATCGCGCGCCGATTTCCACGCGCAGCATGAGCGCTCACCGTTTCAATCCGCGCATCGCGTCGCAGTCGACGCCGTGCGCAAACTCACCCAACCCTAACCCGGAGATAATCCCATGAAAACCCTATCCTTTAATGCAAAAATAATCGCGCTCGCTCTGCTCGTCGCCACCGCGACCGGCATCGCGCTGTTCCCGGCAATCAAACAGGCGCAGGCGACTCAAAATACCGCGGTCACGCCGGTGTTGCCCGAGACGGGTCATCGCATCGAAGTGGTATTCATTCTCGATACCACGAGCAGCATGAGCGGCCTGATCCAGGCGGCCAAGGAAAAGATCTGGTCGATCGCGAGCACGATGGCCTCGGCGCAACAAAATCCCGACATCAGGATGGGGCTGGTCGCGTTTCGCGACCGCGGCGATGCGTATATCACGCGCGTGTACGACCTGTCCGACGATCTCGATTCGATGTACGCAAACCTGATGGATTTTCGCGCCCAGGGCGGCGGCGACGGACCCGAAAGCGTCAACCAGGCGCTGTACGATGCGATCCACAGGATCTCGTGGAGCAACGACGGCAATGTCTACAGGGTGGCGTTTCTGGTCGGCGATGCACCCCCGCACATGGATTATGCCAACGACGTAAAATACCCGGAGACGCTGGCCGCGGCCGCGCGCAAGGGTATCGTGGTCAACGCCATCCAGAGTGGACAACATGAATACACCCGTCCCGCATGGCAGCAGATCGCCGCGCTCGGAAACGGGGAATACTTCCAGGTGGAGGATTCGGGTAACACGGTCGCAGTCGCCACGCCGTTCGACGAGAAGCTGTCGAAGCTCGCTGCCGAACTCGAGGATACCCGCCTGTACTATGGCGACGCCCCGACCCGGGAAGCGCAAAAACGCAAACTCGACGCGAGCGCGAAACTGCGCGAGGAATTATCCATCGAGGCGTTGGCGCGGCGCTCTGCTTATAACGCGACCGCCAGCGGCGAGAAAAACTTTCTCGGCGAGAGCGAACTGGTCGAGGCGATCACTTCAGGCAGGGTCGAGCTCGATGAAATCGAAGCCGAGGAATTGCCCGCCACGCTGCAGTCGATGGCGCCGGCCGAGGCAATGACGGTGATCGAGGAACAGGCGCAACGCCGCGATGAGCTCAAGCAGGAAATCAAAAAGCTATCCGAATCGCGCAATCGTTTCATCAGGCAAAAGGTCGAGGCCGAGGGCGGCGCCGACGATTCGCTGGATGAGAAGATTTACCGCGCGGTGAAGGACCAGGCCGCCTCGGTAGGGCTTACCTACGACGGCGACAGCGCGAAGTACTAACGCTATTGCGATCCCCGCGCAAGCGGGGATCGATCCGATTCGCGGGACACGGTACTTAATTCAGTGGAGCTTAGAATTGCGTCCCCGCAATTTCGACCAAAAGAAATGCCTCAAGACCTGGCCTGCAGCGGACGCGGGCCTTTTTTGATGCCGCCGTCGCGCAGCAACAGGTATAGCTCGTGCACGAGCCGTTCGTTGGCCTGGATTTCAAGCCATTTTTCCTTCGGCACCCTGCGCTTGACCAGCTCGCGCACGACCTTGAGCGTGAACGAGTCGCTCTCCAGGTTCGGGTCCGGGTGACCCGCGCTGATATTTTGAATGGTGCGACTCAGAATGAAGGTGGTCGACTCGTCCGCGTCCTGGTAAAGACGGGTGCGGATACGGTTATCGGCAAGTAATTCCTGGGTAGCGAGACGCTGACCGCGCATTTGTAAAATCAGTATCACCAGCAGGCCGAGGGTGAATAACGAGAGCAAGGTTGCGACTAGGTTCATGATTGTCTACTGCGTCGTTGTAATAATGTGAAGGCTAGTTTAGCAGCAAAAGATCCCGCTGACTCGGATTGTGAATTGTGTCGCATTTTTAACCAGCCGGTCCCTGCCAAAAAGCTATTCACAAGGCCCGGGATGTCGACTATAGTCGCCCCTCACCGGGCGCCAACCTAAAGCGAGAGTATCGACAGTGAATCGGGCTGGAATCTATCTGAAGGTCGTTGGAATCATCCTGTTTCTGGAGTTGGCAGCGCCCGCCGGCGCTGCGGACGCCGTCGCCCGCGGCAAAATCGTCGGCGGTGTGCCGCACCAGGCGCCGGTCTGGTTCAAGCAGAGTTTTCTCGAAATTGCGGATGATGTCGACGAAGCGAGCGAGGCCGGCAAGCACGTCATGCTGTTCTTTCAGCTCAACGATTGTCCCTACTGCGACCGCATGCTGCGGGAATCTTTCGAGGCCGAGCCCCTGACCCGCTATATCCGGCAGCATTTTGACACGATCGCGATCAACGTGCGCGGCGACCGTGAAATCGCGTTCAACGAGGAAATCTCGGTAACCGAAAAGCAATTGTCCGAAATCCTCGAGGTCGCAGCTACGCCCGCGATCCTGTTTCTGAACCAGGACAATAAAACCATCGTCCGGGTAAACGGCTATCGCGCGCCACAGCGTTTCAGGCAGGTACTCGAGTTCGTTGCCACCCGGTCCTACCAGACGACCAGCCTTGCCGATTACCTGCAAGCGAAACTGGATAAGAATGTTTATCAACTGCGGGCCAATCCGCTGTTCAGCGAGGTCAATGACCTGTCGAGCGTAGACGGGCCCTTGATGGTGATCTTCGAAGACGGCAGTTGCTACGACTGCAACGAGTTCCACGACGGGATTCTCGCGCATGAACTGGTGCGGCAGGAGATCGCGCCGTTCACCGTCGTGCGTCTCGACGCCGATTCGGGGGAATCCATCGTCGACGTCCACGGCAACCGAACCACGCCATCCGGGCTGGCGCGGAAATATGAAATGATATACCGGCCTGGCGTGCTGTTATTCGACGAAGGCGAGCTGTTACGCCGCCACGACAGCCTGACCTTCCCACATCATTTCAAGGAGAGCCTGCGCTACGTCGCTGGCGGTTTTTACCGGCAAACCGACTACCGCAGCTACTCGCAGCAGCGCACTGAGGAACTGCTCGAGGCCGGCGTCGTCATCGATCTCGGTCGCCCGCAGTGACCGTAACCCCGACGTAAATCGAGGACAGCCTGATGTCATCCCCGCGACCCTGATGTCGTCCCCGCGAAAGCGAGGGTCTTACGACTCTTACAACGATAACCAGTCTAGAACCGTCGACTACGGTGTCGGTTCCTGACTAATTCGACCCGGCAACCCGGATAATTTGACCCAGGACAAAAACTGCCGCGGTAACAGGGATTAATCTTGTTCATGAATATCGGGAGGATAAGATCCGCATGCCAATCACCATCGAATTCACCGTCAGGGACGGTGACACCCTGCTCAAGGAAGACAGCGTGTCACTCGCCTCGCCCGAGGAACTGTTTGCATATATCAGTCCCGGCGGCGACTGTGAAAAGATGCCGTCCGACCTCAGCGAGATTCAGATGATTTTGCTCCCCCCGGAGCATCCGAACATCACCAACCCAATCGCCGACAAGCGCGTGACCCTGCAACTGGGACTGGTGCTGATCACCGGTCCACTGTCCGGGATCGTGCAGGTTGCGGAAGAACTGATCGACAAAATGGGCCGTGGAGAACTGTCGGAAGCATTCCTCGCCGCGGCAGGCGTGCATTACTGACCTGCTTTCAGCCTGTCACCCCGCGGCCAGGACGTGCTAGGCAGGCCGAAGGATCCATAGAAGTAATGCTCCCTCTCCCCGGTCTACCGGGTACAAGCGAAAGCCGACGAGGGGCCACCGAACCTCGATGGTCCTGGTCGACGGCAGCGGCGGCGGCTTCGCCAGCGCCGTCAAAAACCTCGTGTCAACGCGACAAATCCCGACCCGACTCCCCATCAGGCGCTCCAGCCAACAGATTTCAGGGCCTCGATCAAACGATCGATATGCGCGCGCTCATGCGCGGCGGAGAGCGTGACGCGCAGGCGCGCGCTGCCGACCGGTACCGTCGGCGGGCGGATCGCGGTAACGTGGATGCCCCGCTCATACAGGGCGTTGCTCAAAGACAACGCTTCTTGATTGTCGCCGATAACGATTGGCTGGATCGCGGTTTCGGAGGCCATCAGGTCCAGGCCCAGCGCCTGCGCCTGCGCGCGGAAATACGCAACAGACTCGAACAGCTTCTCGCGCCGCCAGGATTCTGTTTCGACGATATCGATCGCCTTCAGCGTCGCGGCGGCAAGCGCCGGTGGCGACGCGGTGGTGTAGATATAAGGCCGCGCCTGCTGGATGAGGGTCTCGATCAACGCTTCGCTGCCAGCGACGAATGCGCCGGCGGTGCCGACCGCCTTGCCCAGCGTCGCCATCAGAATCGGCACCTGCTGCTGAGCCAGTTCCAGCTGTTCGAGCAGGCCGGCGCCGCGCGTGCCGAGCACCCCGAAACCGTGAGCGTCGTCGACCATGGCCCAGGCGCCATGTTCGGCCGCGATCCGGCCGAGGCTTTCGAGATCGGCGCAGTCGCCGTCCATGCTGAAAACGCCGTCGGTCATGATCAGCCGGCGCCGATCCCGGCGACCATCGCTCAGCAGGGCCTCCAGCTGGGCGACGTCATTGTGCCGGTAGCGAACCAGCCTGGCGTCGCAAAGCCTGGCGCTATCGAGCAGCGACGCGTGGTTGAGCCGGTCCTGGTAAACCAGGTCGTTGCGCCCGAGCAGGGCCGACGCGATGGCGATGTTTGCCATGTAGCCCGTCGAAAATAACAACGCGCGCTCGCGCCCGGTAAATTCGGCGAGTCGTTGTTCAAGTTGCTCGTGCGCCCGGCTGTGGCCGTTGATCAGGTGCGCAGCGCCACTGCCGACACCGTAGTGGCCGACGGCGTCGACGAATGCCTGGCTTATGTCAGGATGATTGGCGAGTCCGAGGTAATCGTTGCTGCAAAACGACAACACCATCTTGCCGTCGATGCGGGTTTCGACGCCCTGCGCGGAATCGATGATACGTCGCCTGCGGTAGAGTCCATCGGCGCGGCGCTGGTCGAGATCGGCTTGCAGATCCTTCATCGGCTGGACGCCAAGCCGCGTCGATCAGGCGACGGCGTTATCGCCCGGTGCGCGCGCCTGCTCGCCGTTGGCGGTAATTCCCAGCTTGGCAAACAGTTCCAGGTCTTCGTTGCTATCCGGATTCGGCGTCGTCAGCAGCGTATCGCCGTAGAAAATCGAATTGGCGCCGGCAAGGAAACACAGCGCCTGCAACTCTTCGCTCATCGCGGCGCGGCCGGCAGAAAGGCGTACCACCGATGCCGGCATCATGACGCGCGCTACCGCGATGGTGCGCGCGAATTCGAGGCCGTCGAGTTCTTCGGTGCCGTAGAGCGGGGTATTCTCGACCTGAACCAGCAGGTTGATCGGCACGCTTTGCGGATGCTCGGGCAGGTTGGCGAGCTGCTGCAGCAGCGCAGCCCTGTCTTGCTCGGTTTCGCCCATGCCGACGATGCCACCGCAACACACGTTGATATCCTCGGCGCGCAGGTTTTCCAGCGTGTCCAGCCGGTCCTGATAGCTGCGGGTGGTGATGATTTCCCGGTAGTACTCGGGCGAGGTATCGAGATTGTGGTTGTAGTAATCGAGCCCGGCCGCCTTCAGTTTGCGCGTCTGTTCACGCGTCAGCATGCCGAGTGTAACGCAGGATTCCATGCCGAGGTCCTTGACCACGCCGATCATCTCGATGACCCTGTCGAGATTCCTGTCGGTCGGGTTGCGCCAGGCGGCGCCCATGCAGAACCGGGTCGCGCCGTTTTGCCGCGCGTTCATCGCGGCCGTGCGCACTTCCTCGATCGGCAGCAGGCGCTCCCGTTCGAGCCCGGTGTCGTGCTTCGCGCTTTGCGGGCAGTAGGCGCAATCTTCCGGGCAGGCGCCGGTTTTGATGCTGAGCAGGGTGCTGATCTGCACCGCGTTTGGATCGAAGTGTGCGCGGTGCGCGGTCTGCGCCCGGAACATCAAATCGTTGAAAGGTAAATCGAAAAGCGTTTTAATTTCGTCAAGCGTCCAGTCGTGACGCAGGGATTGCACAGCATCGGTCATCGGGAATTGGCCGTAATCGAAGGAGAACGCCAAGTCTATTGCAAGACAGGGAATAGTCAATGTCGGGAACAGGGCTCAAACGCGCATTCAACCGCTGCATAAACTACCTGCTGGCGCCCGGGATCTGCCTCGCCTGCGGCTGCGAACTCGAAAACGCCGACTCGCTGTGCGCCAGTTGCCAGGAACATATCAGGCTGGTGCCGAGTCCATGCGCCTGCTGCGCGCAGCCAAGCCCGATCGCGGGGCGGGTATGTCCGGCCTGCCTGCTGAATCCGCCGCGCTGGCAAAAAATGATCGCGCCGCTGCAGTATCGTGGCCTGGTGCGGGATTACCTGCTGCAGCTCAAGTTTTCCGAGGCGCTTTACCTGTCCCGAACGCTGTGCGAACAGTGCATGAAGCCTTTTGGCCGCAGCCTGCCCAGACCCGAAGTCTTGCTACCCGTACCATTGCACCGCGACCGATTGCTCGAGCGCGGCTATAACCAGGCCCTCGAGATCGCGCTTGTCTGGTCGCGGGGCCTCGGGATACCGGTCGATCGGCGCGCGCTGACGCGGCCGCGCGCAACGCTGAGCCAGTCCGGGTTGAGCGCCGCGCAGCGCGGGCGCAACGTTGCGCGCGCATTTGCCTACTCGCCGCGGCGTCGCTATCGCCATGTTGCCGTGGTCGACGACATCGTCACCACCGGCTCCACGATAAGCGAGATCACCCGCGTGCTGCACCGCGCCGGGGTCGAGTACGTCGAGGTCTGGGCGCTGGCAAGGGTTTACCGGCGCTGATTAACGCCATAGTGAACAGACCTCGCTTGCCCGGACTGGCAAGACGAGGTCAGTCCGGGCGTTTGGCGAACATGACCTCGCCGAAGGTAGAGTATTCTCCGGCGCCCAGGCGCGACAGCGGCTGTACCCTGTCAGCATGGATTTTAATCCGCCCTTGCGCGTTAATCTCGGCACAATCGTCGGCGATATAGATCTCCTTGATCTCGGCAAACAGCAGGGATTGCTGTTTCTTGCTGCCGATCATCTGGATATCGTGGCGTTCGCAAAAAAACGCGATCTTACAGTCGCTCAAACGCGGCATGCGAAATCCCTTGACCCGGATCAGCTCCAGATTGCTCGCTTCGACCTCGGATTGACCGGGCGGCAGGGTCGCGGAGGACTGGTTCAATTCCGCCAGCTGGTCGCAGCTCGCGATATGAATCACGAACTCGTGACGTTCGCGGATATTACGGATCGAATCCTTGTCACGACCGTCGTCCTGCTTGCCGATGGAAACGATAACCAGCGGTGGATCGCTGCACACGGCGTTGAAATACGAGAAAGGCGCGAGATTGTATCCTTCGTTATCGTTCTCGGTCAGCAGCCAGGCGATCGGGCGCGGCAGCACGCATTGCGTCATTGTAAAGTAGACCTGCGGCGTGGGTAGTTCTTCGAGTTTTATCTGCATGGATTTCTCGCGTGTGTGGCCTGCGGACAGAGCCGTTTGTTCTTCTAAATACGAGGTCTGTCCCCCGTTGTTCTGTTGTTCTGTTGTTACGGTTTGAAATTCACGACCTGCTGGTTGATTTTCTCGGCCCAGATTTTCGGGCCGGTCTGGTGCACCGATTCGCCGGTGTGGTCGACGGCAACGGTTACCGGCATTTCCTCGAGCGTGAATTCGTATATCGCTTCCATGCCCAGTTCCGGGAACGCGACGACCCTGGACGCCTTGATCGCCTGCGCCACGAGGTAGGCCGCGCCGCCGACCGCCATCAGATAGACAGATTCGAAATCGCGGATCGCCTCGATCGCGGCAGGGCCGCGTTCGGCCTTGCCGATCATGCCGAGCAGCCCGGTTTGTTCGAGCATGGTACGCGTAAACTTGTCCATGCGCGTTGCCGTGGTCGGACCCGCCGGGCCGACGACCTCGTCGCCGACCGGGTCGACCGGGCCGACGTAGTATATGAACCGGCCGTCGAGATCGACCGGCAATTTTTCGCCATTGGCCAGCATATCGACCATTTTCTTGTGCGCGGCGTCGCGACCGGTCAGCATCTTTCCGCTTAACAGCAGCGTGTCGCCGGGCTTCCAGCTCTTGACCTCGTCGCGTGTCACCCTGTCGAGGTTGACGCGCCTGACGTTGTCGCCCGTTTCACGGGTGACTTCGGGCCAGTCTTCGAGCCTGGGCGGCACCAATTCCGCCGGACCGCTGCCGTCGAGGGTGAAATGGGTGTGCCGGGTCGCGGCGCAGTTCGGGATGATCGCCACCGCCTTGTTCGCCGCGTGCGACGGGTAATCCCTGACCTTGACATCCATGACCGTGGTCAATCCGCCGAGTCCCTGCGCGCCGATGCCGAGGCGATTAATTTTTTCGTATAGCTCCAGGCGCAATTCCTCGGCGCGGCCGCGCGCGCCGCGCTGCTGCAGCTCCTGGATGTCGATCGGTTCCAGCAAGGATTCCTTGGCCAGCAGCATCGCCTTTTCCGCAGTTCCGCCGATGCCGATACCGAGCATACCGGGCGGGCACCAGCCAGCACCCATCTGCGGCACCATTTGCAGCACCCATTCGACCACCGAATCCGATGGATTCAGCATCGCGAATTTCGACTTGGCTTCGCTGCCGCCGCCCTTGGCGGCGACGTGAACTTCGAGGGTATCGCCCGGCACAATTTCGTAATGGATGACGCCCGGCGTATTGTCGCCGGTATTTTTTCGCGCGCCGTCCGGATCGTCGAGTATCGATGCGCGCAGCACGTTGTCCGGGTTTTGATAAGCGCGGCGGATGCCTTCGTTGCACATATCGGTAACCGACATATCGCCATCCCATTGCAGCTGCATGCCAACCCGCAGGAACACCGTGACGATGCCGGTATCCTGGCATATCGGCCGGTGACCCATCGCGCACATGCGCGAGTTGATCAGGATCTGCGCGATCGCGTCGCGCGCTGCCGGATTTTGCTCGCGCCGGTAGGCCTGGTCCATCGCCCGAATAAAATCCTGGGGATGGTAATAGGATATGTACTGCAGCGCGTCGGCGATACTTTCGATCAGGTCGTTCTGCTTGATGACGGTCATGATCAGGTGCCCTGTTTGAACAGGCGCCTATTTTAACGGCGTGGCAGGTGACAGACCACGTTTTTATGGTTATTACAGGGTCACGGGGGCGTCCGCGATGTAAAAAATTCACTGTTTCAGAAGGAACTAATCCATACCGAAACGGGTAATAGTCGACAGTTTCCTTTTGCTGGCCGGTTTATAATTTGTCCATTATCCAACCCTTAAGTCTGCCAGGTCACGACACGCAGATTCTTGCCCGCCCCTCATACCGGCGGGTTTTCTTTTTCAGTATTTTCGGGGACAGTTTACTTAATTCCTTCGGGAATTAAGTAAACTGTCCCCGAAAATTCGAATTAGCTAGAGGGGCCAGACGAGGAGGATCATCGGCACCGAAACCAGGATGACGATCACCTCGAGCGGCAATCCCATGCGCCAGTAATCGCCGAAACGGTAACCCCCGGGGCCAAGGATCAGCGTGTTGTTCTTGTGCCCGATCGGGGTCAGAAATGCACAGGAAGCGGCGACCGCGATTGCCATCAGGAATGAGTCCGCGTTGACACCGAGGCCGAAAGCGATGTCGATTCCTATTGGCGCCATGACCACCGTGGTCGCGGCATTGTCGAGCACGTCCGACAGCGTCATGGTCACGATCATCAACAGGGTCAATACCACGACCGGACCGTAGCCCGCGGCAAAATCGACTATTTGCTGCGCGATCAACGCCGTGCCGCCCGATGCCTCGAGCGCCGCACCGAGCGGCAGCATCGAACCAAGCAATACGATTACGGGCCATTCGATCGACGTGTAAATTTCCCGCAGCGGCACGATGTTGAAACCGACCATGGCAATACAGACCAGCGCCAGCGCCTCCGGCAGATGGATCAGCCCGGCGGTCGCCGCGGCGATTGCCAGCGCGAAGCTGGACACGGCGATCCAGGCCTTGTGACGCTGCACGACCTGCAAATCGCGCGCCTGCAGCGGCAGGCAGCCGAGCCAGCCGACGACATCCTCGAGCTGCTCGGTGGGGCCCAGCAACAGGAGCACATCGCCGGCGCGTACGTCGAGCTTGCGTACCCGTTCGCGAAAGGTTCGGCCCTTGCGCGACACCCCGAGCAGGGCCACTCCGCGCCGGTACAGCAGTCTCAGGCTGTGCGCGCTGCGTCCATTGATGCGCGCGTTTTCGGGCACCACCGCCTCGATAAACGACAGGCCTTCGGTGGTATGACCGATGTACTTTTCGCTGCCGACATACTCGAGTTTCAGGGCGCCGACAAAGTTATCGATCGATTCCGCGTTCGCCTCGATGACGATCAGGTCGCCCTGACGGATTTCCTCGTAACGCGCCCTGCCAGCAAGCCGCTTGCCGTTGCGTATCAGACCGATGATCGCGACGTCGTCATTCTCCGCCTCGGGATCGAGTTCTCTGACGCGCTTGCCGATCACCGTTGAGTTTTCGCCGACGCGCACCTCCGCGACATAATCTTCGATGTTGAAAGACGACTCCACGGCACCCTTGTCCTTATCGTCAACCGGGATCAGGCGCCAACCGATCAGCACGATGAAGGCGATTCCGGCCAACGCGGTGACGGCGCCTACCGGCGTGAAATCGAACATGCCAAAGGATTCGCCGACCGCCTTTTCGCGAAAACTCGCGATGATGATATTCGGCGGGGTGCCGATCAGCGTGATCATGCCGCCGAGGATCGACGCGAAGGAGAGCGGCATCAGGCTCAATGCAGGGCTGCGTTTGGCTTTTTTCGCCGCCTGCATGTCGATAGGCATCAGCAGGGCAAGCGCCGCGACGTTATTCATCACCGCGGAAAGGGCAGCCGATACCCCCGCCATCAGGCTTATATGGACGAACAGCGACCGTCCGGCGGCGACGACGTGGCGTGCAATCAGCTCGATGCCACCCGAGTTGGAAAGGCCGCGGCTGGCGACCAGCACCAGCGCGATGATCACCGTGGCGTGGTGACCGAATCCGGAGAAGGCCTGATCTCCGGGAACGACACCGATAACGATCGCGAATACCAGGCCGCCGAAGGCAACCAGGTCGTATCGAATCCTGCCCCAGACGAACAGCGCGAAGATCGCGCCCAGCAGGCAAAACAGAATGACCTGGTCGGAGACTACTCCCATTGGAATATCCGCGCTCCGATGATCAGCAGGATGGCGCTGGACAAACCCAGCACCAGCAGGTGGTCCGAGATCTGCGGCAGACCATCGCCGTCAATCATGATTTGACGCGCCGCCTGGGTGACATGAGTCAGCGGCAGGATCAGCGCGAATTTCTGCATCAGCGGATGCGCTCCCTCGAGCGAAAACCAGACCCCCGACAGAAACATCATCGGCCAGCTGAACAGGTTCAAAACCCCGTTGGCGACTTCCTCGCTGGATACGCGCGCGGCTACCACGAGGCCACAGCAGATAAGGTTGATGCTGCCTAGCGTAAATACCAGAAACAGGTTCAGATAGGACCCATGCATGCGAAAATCGACGACGAAATCCATCGCGACGAAGATGACGACGTTAACCGCGATCAACAGCCATAGCCGGGACAGGATCTGTGCGGTCAGGAACTCGATCGCGGTTACCGGCGTCGCGCGCAGGCGCTTGAGCACGCCGAACTTGCGATAGCGCACGATTACGTAACCGATGCCGAACAGGGCGCCCCACATGATGTTCATGCCGATGACCCCGGGTATGACCCAGTCGACGTAGCGAATTTCGTCACCCTCGACCAGGATTTGCAGCAGCGCCTCCCCGGAATCGGCGTAAGCCGCGATCAGCAGCCTCTCGACGATATAACCGTTGGGCGAAGTCTGGTTGATCCAGTAGCGGTTGGTGTTCGGGTCGAACAGCAGATCGATCTGGTGACGCTCGACCTTTAACAGGCTGGCCTCGACCTCGTCGAATTCGATAAACTTGACGAAGCGCGTATTCTCGAATTCCGCCGCGGCGCCCTCGAGCGTGCCGCCAGCGATGATCCCGACCTTGAATTTTTCCGGGTTTTCCTCGGTAAACGCGTAAGCGAAGACAAAAATAATCAGAATCGGCAGCAGCACGCTCCAGGCGAGCGACGAACGATCACGGATGAATTCGAGGTTGCGGGCAACGAACAACGCGTAGATTCGGTTCCACATCAGCCGCGTAATTCCTTGCCGGTCAGTTCCAGGAACAGGTCTTCGAGATTGCGCGCGCGGATGCGCAGGTGGTCAAGCGGGATATCGAAACGCAGCAGGTGCTCGATGGTCTCGTTGACGTCGCCGGTAACGATATGGGCGCTGTCGTTGTGATAAATCGCCTGGAATTCCCGCTCTCCGATTTCGCGCGGGATATCGGCGGCCTGGATCTGCAGCACGACATCATCGAAATGCGCCGCCAGCAGCGCGTCCGGCGCGTCGTGGGCGATAATCCGGCCATGGTCCATGATCGCGATCTCGTCGCAAAGCTCGTAGGCCTCTTCCATGTAATGCGTGGTCAGCAATATCGTCGCGCCTTCCTCCTTGACCTGCTGCACCTGTTTCCACAGGTTGCGCCGCGACTGGGGATCGAGCCCGGTGGTGGGTTCGTCAAGAAACATGATTTTCGGCTTGTTGATCAACGCCATCGCCAGCAGCAGGCGCTGTTTCTGGCCGCCGGATAACTTGCGCGTATCCTGGTTCAGGAACTCCCCTAGTGCGTAGCGCTCGGCGAGCTCGTCGATGCCGTAGGTATCGGGGTAGAAGCGGCTGAACTGCACCATGATTTCACGCACCGTGATGAATTCCTGTAACGCGGTCGTCTGAAACATGATGCCGGCCTCATTGCGGAACTGCTGACCCAGCGCCTCGCCCCGGTAAAGAATGGTGCCGGAATCCGGGGTCTTGATGCCTTCCATCATTTCGATGGTCGTGGTCTTACCGGCACCGTTGGGTCCGAGCAGCCCGAAGCAACTGCCCTGGCGTATCGAAAAACTGACGTCGTTAACCGCGGTCAGCGCGCCGAAACGCTTTACCAGGCTGGATACTTGCAGGATGACAGACATGGCGGACTCGTTCAGAGAGCGCAAAGTATAAACAGGCTTCGGGGTTAAAACTAGCTTACCCCACGAGGAGGTAGGCATTCGCCGGATATCTACCTTATACTCGGCACACCATGGGTGAGGAAATCCAGAAAGAAAGCTTCGAGCAGGCCGACTACGACCGTTTCCAGACAAAGCTGGAGGAGGAAACCGAGCTGGTGCGCTCGCTGTTCGCGCAACGCGCTTTCGACAACGAAAGCCGCGTGCTAGGTTACGAGCTTGAACTATGCCTCGCCGATGCCGAGGGCAACCCCAGCCGAAACAATATCGACATCATCGAGGCGACGGGGAACAAGCTGTTCACTTCCGAGCTGGCGAAGTTCAACATGGAGATCAACGGCAACCCCTTCCCCTGTACCGGTGACGTTTTCGACCGGGTCGAAGCCGATCTGTACGAACTCTTTGCACAGGCCGACGACGCCGCGCGCAGGCACGACACGCGCATCGGCATGTTCGGGGTTTTCCCGAGCGTCACGCGGGAACACCTGAATCCGGAACGCTACATGACCGAGCTGCATCGCTACAAACAGCTCAACCGTCAGTTGCTCAGCATGCGCGGCAGACCGATTCAGCTGCAACTCGACGGCAAGGATCAGCTGGTGGTCGAAAAAGAGGACGTCATGCTCGAGGCGCTCGCGACGTCGCTGCAGATTCATCTGCAGGTTCCCTTCGACGAAATCGTGCCGACTTACCATGCCGGGCTCTGGTCGAGCATGCTGATACTTGGTGCGACCGCGAATTCGCCGCTGGTGCTCGGCAAGTGCTGCTGGCAGGAGTCGCGCATCGGCATCTTCAAGCAGGCTGTCGATACCCGCAACCAGCAGGAAATCGAGGATAGCATCGTTCCTCGCGTTCATTTCGGTAAGCGTTACATCGATTCGCTGCTCGACCTGTTCGAAGACAATTTCTACTACAGCCCGATCCTGCCGGAAGTGCTCGACGAGCCCGTCGAAAACCTGCGCCACCTGTGCCTGCACAACGGCACCATCTGGCGCTGGGTGCGCCCGATTATCGCGCGCAACCCGGATGGATCCTATCACCTGCGCCTGGAGTTGCGCGTGGTGCCGTCGGGGCCGACGCTAGTCGATACGCTGGCCAACCTGGTATTTTACGTCGCGCTGACGGAGGGCATGAAAACCCTGGGCGACGAACTCACCAGGGTTGCCTATGAAATCCTCGAGGCCGACTTTTATCGCGCCGCGCGCGACGGCCTCGGCGCCAGGGTGCACTGGCCCGACGGACAGGAAATGCAGTTGAAGCAGGCATTACTGGATCATGCCCTGCCGCTCGCTGGCGAGAGCCTGGCGCGGGCCGGTATCCGGGGCGGCGATCGCTGGCTCGACATTATCGAGGCCCGCGTGCGCGACGAGGCGACCGGCGCCAGCTGGATAACTCGGCACTGGGAGCGTTTCGGCGACGGCGCAAAACTGGTATGTGACTACATCGACCAGGCGCAGACGAACCGGCCCGTGCACCAGTGGCGGGAACCCGGTAAATGATCGAAGAATTCGATCGCCTGCACGGCCTGCCCGACGGATTTTTCGACCTTACGACTGCAAATATCCGCAACCTGTTTCCGAATCCGACGCTGATTCAGCTGAACGGCAGGAATCCGGAATTCCTGTTCATATCGATCCTGCTGCATGGCAACGAGTATTCGGGGCTCAAGGTGATGCAGCAGATCCTCGCCAGGCATGCACACGACCTGCCACGGTCCATCATGCTGTTTATCGGCAACGTACGCGCGGCCGAGATGAACCTGCGCTTTATTCCCGGACAGGTGGATTATAACCGCTGCTGGCCCGGCCACGTGCTCGAGCCGAGCCCTACCTCGCAGATGATGCAGCGCGTGATCGAGATCGCGCACGGACTGCCGCTGTTCGCCGCCATAGATATCCACAACAACACCGGCAAGAATCCGCATTACGCCTGCATCACCGATCCGACTCCGCAAAATCAGAACCTGGCGGCGAGGTTCAACCGTGTCGGCATGGTGTTCAATCACAAGGGCGTTTGCACCATGGCCTTTAACGGTATTTGTCCCGCGGCGACCCTCGAGTGCGGATTACCCGGAGATGCGGATGGCATTGCGCACGCTTGCCGGTTTATCGAGGACCTGCTGACGCTCGGGGAGTTACCGCACAAGACGCCAACCCGGCATGCGCTGCACCTGGTCGAATCCCATCTGACCCTGAATATCCCTGAAAACATCAGTTTCGAGTTCGACCCGGGCGCCGATGTCGACCTGCGTTTCGAGCCGGATTTCGAGGATCGCAACTTTACGCTGTTCGATCCGCAGCAGGTTTTCGGCTACACCCGGGTCGAGCGTCCGCTGTCGGTCACCGACACCGACGGCCACGACGTCACCGACGACATCATGCGCGTCGAGCAGGGGAAAATTTACCTGAACAATACGTTGATGCCGGCGATGATCACGCGCGACAAGCTGGTCGTGCGCCAGGACTGCCTGTGCCACCTGCTGCAGGATTACATTCACCACGAGGTCGAGCTGTAGGCGCTCCCGCTAGCGCCGCGTAAAGATCCATAACCCGGCATTCGACCGGGCGCAGCAAGCTTCCCGCTGGCGTGGGGATGACCCTCTTTAACACCTGTCGGACGACTCCGGTCGACCCGTTATGCCGGCGCCTGCGCGGCCCGACCGAGCGGATTTGACGTTATCTGCAAACCGCAGCGGCTAGCTCAGTTCTCCGCGCGCGGGGTAATCCTTCTCCAGCGCGAACTTGAGCCCGCCGATAATTTCACGGAAATGCGGGCGCGCGAACGGCATGGTGCTGATCTGCGACCAGTAGAGCGTATTGTCCGGCCGCACGATGAAAATGCCGGGTTCGTTGAACTCGGCCGGCTCCTCGATACCGATCGAGGTCATGCCGCGGCTTGCCGACCGGTGCAGGCCCCAGTCGCGGCACTGCCCGACGGTAACGCCGTAACCGAGGTTAAGATTGCTCAATTCCCAGTCCTTTCTGGCCTGCCCGGCGCGCTCCTGCGTATCGGTGCTCAACGCCAGAACGGAAACGCCGATCTCGGAAAAATCGCCGACCATGCGATCGAGTTCACCGATGTACTTGGTGCAGATCGGGCAATGCAGGCCGCGGTAAAAAACGATCATGGTGAAATTTTCGGGTTTCTGATCAGCGAGCGACCAGGGACCGTCCAGCGTCTCGACTTCGAGTGCCGGTACTGCTGCGCGAGGTTTTAATACGTTCACAGAGTGCTCCTGTCATTTATTTTTAAAGAAGGCGAAAGATAACCAAAAAAGGGACGAACCTCCTGTATAAATCAGGGGGAAATCCGGTTTTGCTTTGTTGATACTTATCAAGGCGCCTGCACCAGCACGGTGATAATGTCGACAAGGATAACATACCTGGGAAAATGGGATGACGGATACCGAATCTGCACGCCTGATCGAGCTGGATACCGGCGAATCTATCTGGGAGAGCTTTTTCACCGTGTTTCCGCTGGTCATCGTCGGTACGCGCGAGGCCGATGGCAGCGACGATCTCGCGCCCAAACACCTGGCGATGCCGATGAGCTGGAAAAATCATTTCGGGTTCGTCTGCACGCCGCGCCACAACACCTACCAGAATATCCGGCGCGACCGGCAGTTCGCGGTGACCTACATGCGCCCGTCGCAGACCGTGTTGGCAAGCCTCGCAGCCACCCCGCGCTGCGATGACGGCAGCAAGCCAATCGTCGAGGCCCTGCCCACCTTTGCAGCCAAATCGGTCGATGCCGTCCTGGTGCAGGATGGCTACCTGTTCCTCGAGTGCGAACTCGAGCAGATCGTCGACGGTCTGGGCGACAACTCGTTGATCATCGGCCGCATCGTCGCCGCGCGCGTTGCCGAGGACGCGATGCGTGCCTCCGACCGCGACGACGAGGACCTGGTGTTCGAGTCGCCGCTGCTGGCCTATCTGTACCCGGGACGCTTTACCGAGATTACCAACTCCAACAAGTTACCCTTTCCGGCCGGCTTCAAAAGGTAGGTAGGGGATATGAGCGATAGCAGCGAAGTATTAATGCATTTGCGTGCCGAGCAGAATTCGATGACGGCGCTGCTCAGCGACCTCGTGCTGATGGAAACGCCGTCCACCGACCGCGCCAGCCAGGCGCAAATTCTCGACCGACTGAAACGGGAGTTCGAGGAAATCGACTACCGCGTCATCCTTGTTCCGGGACGCCAGAGCGGTGGACACGTCTACGCTGCGGCGAAATATCGCGCCCGGGGTCAGCCCGCGCAGCTAATGCTCGGGCACTGCGATACCGTCTGGCCGATCGGCACCCTGCAATCCATGCCGCTGGTGCTTGAGGAAGGCAGGCTGCGCGGACCCGGGGTCTACGATATGAAAGCCGGACTGGTGGAAATCATCTACGCGTTACGGGCAATCGAATCGCTGGGCCGGAGGCCCAGCGTCGCCCCCCTGTGCCTGATCAACTCGGATGAAGAAATCGGCAGCCGCGAATCGACCCGTTACGTGCGCGCGCTGGCGCAGCGCGTCGACCGCTGCATGGTGCTCGAGCCGTCGCTCGGGCCCAGCGGCAAGATCAAGACCGCGCGCAAGGGGGTCGGCCGCTTCGAGGTGACCGTGCAGGGCAAGGCGGCGCATGCGGGTCTGGACCCGGGCGCTGGCGCCAGCGCAATCCTCGAACTTTCCCACGTCATCCAGAAACTGTTCAAAATGAACGATCCGGAACATGGCACCTCGGTCAATGTCGGCGTTATAGATGGCGGCATCCGGCCCAACATGGTGGCGCCACAAAGCCGGGCGATCATCGACGTCAGGGTGCAGACCCAGGCCGATGCCGTGCGCATCGAAAACGCGATTCATGGCCTCTATGCCGAAACTCCGGGGGTATCGCTGACGATCGAAGGCTCGATCGGGCGCCCGCCGATGGAACCTACCGAGAGCAACCAGCAGCTCTGGCGAGTGGCGCAAAAACTGGCCGATGACCTGGATCTCGAACTCGAACAGGGCACCGCCGGCGGTGGTTCGGACGGCAACACCACGAGCCTGTATACCGCGACAATCGATGGTATGGGCGCGGTCGGTGACGGCGCGCATGCGAGTCACGAGTTTGTTTTTACCGATTTACTGCCGGTGCGCTGCGCGCTGCTAACCCTGCTACTGCTGGCGCCGCCGCTCAAAACCTGACGCGATATCGAGGAACCGAATCATGATTCGTCCATTCCTGACCTCCGTCACGCGAATTTCCGACCTGACACCCGACAACTTCACCGCCGCGCCGCTGGCGCGCGAACACTGGAGCACCGGTGACTATGTGGTCGGCAAGGTGCTCGACACGCGTGGTCACCTGAAAGCGCTGGAATTATCTGGAGGGCGCATGATTGAAGTCATGGAGGACGACCTGGTGGTGGGTGCATTCGGCACCCGGGTCGCCACGCTCGAAGCCGTCGGCAGCTGGCGCTCGATCGATGACTCGGGTGAATTCAACGCGCTGACCGGGGCCGGTTTATTTGGCAAGGCCACCTCCCTGTCCCCGTTCATCGGATTACCGATGCTGCTGCAGTACCAGGGGCATGTCATGCGTAACGATGCCAAGGTAACCATGCGCGGCAGCCTGCAGGAGATCGAGCTCATTAGCCTCGAAGCGCCCATCATCCTGATCGTCGGCACCTCGATGTCGGCCGGTAAAACCACGGCCGGACGCGTCATCGTGCACCTGCTCTCGCAAATGGGGCTCAACGTGGTCGGCGCCAAGCTGACCGGGGCCGCGCGCTACCGCGATATGCTAAGTTTCTCCGACGCCGGAGCCAGCGCGATTTTCGATTTCGTCGATGCCGGGCTGCCATCTTCGGCCGTCGCAGAGGAGACCTATCGGGAGGTCCTGCCCTACCTGCTATCGCGCATCGCCCAGGCGAATCCCGACGTCGTCGTCGCCGAAGCGGGCGCTTCACCGTTGGAGCCCTATAACGGGTCGATCGCCAAGGAAATGATCCGGGACAAGGTCAAGTTCAAGCTGCTGTGCGCGCAGGACCCCTACGCGGTGGTCGGCGTGCAGCACGCATTTCAGCGATCACCCGATCTGGTCGCCGGCGGCGCCGCGAACACCGACGCCGCGATCGCGCTGGTAGGCAAATTGTCGGGGCTACCGGCGCTCAACCTGATGGATCCGTCGAGTCATGGCGAACTCGCGGACATGCTGCGCAGGGCGCTGGATCTGTAGCTTCGACGGCCGGGAGCCACGGGTAAAAATCCGGGTATCAGTTTATTGCCGGTTTCAATACACTATCGAGTCTGAAAAAAAAGTTAATCGGGAACCGATTGAATTCGCAGACCCATATCGCCGTGATCGGCGCCGGAATCGTTGGCTGCAGCTGCGCCCTTTGGCTACAGAAAAAAGGTTTCAGGGTAACCCTGATAGACCCCGACGAACCGGGTGCGGGTACCTCGTCCGGCAACGCGGGCACCATTGCCGATTACGGCTGCATCCCGGTTAATAGCCCGGATCTTTTGCGGCGCCTGCCGTCGCTGCTGTTTTCCCGCGACAGCCCGTTGAGCCTGAATCCCGGTTACGTATTGTCGCATCCTGGCTGGATGATCGAGTTCCTGCTCAATTGCCGGCGGCGCAAGGTAGAGCGAATCATCCGCTTGCTCGGCAAGCTGCTGGCGCAGACCTACGACGGTCTCGATCCGCTGCTCGACATGGCGAATGCGCGTGATCTGCTGGCGCAGCGAGGCTTCATGCACGTCTACGTCGACCAGCAGGAATTCGACGCCGCGAAACCGGCCAACCAGATGCGGCGCCAACAGGGCAGCAACTTTGTCGAGCTGGACCAGGCCGATATCCGCGACCTCGAACCGAACCTGAAAATTCCTTTCCAGCGTGGCCTGCTTTTCGACAGCGTCAGCCACGTGCTCGACCCGAGGGCGCTGTGCCAGCGCTATGTCGACTGCCTGCTGCGTAACCAGGGGCAGCTGCTGCGCCAGCGCGCGCTCGGGGTGATGCATGAAACGGGCTCGGTGCAGGTTCGACTGGATAACGGCGAAACGCTGGACGCCGAGCGCGTGGTCGTTGCGGCTGGCGCGTTTTCGAAAAATATCAAAGGGATCCCCACGCAGCTGCTAAAGCTCGATACCGAGCGCGGTTACCACGTGCAGTTCAGCAACATGCAACACCTGCTGACGCGCCCGGTGAGCTGGCATCACGCGGGTTTTTACGCCACGCCGATGAATCAGGGCCTGCGTTTCGCCGGAACGGTCGAGATCGCGGGCTACCATAACGACCTGAATCCTCGCGTTATCAGCTATCTGACGCGCAAGGCACACGCAATGCTGGACCTGCCGGATAAACCCGACCAGGAATGGCTCGGATTTCGCCCCACCTGCCCCGATGCGCTGCCGGTTATCGGCTTCAGCACCGTGTCGGAATATATTCTGTATGCCTTCGGTCACCAGCATCTCGGGCTGACGCTCGCCGGCATCACCGGCAAACTGATCGCCGAACTGGCAAACGGCGAAGAACCAAGCCACAATATAACTCCGTTCAGCCCGAGAAGATTCTTATAGCCATGCGATTTGACGATCAAAGCGTAGTCATCACCGGCGGCGCCGGCGGCATCGGCCAGGCGCTGGTCGAGCTATTCGCAAGCGAGGGCGCCAACGTCCTGTTTTCCGACCGCAGCGAGGAAGACTGCGCCGACTTCAGCGAGAGCCTGAAACGCAAGGGCCTCGACACCCATTTCCTGGCCGGCGATCTGCGGCAGAAGACTTATTGCGAAGCGTTGATCGCCGAGGCGGTAACCACCTTCGACGGCGTCGACATCCTGATCAACAACGCCGGCATCATCCCGCGCGGCAACATCCTCGAAACCAACGACGACATGTGGTTCAGCGCGCTGGACGTCAACCTGACCGCCGTGTTCTACCTGTGCCGCGCCGCAATTCCGCACATGCGGGCCGCTGGCGGCGGCGCGATCGTGAATACCTCGTCGGTCTGGGGAATTTACCCCGGCCCCGGTCACGTGGCCTATTGCACCAGCAAGGCGGCGGTGGCCGCGCTGACCAGAAACCTCGGGCGGGATCACGCGCCGGACGGTATTCGCGTCAACGCGGTTTGCCCGAACGAAGTCAATACCCCGATGCTGCGCAGCGGCTTTATCCGCCGCGGCATAGATCCCGATAACGCGATCGAGGAACTCGGCAAGACCGTGCCGCTGGGCCGTGTCGCCGAGCCCGAGGAAATCGCCGACGTAATCGCGTTCCTGGCTTCCTACGAAGCGCGTTACATCTGCGGGGAAACGGTAGAAGTCACCGGTGCCAAGCCGGTTTACGGCTAGGCGATGAGCGCGCTCTCCGGCAAGGTGGCTGTCGTTACCGGCGGCGGCCAGGGTATCGGTCTCGGCATCAGCCTGGCGCTGCTTGCGGCGGGCGCCGAGATACTGGTCGCGCAGCGCAGCCCGCTGCCGCGGGAACTCGCGCAGGCGCGCTGGATCGAAGCGGATCTGTCGCAGGCGCAAAGCCACGCCGCGATCGCGGACGCCGCCAGCCGGTATTTCGGACGCGTCGACATACTGATTAACAACGCCGGCATCATGTTCGAAAAAACCCTCGACGACATGGATTACGACGACTGGAACCGGATGCTCGCGGTCAACCTGACCGCGCCGGTGTTCCTGAGCAAGCATTTGTTGCCGCTGATGCGCACCGGCCAGGGTGCCAGTATTATCAATATCGGTTCGATAGAAGGCCTCGCGGCCAACCCCGCTCATGCCGCCTACTGCGCGACCAAGGGCGGCGTTCACGCGCTCACCCGGGCGATGTCGGTCGATCTCGGCAAGGACCGCATCCGCGTCAACGCGATCGCGCCCGGCTGGATTCGTTCGGACCTGAGCAACGCTTACATCGATGCCCAGCCGGATTCCCCAGGCGCCTGGCAGGATCTTTTTAAAATGCATCCACTGGGGCGCATCGGCGAACCCGAGGACATCGGCAGGCTCGCGGTTTTCCTCGGCGGCGACGACGCGTCATTTATTACCGGGCAGGTCATCGTCATAGACGGCGGGCGCACCAGTAAACTGCCGCTACCGTTCTGAGCGCGAACGCGGGCTCGTGGTTTACGCGGATTTGAGATTTTCGCAAGGTTCGACCTTGCGGTGAATACGGGATAATTTTTAGACTTCAGGCTGGCAGGTAAATATGAAAATTTCCGGGGTTGATAAATTGATGCAGGGCTACCGGCGCTACCGCGACGGGGACTACGAGCACAGCCGGAAGCTGATCGAGAGCCTCGTTTCGGCCGGCCAGCAGCCGCAGGTCGCGGTGGTCGCCTGCTCCGATTCCCGCGTCGACCCGGCGATCCTGTTTCAGTCCGATCCCGGCGACCTTTACGTAATCCGCAACGTCGCCAACCTGGTGCCGCCGATGGAAGAGGAGGGCACTTACCATGGCACCAGCGCGGCGCTCGAATTCGCCGTACTCGGTCTCGGCGTGAAGCACCTGATCGTGCTTGGTCACGCGCATTGCGGCGGCATTAAGCTGATGATGCAGCCCGATCCTTACGATAGTTCGTTCAAGTACGTGCCCTCCTGGGTGTCGATGCTGTCGGCGGCGCATCGGCGGGTGCTCGCGACCATGGCCAATGCCGGCCCGGAAGCCTGTACGCGCGCCTGCGAGCAGAACGCGGTGCTGGTTTCGCTGGAAAACCTGACCACCTTTCCGTGGGTGCGCGAACGCATCGAGTCCGGCGAACTGCAGCTGCACGGCTGGTATGTCGATATCGCGGGCCCCGAGTTGAGCGCCTATGACGGCGAGGCGGGCAAATTCGTGACCGTCATCTGATCCGGGTGACTGTCGCCGCGATGGTTGTCGCGGCGAGCGAAATCGGATTCGGCAGCAACGCAGCTTACTGCCGACCTCGACAGGTGCGAGATAAATCTCTTGTGTTGAGAAGTATTTACGCCCGATCCTGTATCATATGTAACCGTTTTCGCACAGCCGATATCAGCGTGAAAGAGAAATCTAGGCTCTATCCGGAATTGACCGCGACAATTTACGCGATCAAAATGCAGATGGCCTTGTGCAGATTCTGCATGATATTTCCGCGAGCCGACCAATCCAAGCCGAACAGGTAAAACATGAGCAACGTATTTCCACGCCATTGCAAGATCAATATGCCGCTCGCGGTACAGGGCGAAGGCGTTTACATCATCGACCGCACCGGCAAGCGCTACATCGACGCGTCGGGCGGTGCCGCGGTTTCCTGCCTGGGCCACGGCGACCCCGACATCGCCGAGGCGATCAACAACCAGCTCAAACGGCTCGAATTCGCGCATACCGGGTTTTTCAGCAGCGTGCCGGCCGAGGCGCTCGCCGAAACGCTGATCGACGAGGCCCCCGGCGATCTCGACCGGGTCTACTTCGTGTCGGGCGGTTCCGAGGCGGTCGAGGCCGCGATCAAGCTCGCGCGTCAGTATTATATCGAAATTGGGCAGCCGTCCCGGCACCGCGTCATCGCGCGACTGCAGTCTTACCACGGCAATACCCTGGGCGCGCTCGCCGTGGGCGGCAACATGTGGCGGCGTGAGCCGTTCGCGCCGCTGATGATCGATACAACGCATATTTCTCCATGCTACGCCTATCGTGGCCAGAACAGGGACGAAACCGAGTTCGACTATGGCCAGCGCGTCGCCGACGAACTCGAGACCGAAATCCTGCGCCTCGGCGAAGACCAGGTGATGGCGTTTATCGCCGAACCCGTGGTCGGCGCGACGCTCGGCGCGGTGCCCGCGGTAGAGGGTTACTTCAAGCGTATCCGCGAAATCTGCGACCGGTACGGAGTGCTGCTGATCCTCGACGAAGTCATGTGCGGAATGGGACGCACCGGCAGCCTTTACGCCTGCGACCAGGACGGCATCGCCCCGGATATCATGACGATCGCGACGGGTCTCGGCGCGGGTTACCAGCCGATCGGCGCGATGCTGTGTACCGATAAAATTTACCAGGCGCTCGAGCAGGGTTCCGGATTCTTTCAGCATGGTCACACCTACCTCGGCCACCCGGTAGCCTGCGCGGCCGCGCACGCGGTGGTCAGGAAAATCATGGACCGCCGCGTACTCGACCGGGTGCTGTCGCAGGGCGTGCGCCTGCACAAGGCGCTGCTCGACAAGTTTGGCGAACACCCGAACGTCGGCGATATCCGCGGGCGCGGGCTGTTTTTCGGGCTCGAGTTCGTGCGCGACCGCGACACCCGTGCGCCGTTTCCGCCGCAGCTCGGCTTTCACCGGAAATTGAAGGCGGCGGCGTTCGAAGCAGGCATGATCTGCTACCCGATGGGCGGCACCATCGACGGCCAGCAGGGCGATCACGTGCTGCTCGCACCGCCCTTCATCATCGATGCCGAGCATATCGACGAAATCGTCGGCAAGCTCGATACCGCGGTCAAGTCTGTCCTGCGCACTTTATGATGCGAGACGTCATTATCATGGTAGCGCCGAACGGCGCACGCAAGACCCGGTCCGATCACGCCAGCCTGCCGGTCTCGATCGAGGACACGGTCAGCGAAGCCGCGCTGTGCCACGCCGCGGGCGCGAGCGCCCTGCACGCGCACGTGCGCGGCGCGCATGACGAACACGTGCTCGACGCGGGGCTGTACCGCGAACTGATCGCCGAGATGTCGGCCCGGGTGCCGGGCATGCTGGTACAGGTTACTTCAGAGGCGGTCGGGATCTACACGCCGCAGCAGCAGGTCGACTGCATCGAGGCGGTGCTGCCGCAAATGGTCAGCATGTGTCTGCGCGAAATCAGCTCCGGCTTCGAACATCCCGAGTTCGCGCGTCGCTTCTTCGCCTGGTGCGACGACAACGCGGTGCACGTCCAGCATATCGTTTTCTCGGACGACGAGTTTCGGCACTTCCTCGAGTACCGCGACCAGGGCGTGATCCCGCCCGGTCACCGTTGCGTGCTGTTCGTGCTGGGTCGCTACAGCGCGAACTTCCAGTCCGCGCCCGCCGATCTCGAGCCTTTTCTGGCGCATGACCTCGCCGAACTCGACTGGTTTACCTGCGCCTTCGGCCACCGCGAGCAGGATTGCGTCATGGCCGCGATCGAGGCCGGCGGCAACGCCCGCATCGGCTTCGAAAACAACCTGTACCTGCCGCATGGCGAGGTCGCACCCAATACCGCGGCGCTGGTGTCGAGCCTGGTCGGCGCGATCGAGTCTAAAGGCTTCACGGTCGCCGATTCCGCGCGGGCGCGTCAGTCGCTCGGCATCCGCAGCGCGTAAACCAGCAACAGCGTCGCGACGACGCAGAACCCGGCCAGTAGCAGCGTGATCGCGAGGAAAGACACCTGCCATTGCAGCAGGGTACCCACCGCGGCCGGACCCAGCGCCGACGAAAACACCATGATCGCGTTGGTCAGCGACTTGATCGCACCGAGGTGTCTCGGACCGTAGAGCTCGGCCCACAATGCGCTCAAGCCGGTAAAATAGATTCCCGACGTCATCCCCTGCAGCAGCATGAACGGCCACACCAGGTATTCGTGGCCGGACAGGTTGATCGTGACCAGCGCAAGCGCCAGCGGTAGCAGGAAAAACGGCAACACGCGCCGCGCGCTGAAGCGATCGATCAGGACGCCCGAATAGATGGTCACCACGACCGACACCGTCGAGTACAGCCAGTAGTTTCCGGTCACCCACAGGCTGCTCCAGTCCTTGGCGCGCGCGATTTCGTGCGGAAAAAAGAACAGCGCGGTGCCGATCATCGGCGTTGCGATCAGCGCCGGCAGCAGGTAATAAAAACGTGCCTCGGCGAGCATCTGCCGGCGCGTATAGTCGCGCCGGCCGCCCGCCTCGGCCGCTCTTTTATCGAGGTCGGCGGTGTGCGTCGCGTGACGCAGCCGTTGCCCCTTCAGCAACCACAGCGCC
>JAOTTY010000206.1 GCA_029864185.1 Gammaproteobacteria bacterium
CAGAAAACCGTAAACAAAAATCATCGAAGAAGGGTAACGAAAAAATAACCCGGATGCATGTTTTTCGCGGTTAGAATGGGTCCACTTGATAGTGGGAATCCGCGCTTACTCATGGTAGTCGATGATATCAGGGCGCTTGTCAAATCGGGCCGTCCGCTGCTGCTCGATGGCGGTCTCGGCAGCGAACTGGGGCGGCGCGGCTTCGACATCAGCACCCCGCTATGGAGCGCCGAACTATTATTGCGGCAACCGCAGGCGGTGCGCCAGGTGCATCGCGATTATCTGCAGGCCGGCGCGCAGTGCATCACCACCGTGAGTTACCAGGCCAGTGTCCCCGGGCTGGCCACGCGGGGCCTGTCCGCCGCGGAAATCGAGGCCGTTTTCAGGGCTTCGGTCGAACTTGCCCGCGAGCTACGCGACGACTTCGTACGAAGTCACCCCGGATTACGGTTTCGCCCGCTGGTGGCGGCCAGTGTCGGGCCATACGGCGCCTATCTCGCTGATGGCTCCGAATACCGCGGTAATTACGGCCTCGACGATACCGCGCTGCGTGAGTTTCACGAGCAACGCCTGCGCTGGCTAGACGCCAGTGGTGCCGACCTTATCGCCTGCGAAACCATCCCCGACCTGCAGGAAGCGCGGGTATTGAGCCGCTTGCTGAAGTCGGTTTCAACTCCATCCTGGGTCAGCTTTTGCTGTCGCGACGCGCAACGGCTGCAGGACGGGCATTTGCTGGCGTCGGCGGTAGAACTGCTGCGCGATAATGAACAGGTCTGCGCAGTCGGGGTCAACTGCTGTGCTCCCGCCGACGTCGAGGCCCTGATCGGCGAAATGCGCGCCGTGGCAGGCACGAAGCTGATTGTGGTTTACCCGAATTCGGGTCGACAGTATGATGCGGAGGCAAAGCAGTGGAGCGGCACGGGCGGTCTGCGGCACTGGTCGGAGCTCGCCGGGCGCTGGTTCCAGGCCGGGGCCGGCATTATCGGCGGATGCTGCACGATCGGCCCGGCGTATATTCGGCAACTGGCGTCTAAAGAATCATGGCATTACTGATCGATATCAAGCATCCGGACTGGATGGAGGATCACGAACTGCGCAGCGAATTGCTGCGCCATTACCCGCAGGCCGATATCCGTGTCGGCGCCGAGCCGGGGAATCTCGACGAGATCGAAATGCTGACCGTTAGTACCTATCTGCCACGCGAGGCACTCAAGTACCCGAACCTGAAGGTCATCCAGAAAACCGGCGCCGGGGTCAACGCGATACTCGACGATGACGAACTGCCGGCGTCGATCCAGGTCGCGCGGCTGCAGACCGACACATCCGGCGCCGAAATGGCGGAGTACGCGCTGGCCTATGTGTTACAGGAGCAGCGTCACATGCGCCTTTACCGGCGGCAGCAGGCGCGTTCGGAATGGATTTCCTACCCGCCGCGACGCGCCGGTAAAACCGAGGTTGCGGTGTTGGGGCTGGGCCGCATCGGCAGGCAGGTGGCGCAGCGTTTCGTCGATAACGGATTCAGGGTCAGCGGATGGAGCAGGAGCCTCAAGGATATTCCCGGGGTAGCCTGTTACGCGGGCCAGGCGGGCCTGTACTCGCTGCTCGGTTCCGCGGATTACGTGGTCTCGGTGCTGCCGTCAACCCTGCAAACCCGGGGCATTTTCAACCGTGTCCTGTTTGCCCGTTTCAATCCGCAAGGCTTTTTTATCAACGTCGGGCGCGGCGACCTGGTCGACGAAAACGACCTGGTCAAAGCCCTCGATAACGGGGAACTGGCCGGCGCTATTCTCGATGTCATGTCGAGCGAACCCCTGCCAGCGCAAAGTCCCCTGTGGCTGCACCCCGGGGTACAGCTGACGCCGCATATTTCGGGTTACCATCTCGGTGATGCGATCGCCGATATCGCGGAAAACTATCGACGGCTCGAAAACGGCGAAGCGCTGTTGAACCTGGTCGATCGCGAACTCGGGTACTGATATGAGCGCGGCTTCAGTCCTGCAGCAAAAAATTCGCCAGACGATTCCGCTCAGCGATGCCATGGAGTTTCGTATCGATGCGCTGGGCCTTGATTCGATTCGGGTCAGCGCCCCGCTATCGCCCAATTCCAATATTCATGGCACCGGCTTCGCTGGCAGCATTTACTCGGCAGCGATACTGGCCGGCTGGGCGTTGTGTACGCACATCCTCGGCGAACACCAGGTCGAAGCCGAACTGGTCGTGGCGCAAGCCGATATCAGGTACCGTGCGCCGGTGACCGGCGACCTGCAATGCCGGGCCTCGACCGACGAAAACCAGCGCGCGCAGTTCCTACGCGGCGTGCGCGAGCAGGGCAAGGGCCTGCTCGCGCTCGATATCGCGGTAGGCGACGGTCCGCAGGCACAGCTGCGGGCGACCTATTGCGCGGTTGCCCGCGGTCGTACCGGGTGAGAGGCGCGATATCGCTTTTTCGGGCGTTATGGCTCGGTTATCGGCGCCGTGCCGTTTTTCGCGAGACAGTTCTGCAACCATTGTCAAAAATCGGGTCTTGCGCTATTCTGAGCGCCCCATTCAACGATCGGGAAGAACCATGAAAGCATTCATTTTCAGCCTTGCACTGGCATTCATTTTTGCCACCGGCGCAGCAACGGCCGGAAACACCACGACCGACGGAGAGAAGTCGGGTTGTGGTCATCAGAAAAAATGGGAAGACACCTGAACACAGGCGTTTAGCAGTCTCCTGAACGGCGCCAGGCATCAGGCCTGGCGCTTCATTACCTGCCAGTCGAGGGTATGCGGCTCTATCAGGGAGTCAACAACGCAGGGTCGGGCACAAATCAGCGCAGATTTGACGAGCTAGTTACCCTGCTTCCGCGCGCCTGCGCGAGAGACTTTTGCAGTAGTCATTCCGCTTAGAGCCAGCGCCTGACGCGGCGCTTGTACTGCAGATAGCTTGCGCCGAATTTGGCCTCGAGATAGGCCTCTTCGCGTCTGATCACGAGAACCTGCAGCAGGAATTTCAGCAGCGCCGCGCTCGCGACGACCCACCAGCTATTCAATATTAGACCTGCGCCGACCGTGGCGATGCAGAAAGCCAGGTAGATCGGATTGCGGCTGAAACGATAGATGCCGCTCTGAATGACTGTCGTGGTCGGATGCCATGGCTCGACATGGGTTTTCGCCCCGATGAAGTGCGCCAGGGCAACGACGGCAATCAGCAGCGCAAGCGCGATCACGACGGCGCCGCCCACCCACGGCGCGCCGCGCTCGCTGATCGGCAGCGGGCTGATCCAGTCGACCAGCGCGGCCACGCCCACCGCGGCGAGCACCAGCAGCGGCGGCGGAAATTTAAGCCCGGGCCCGTTTTTATCCTCGGCTGTCATGGCCGGGATGTTACCTGATTTCAGCTACCCCTGGGGCGTCCTTTGGGCAGCTGGCTTGCGCGGCGTCCGCTCAGCTTCTCGATCTTACGCGCGAACCTGCAGTCGCCGAGCGCCCATCCCTTGAACGTCGCGTCGGTAATTATCCGTATCGTCTCCTTGTCGATTCTCTGCTTGAACAGCGCACGGTAGGCCTTGGCACGCTCGGCGCCGCTGCCGCCAAGTTTGAGGTACTCGCGGTGCGGGCTGATCATTTCGTCGGTTTTGCCCAGCGCGTTGTGGGCATAGCTACTCCAGTCGTAATCCGCGGGTTTCTTGACGAGCCCCGAGCGCACCGGGTTGAGCTCGATATAGCGGCTGCACAACAGCAGGTATTCACGCTCGTCGACCACGGTGGCCCGGTAGCGTCCTTCCCACAGCGTGCCGATACTGTCATAAACTTCATTGAAATACTGGACGTAATTGCGGCCGACCGACTGTACGCTGCGCGCGATGCTGTCGCCATGTCCGGGGGTTGCCAGGAAGTGGACATGATCGGGCATCAGCACATAGGCGTGGATCCTGAGCCCGTAGTTATACGAAGCCGCGTCCAGGCAGTCGTGGAAATACTGATAATCCCGCGTTTCGTGGAATATCTGTAGCCCTTCACGCCCCTGCAGAATGATATGCTGTAACTGATTTATTATTGTGTATCTTGGTAATCTGGCCATGTAAATGCTCGTTAACTGCCAAACACGATTGTACCAAAAGCGTACCTCTTCCCCCCAATTGTTAAAAACAATGATAAGTTTCGTTTCAAGACCTTTAGATATGGTCTCGGGGTATCGCGATTTCCTCCCATTCGCGTTCGTGCACCAGGTCCTCGCCCTCGTAGGCGCGAACCGTTGCCCTGATGAAAAAATTATCGGCATCGCAGCGAAATCCGCTCTCCGACTCGGTCCTGATCGACCAGTCGCCGCGCTGCATCCAGCAGGTATAGCTGCTGGATGCGCGATAACTCAGCGGGTCGTCGGCGGCGATCGTCCAGCGCTCGTCGTGTCGGTGACGGCTGCGCATGCCATGACCCGGTACCTCGATTTCGCCGGTATCGTCGATGACCCGGTAGTGTGATTCGCCGGTCTGAAAATTGCGTTCTACCCAGCGCCGGCTGAGCTCGGGCTGGTGTTTCCTGTATTCGGGCAGCGGGTTTTCTTCAATCGGTTCGGCCTGCTCGTAAACGTCGACGCCGGCGCGAACCGGCAACGCGATAAATGCATCCGGGCCGAGCTGGATGGTCAGGATAACCGTCTCGGGAGGCGGCATTATCATCGGCCAGTAACTGCTCGAAATCGAAACCCGCATCTTGTGACCGCGCATGAAGCGGTAGCCGCATTCGTTGAGCTCGATCTCGATCGATTCCGATTTTCCGGGCGTCATCGGCTCGGGAAACTCGTTACCGTTGCGATGCGCAAGGTTTAGCACGCCCCAGCTTACTCTCGAGACCTCACCCGTAGGGTGTATGTCGTTGAGTCGCACCGCGATATTGCCCAGCGGCTTGTCGATCGAAACCTTGAGTCGGAGCCGGGGTCGTCCCAGGATCTCAATCGGTTGGTGCAATTTTCCGCTATCGAAGACCATCGACCCGGAATCGTCGCGGCGCTGGTCGGAAGGCAAGTCGCCGTCCGGCTTGAGCGGGAAGAATTCGCCGCAGCTGCTACCGCAGTCCTGTGGAGATGCCAAAGTTTTGACTCTGGTTCGGCCAGGAATATCGAGCAGCTCCCGATTGGATGCGAGGTAGTAGTGGCGCTCATGGATTTCGGGAGTCGGCATGACGGCCTCTGCAACCCAGCGGCCGGGTTCTCGTTCGCGGCGCAGCAGGGGCATTGCATTCTCGAGGATATAGGCCCGGTATGCGGGGAGTTTTTCGACGCCATTGTCGATACCTTTCAACCACTTATCCCACCATCCAATGGCCTCGCCGAGAAAATCGATGCGTGGTTTCGGCAGCGCAAAATGCGGATATTTGTGAACCCAGGGGCCGTTAATCGCTTTCGCATTGGCGAGATTGATCGCTGCAGCGGGCGGCGCATTCAAATATCCGTCGGCCCAGCCGGAGATTACAAGCGCCGGAATTTTGACGTTTTGATAGTTTTCACCTATCGATCCGTGCTTCCAGTAGTCGTCTTTGCGTTGATGAGCAAGCCAGGTGGTCAGCGGAAACGGCTGGGTTTGCAGGCGTTGCAACCAGGTTTCGCGCCACGTTTCACCGACCAGTTCCGGGTCCGGGGGGCGTGACGCATAACATAGCATCGTGCTCGACCAGAAAAAATTGGAGTACAGCAGGCAGCCATTTTTATAATGGATGTCGTCGTTGTAACGATCCACGGTGGTGCCGATCGATATGACCGCCTTGAGCGCCGCCGGTTGCAGCGCCGCGATTTGCAGACCGTTGAATCCTCCCCATGAAATCCCCATCATGCCGACCTTACCGTCACACCATTCCTGGTTCGCGATCCACTCGATGACTTCGCAGCCGTCGGCCAGCTCGCGCGGCGAATACTCGTCGTCCCAGTCGCCATCCGATTCCCCAGTGCCGGAGATGTCCACGCGCACGCCGACGTAGCCTGCCTCGGCGAAGGCCGGGTAGGTGCTGTCGTCGCGCTGCGCGGTACCATCGCGCTTGCGGTAGGGCAGGTATTCGAAAATCGCCGGAAGTGGTTCCTTCTTCGCCGTGTTCGGCATCCAGATACGGGCGGACAGGCGACGTCCGTCCGCAAGCGGAATCCATTCGTTTTCCAAAACCTTGAAGCCAGCTTTTTTCATTTCATAACTCGGCGCGTCCGGGAACGCCATTTTGCCTGCGAGAGTCGAGCGCAGGCAAGCATAGCGGAAGTTAAACCCGGCGCCCGTCTAGAGCGTGGGACCCGCCGCCACCAGATTTTCACCACTTACGGTGTCGGTGTACTGCCTGAAATTTTCGATGAAAAGCGATGCCAGCTTCTGCGCTTTCTGGTCCCAGTCCGAGTTGTCGGCGTAACTGTTGCGCGGATCGAGAATGGTATTGTCGACACCGGGCAGGTCGATCGGCACTCGCAGGTTGAATATCGGCAAGGTATGCGTCTCGGCGCGGTCGAGCGATCCGTCGAGGATGGCGTCGATAATCGTACGTGTCGCCTTGATCGATATGCGTTTGCCGCTGCCATCCCAGCCCGTGTTGACGAGGTATGCCTGGCTGTCGTTCTGCTGCATCCGGGCATTAAGCACATCGGCGTAACGGGTCGGATGCAGCGACAGAAACGCCTTGCCGAAACAGGCCGAAAAGGTCGGCGTCGGTTCCGTGATACCGCGCTCGGTACCGGCCAGTTTCGCGGTGAATCCGGATAGAAAATAATACTCGGCCTGCTCCGGGGTCAGGTGGGCAACCGGCGGCAGCACTCCGAAAGCGTCAGCAGTCAGGAAGATTACGTGCGCGGCATGGCCGGCGCGCGACACCGGCTTGACGATATTGTCGATGTGATAAATCGGATAGGAGACACGGGTATTTTCAGTCTTCGAACCGTCGCTATAGTCGATCTCGCCGGAGTCTTTGACCACGACGTTTTCGAGCAGCGCGTCACGGCGTATCGCGCGGTAAATATCGGGCTCGTCCTCGGGGCTCAGGTGTATCGTCTTGGCATAGCAGCCGCCCTCGAAATTGAAAATGCCTTCATCGTCCCAGCCGTGCTCATCGTCGCCGATCAGGCGGCGCTTGGGATCGGTTGATAGCGTGGTTTTACCGGTGCCCGATAGCCCGAAGAAAATGGCGACATCGCCGTCGTCGCCGACGTTGGCCGAGCAGTGCATCGACGCTATACCCTTGAGCGGCAACAGGTAGTTCATCATCGAGAACATGCCCTTTTTCATTTCGCCGCCATACCAGGTGCCACCGATGATCTGCATTCGTTCGGTCATGTTGAAGGCGACGAAGTTCTCCGAATTCAGGCCCATTTCCCGGTAATCCGGGTTGGTGGTCTTGGAGCCGTTCAGCACGACGAAATCGGGTTCGTAGTCGGCCAGCTCTGCTTTGCTGGGGCGGATAAACATGTTGGTGACAAAATGCGCCTGCCAGGCGACTTCGGTGACGAAACGCACCCTGAGCCGCGTGTCGTGACTGGCGCCGCAGAAAGTATCGACCACGAACAGCCTTTTACCCGAGAGCTGGTCGCTCACCAGCTTGCGCAGCAGTTTCCAGGTTTCTGTGTCGATTGGTTTATTGTCGTTCTCGCCCTGGTCGGACCACCAGATGGTGTCGCGGGTGGTATCGTCGCGCACCAGGTACTTGTCCTTCGGCGAGCGCCCGGTAAAAACCCCGGTGTCGACGGAAATGGCGCCGGACCCGGTCAGCTTGCCGACCTCGAAGCCCTCGAGATTAGCCGCGGTTTCTTCCGCGAACAGGATGTCGTAGCTCGGGTTGTACACGATTTCCGAGGTATTGCTAATGCCGTAAGGCGTCAGATCGGGGGTGGTTGTCATATTTTTTTTGGCCAGTTCAGCGGGGTTAGTCATGCCCGGGATGCTCGATAATATGCGAATCGGCGAGTATATAAGAATACCCATTTCACAAAAAGCTCCAGTTCACCATTAACTCGATCTTTTTTAGCCGCGGA
>JAOTTY010000439.1 GCA_029864185.1 Gammaproteobacteria bacterium
TGCTCGGTACCGCTCTTGACCGAGGACGAATACCAGCCCAGGCGGGTGTTGATTTCGGTATTGTTGACGCCGGCGGCGAGAACCCTGAGCAGCAGCTCGCCGGCGCCGGGACGCGGAATCGGCACGTCGCGATAGTCCAGCCTGTCGTAACCGCCGTTGCCGGTGGTGACCACCGCTTTCATGCTTTCCTGCGCGGGCTTGAGGTCGAAACGATCGGGATTGTTGTGCTTCAGGTAGCCGAGATCCGGCATCGCATGCCCTCCGATAAAGTAGCCAGCATAACGAGCGTCCCGGTCGATGTCGAATTCGGACGTGGAGCCGGCGTCACCCCGCCTGTCGAGTCGTCCCTGCCTGACGAGTCATCCCCGCCTGCGAAGCCACCCCGGCGCAAGCGGGGACCTCAATCTTTGACCGCCGTTAAGAACTGCGAAGGCAAACCCAGCGCAATCTGCGGGTAAACGCGCTACCCTGCGTGCACCTGGACCTGGCGCCGCGTTTTACCAGACGCTAGGCGGGGCGCCCCTTCGGCTTAACCTCGTAACCCGGTTCCTCGGGTTCGTCGTCGACCATTTCCGGCGGGAACCCGGGCGCGAGTATCTCGACCCTTGCCCTTTCCTCCAGGCGCTTGATGATATTTGGCGACAGTTCGCGCGCGCCGTACCGCGCCTGGCCTTCCTCGAAGATCTGCTGCAACAGCGGGGCGAGCTCGAGCTGCAGTCCGCCGCGCGCGGCGACGTCGTTGAACAGCCCGATATCCTTGCACACCAGGTCCATCGTAAAGCTGATATCGCGGCTACCGTTCAGGATCACCTGGCTCTCGGTCTCGTGCACGAACGAATTACCGGACGAAATCCGGATTGCCTCGTAGGTGGTGTTCAGGTCCATGCCGGCAACCTTTGCGGTAACCAGCGCTTCGCACAGGCTCAGCAGGTTGGCGGTGGCGAGATAATTGGTTACGACCTTCAGCACCGACGCGGAACCGAGTTCTCCGGTATGCAGGATGCGCCGGCCCATCGTCGTTAACAGCGGCAACATGGTTTCGAACGTGGCGCGCTCGCAGCCGGCGAAAATGGCGATGTTCCCGGTCGCGGCACGATGGCATCCACCGGATACCGGGCAATCGACCGGTTCGGCGCCGACCGCTCTGACTTTCGCGCCGAGGCGCAGCACTTCGTCCTTGTCGGTGGTGCTCATTTCGGCCCAGATCTTGCCGGGCTCGAGCCCTGCCAGAATCCCGTCGTCCGCCTCCATGACCGCCGCGCTGGCGGCCGGGTTCGGCAGGCAGGTAATCACGACATCGACGTTTTGCGCCATTTCGCGAGGGCTGTCGGCCCACTTCGCGCCGCCATCGACAAATGGCTTCGCGACATCGTGATCCAGGTCCCTGACCGTCAGGTCGACGCCGTTGCGCAACAGGCTGCCGGCGAGCTTGCCGCCGACATTGCCGAGACCGATAAAACCAACTTTAACCATTGCCGTTCCCCGTGATTGCGGATAAAACTGCGCGGCATTCTACGCCTCAATCGAGGCCCCGTTAAACAATATTTTCAATCGTCGATGATCGTCAAACCTGATACTGGATTTGCTGCGCAGGCGTCTTTATACTCGCGCTGCTCTGGATCGCTACCTCCACCAACCGAGACATGTCCGATGGCTAAACTCACCACCGTATACTGGCGTGATATCCCGGCCCAGGTAATTGCCAGGGAACGTCGCGATACGGCCAAGATCGTGCTCACCGAGCGCTTCGCCGAGGCTATCGACAAGGCCGCGATGCGCGCGCAAATGGCGGGCACCGACGAATACCTGGAGCAGTGGCGCCGCGAGGTCGTCAACTGCGATCCCGAGCTGCAGGCAGCCGTGAACAGGGCCGCAGCGAAACTCGAGCAGGATTACGACGACGAGCGCCTCGCGGCGCTGGTCAGGAGCGGCGGCCTCGAAGACTAGCCGCGTTATAAATCCGTTAAATCCGGGGACAGTTTACTTAATTGCCCAGGCAATTAAGTAAACTGTCCCCGGATTTATAGTGGTTTGATCAGGTCGGGG
>JAOTTY010000207.1 GCA_029864185.1 Gammaproteobacteria bacterium
GCAGTGGCTGCAAACGCACTACCCGCTGAAGGCGGAACACGTCATGACGCGCGTACGCGACACCCGCGGCGGCAAGGATTACGACAGCCGCTTCGGCGCGCGCATGCGCGGCACCGGCGCGTTCGCGGACATGATCGCGCAGCGGTTCGCGCTAACCTGCCGCAAGCTGGGCCTGAAACCGCGCGAACGCCAGCTCAATTGCGAGTCCTTTCGCGTTCCCGAACGCAGCGGCGTTCAGCTCAGCCTGCTGTGAGCGCATCGGCGGCGACCGTGCCCCGCCTGGACCTCAAATGGTGTAAAAAATGACAGGCTGGCGGTCCCGCTAGACGACGATATAAGTAAACTGTCCCCGAAATTCCCGATATAAGTAAACTGTCCCCGGAATTCTATTGCTCGACCAGTTCCCATCCCGTGGCCGTGGCGGATCGACACGCAATCGACGATTGCTCGGCGGGATACAGCGTCACCCCCGAGGACTCGACCGGGTCCACCTTTTCCGTTTCGATAACGATTCGGTCACGATCGATGTAGTATCCCGTAAGCTGGCGGGATCCGCTGGCGCCGACTTCCAGGATGAGCGGCTCCGACTCGGTCTCGACAAAGACGGCCAGGTGCTGATCCCAGCCGTCGGCCCCGGACTCGCAGGTATAAACCGTCACCGCCTCGTCGGCACTGTCCCCACAGATATTTCCGTACTGCGCCTCGCCCGGGTAGAAAAAGCATTTCTTGCCGATGTTGCCGAGTATTTTGATATGCCGGCCGTAACGCTCCATCTGGGAGAGTAATATCGATCTGACGCCCACGGCCTTATCGCAGGCCCAGCCCAGCGAGCCCAGCTTGTCGACCAGCCCGAGCGCCCTGGGCCCGCAATAGTCGGCGTCGTTGCGGGCGCTCCACGGAAAGGTCGCGCCCGAGGCCTTGGTATACCTGACGCGGCAGGCGTACCCGGATTCCCGCACCACCTCGATATGGCGCGTCGCGCCACCCTGCTCGCAAACGTAACCCGAGTCGCCGTCGCTTGCCTTCGGACCTGGGCCGCTGGCTACCCCCAGAATAAAGCACAGGCTGGAAAACAGAACCTGCCTTGACTTGCCCCTCATTGATTATCTGCCCCGCGCCTTTTATTGCGGCGTCGCTAATCTTCTTTGGTCAGGTCCCAGTATCTCCAGACAGATTAAAAAAGAAATCGTTATATTTCACAAAACTGAAATTGGCAGGTCTCGCGACCCGGGCAGCGCAACCTGCGATGATGCGTGCCTGGAGCAGTTGGCGAGCGACCCGGGACGGCGCGAGAAACGTGAAGATAGCGGTCTGCCCCCCGCGCGGCATGGAGCTCGAAGAAGCGTCGTGCAATTCTGCCGAAACCCGGCGTTTGCAACGTAAAACTCCGATCCCCGGCACCCGGGACACCTGCGTTACGGGGATGGGCGGACTTGCCGGCTAACCGAGTCCCAACTGCTGTTTACGCTGATTGGCCCAGGTTCGAAGAACCTGGTCGATGGCAAGCCCGATAAAGGCGACACATAGCCCCAGGGTCAATCCGTTGCCGACCCCGGCGCGGTCCGACAGCGACTTCAGGATCAGCTGCCCGAGATCGTCGGTGCCGATCAATGCGCCGATGACGACCATCGAAAGCGCGAACACCACGGTTTGATTGACACCGAGCGCCAGGTGCGGGAACGAGATCGGCAGTTCGATGTATAACCAGCGTTGAAAGCGGTTGACGCCGGACATCGAACCGGCCTCGAGCAGCGACTCGGGTACGCTGCGCAATCCCTCCACCGTGTAGCGCATGGCCGGGACGGTGGCATAGACGACGATCGCGATCAGCACCGAGGTATCGGTCACGCCGAACAGCATCATCACCGGGATCAGGTAGATGAACGACGGGAAGGTCTGGAAGGTATCGCACACCGTCAGGATGAAACGGGCGGACACCGGATGTTGCGCGCATAGCGTCCCGGTTATGATCCCGATGGTGGTCGAAATCAGCACCGCAACCGACATCAGGTAGGCGGTAATCAGCGCCCGGTCCCACCATTCGGTCAGCGCGATGAACAGCAGAAAACCGCCGACGATCAGCGCGGACCGGATCCCGCCGACGATAAAGCCGATCCCCATTGCCAGCGCGAAGGTCGCGGCGACCGGCATGCCGAGGTAGGCCGTCTTCACCGGCACCAGTACCTCGACGATGAACCACTCGTTGAAAGCCTTGAGCGTGTAAAAGAAGGTATCCCAGATCCAGTCGACCCCGGCCTGCCAGAAAGGCTCGGTCGTAATACCCTTGTTGTGCGGAATCAGGTAGAAATAGTTAAATCCTTCGCGGAACAGGAACGAGCCGACGTAGGCCAGAACGACCCCGGCGACAAACACGCACCCGAACATCAGCGAATACCTGTGGCGCTGGGCAAACGACAGGTCGGCGAAATAGTCGGTTTGCTTGTTGGCCCAGGCGAGCGACAGCCGATCCAGCACGATCGCGATGAGGACGATGCAGACGCCGATTTCCAGCGCCAGGCCGATCCTGAGCTGATTCAGCGCAATCAACAGATCGTTCCCCAGCCCCTTTGCGCCGATCAGGGAGGCGATGACCACCATCGCCAGGCATTGCATGATGACCTGGTTGACGCCGATCAGGATATCCCGCCGCGCCGTCGGAATCAGCACCCTGAGCAACAATTGCCGATCGTTGCAACCGCTCATCAATCCGGCCTCGGCGACCTCGGGCGGCAGTTTTTTCAGACCCAGTATGGTCAGGCGCACCATCGGTGGCGTGGCGAAAATGACCGTGGCGATCGCGCCGGCGTGATCGCCGATACCGAAAAACACCATGACCGGGATCAGGTAGGAAAAGTGCGGCATGATCTGCGCCACGTTGAGCAGCGGGTTCAGCACCATCTCCACGGTTTTACTCCTGAACGCCCAGACACCGAACGCGAGGCCGAGCAAAACCGAAATCGGAGCGGCGATCAGGACGAAGGAAAGCGTCTCCATCGACGGTTCCCACTGCCCGAATACCGCGATGTAGACGAAAGTGAAACCGACAAACAATGCCAGCCGGGGGCCGTTCAACGCATAACCGAGAATGGTGGCGCCGCCCGCAACCACGGTCCAGGGCAGCGCCGGCCAGCGCGCCCATTTGTTTTCTGTTGCCCAGTCCCAACCGGTGAAGGTGACGATGGTCTTGACGCCGCCGAGCAAGATTTCACGAACCAGCTCGATCATGAACAGAATCACCCCCGAAACCGAGCGCGTAAACTGGTTCATCAGCGGTTTTTGCTCGTATTCCTCGATTTCCGGGTCGTAGACGTCGATCAGCCACCAGTCGAACATTATGTAATCGACCGAATTATTGATGATCAACGGTAGCTGTTTTATCAGCGGTGGCAGGCGCCACAGCCAGTTGCTCTCGGAAGGCGTGATGATCACGCACAGCAGCGCAAAGACGATCAGCAGCAGGATAAACTGCAGGTATTTGCGTTGCCGCAGCGTTTCGATCATGCCGGTCGTTCGGCCGAGTGGTCGGTATGGCTTCCGAACAGGATGCTGACCACCTTCGAGGCGTGTAACGAGCCGACGACATTACCCGCTTCGTCGACAACCTGAACAGGTTTGCTGGAGTTCAGAATCGACTCGGCCACGGTCTCGATGATGGCGTCTTTCTGCACCTTCAGACCGCTGAATTCCTCGCCGGGATCGAAGGGATCCATAACCGCTTCAATTTTAAGCACCTTTTCGCGCGGGACTTCCTCGGTAAACTTTCGCACGTACTCGGTGGCCGGGTTGAGGACGATATTGGCCGGCGTATCGAGCTGTTCGATGATGCCATCCTTCATGATCGCGATGCGGTCGGCCAGCCGCAGGGCTTCGTCGAAGTCGTGGGTGACAAACAGTATGGTTTTGCTGAGCACGCCCTGCAGGCGCAGAAATTCGTCCTGCATCTCCTTGCGGATCAGCGGATCGAGCGCGGAAAAAGGCTCATCCAGAAACCAGATATCGGGCTCTATCGCGAGCGATCGGGCGATGCCGACACGCTGCTGCTGGCCGCCCGACAGCTGCCGCGGGAAATAGTTTTCGCGCCCGCTAAGACTGACGAGATCCACCATTTCCTTTGCCCGCTGTATGCTGTCCTGCGTGCTGACGCCTTTCACCTGTAGCGGAAAGGCGATGTTTTCGAGCACGGTTTTGTGCGGCAACAGGGCGAAACTCTGAAATACCATCCCCATCTTGCTGCGGCGCAGTTCGATCAACTGCTGGTTGTTCATCGCCAGGATGTCGTCGCCTTCGATGTAGATATTGCCCGCGGTGGCGTCGGTCAGCCGCGAGATGCAGCGCAACAGGGTCGATTTCCCGGAGCCCGACAGACCCATGATGATCAGCAGCTCGCCGGGGTAAACCTCGAACGAGGCGTTGTTGACGCCGACGATGCATCCCGCTTCGCGAAATTTCTCGGCGTCGACCACCCCGTTGCTGCCTTTCAGCATGCTATCCGCATTGTCGCCGAATATCTTGTACACCGAGTCACAGCGGATGACCGGAACGCCCGAAGCCGCTGTTTCAGCTTGCGAAGCCATAAGCATTTCCCCCAGATTGTTAAGCTAACACATTGCAGGCATTAAGTAATACCGCGCCAAAGCAAAGAACCCCCTGGAACAATACCGCGCAGGGGGTCTTCTGCTTCAGGCTTTTGCCTGCCTGGCTTACATGGTGCTCCAGGGTTTCCAGACTTTTTCGTTATCCTTGAGCCACTTCTTGGCAGCGTCCTTGTGATCCATCTTGTCGACGTCGACCAGGGCCGCCATCTGGCCGATTTGCTGGGTCGTGAAAGACAGTTTCGAAAAGGCCGTATAGGCTTGCGGATGGGTCTTCGGGAAACGGTAGTTCGCCGCCTTTTTCAGCCAGCCTTTCGGTGATCCGCACTTGCCGTCGCCGCCGTCAGCCTTGCGGCAACCGTCGTAGTAAGGCGGAAACTCGATGAAGGTGAAGCCGTCGGCATCGGTGAAGTTCGGCGTCCAGTTGAAGATGACCGTGCCGCGCCCTTCCTTCTTGGCGGAGGCGAGTTCGGTCCACAGCGCGTCGGCGCCACCGGCGAACTTGACCGTCCACTTGTCGGCGAGACCGAGGGCCTCGATCCGCTCCGGCATCAGGTTACCGTGCCAGCTTTGCGGGCCTTCGAGCCAACGGCCCTTGCCGCCGGAATCGGCCGTGGTAAAGTTCTCGTGGCAATTCTTGAGCGCCTCCCAGTTCGGCAGACCCGGGCACAATCCCTTGTCGATGACCCAGGTCGGAACGCCCATTTCCTCGAGCGTCGTCGCGGCGTGGGTACCGGCGTCGATCACGCCGCCCTTGGCCATCGCGTTGTAGAACGACTTGCCGAAGGTAGACTGCCAGACTTCGTGCGAAATCGTCACGTCGCCGTTGCGGATGGACTCGTACACGGCCTGGGAATCGGCGGGCACGTACTCGACGTTGTTACCCATGCTTTCGAACATGCCGCCAATGACGTAGGCCATGACGATCTGGCTCGACCAGTTGTGGATCGGGATGACGATCGGTTTGGTGCTGTCGGCTGCCCTGGCCACGCCGGTGGCGGATAACAGCGACACGCATCCGGCGACCACCAGTGCGCGGATTGATTTAGATTCGAATAGCTTCATTTCACTCCTCCTCGGAAAATAATTATTATCTGGAACGATTGTCGTTCGATGCAGATTATCACGGAGGCACAATAGTATCGAAATTCTAAAATTTGTAAAGTACCAACAATATACCGATTAATTGGGCCTGTATACCGCGCTGGGACACGCTTTAATTAAAGAAAAACGCCAAATAATCATAGATATAAAGCGAAAAAATAGTTCAGGCCGAACGACCGTAAAGACCAGTCATGCGTCGATCTCGGGCCAGGAAATTATCGTGGTTTTAGACCAACTTCATACCAATTTGGCCACCCAGCCCGCCTCGGTTCATCGAGCTTTTTGCCGCGAGGGATTTCGGCTTCCCGGTCGCGTATCGGCAATGCCGCCGGCACGCCGGCGACGCAACCTATCCGCCAGATTCGCGCCGCGCGGAAGGATGGTACGCCAGGTACTTGCGCTGCGTGGCGATATGGTCCGCGAGGAACTTCGCGTCGTGCCAGACGCCCCAGATGAAGGAGGACGCCCGGCGCGACTGCCACGGCAACCCGAGGAAATAGATCCCGGGCTCGGCCGAAATACCGCGCTGATGCCTCGGCCTGCCGGCTTCGTCGAAAGCGTCGACCTGCAACCAGCTGTAATCGACGGTAAAACCGGTTGCCCAGACGATCGTGGTGATTCCAGCCTCTGCCAGATTCAACTCGAGGATGGGATCGGTCACGCAGCGCGGGTCCGGCGCGACCCTGCGGGCTGCGGGCTCCTGCGGAAGGTCGAGACCATTGCGTTCGATAAAAGCGTCGGCCTCGTCCAGCACCGACAGCGTGTTCGCATTTCCCTGCGCAATATTTTTCGCGAGATCCGTGGCGAAGTGCAGCACACCGCCCGCGAACGATTCCGTCCGCCCCACGAGCATCATCCCCCGCGCGGCAAAACGCCGGAAGTCCACGGTCTCGCCGCCATGGGCACCGCTGACCGCGATCGTGACATGCTCCATGCCGGGCTCGAGCGCCGGGGCGTCCCACTTGCCGAGCACGCCGAGCCACCAGACGAAATCACGCCCGCGGTAGCGCCGCGGCGGAAGGTCGTGGGGACCGACCGACAGGTAAACACGCTTGCCCGCGCGCAGGAGCTCATCGGCGATCTGCGCCCCCGACGAACCCGCCCCGACCACCAGTACCGCATCCCCGGGCAACTGGCCGGGATTACGGTAGGCGCTGGAATGAATCTGCGTGATTCCTGCAGCCTCGGGAACCAGCGCCGGGATGACGGGGTGCTGGAAAGCTCCCGTGGCGGCAACCACGCTGTTCGCCTCGATCACGCCATCCGAGGTTGCGACGCGGAAGCCGGGGCGGCCAGCATTCCTTTGCACCGCCCTGACTTCCACGCCGCAGCGGATGGGGGCCGCGATCTTTTCCGCGTAGGCGACAAAATAGTCCGCAACCTGCTCCTTGGGGGCAAAGGCATCGGGATCGATACCGGAAAACTCCATGCCCGGAAAACGATCGTGCCAGGCCGGACCGTTGGCAACCAGGGAATCCCATCTTTCCGAACGCCAGCGCTCCGCAATTCGGCTGCGCTCCAGAACGAGGTGCGGCACGCCGCAGTTGCTCAGGTGTTCGCTCATGGCGATGCCGGCCTGGCCGCCGCCAACGACGAGCGTCTCGATTTTTTCAGTGGCCATATCGGGCTCCTCTTCTGACATGCCGTTCATTATTGCCCAGGCGGCGACCTTTGATGAAACAAATGTTTTCGCGCTTTCGCGTCAAAAAATGGATGGCGTCAATTGTCGTTCGCGGTTTCATTATTCGCGGCAGAACCAGTACCCGGTCGAGCGGCCGAGTATTTCGGTCGCTTATCCGTCTCGTCCCACGGCCTCGGGATCGGGTATCGACGCAGCGAACATTCGGGTCGGCGCACAATTTTGCTATGATTCGCCGGGCGCAAGTCTCCGAGCCGGAATCTGACCTTCATTCGGTTAAGGTCGGAACGCTGATCATCCGCGGCATTTTATGCCAGTCACGAGACGAATAGTATGATGAAAAATAAAACGCTCACCGTTGCAGCTTGTTTGTTAGCAACTGGTTTCTGGTTTTTCGACTCTGTTGTTCATTACTTCATATATGATGAGCCCAGCTTCGAATTCATCCCGAGTGAATTCAATGAACTATGGATGCGTGTCGTCATCGTCCTGCTGATTTTGCTGTTTGGAATATTTAGCGATTATTTTACCCACAGCATCGTAATCCGGGACAAACAA
>JAOTTY010000011.1 GCA_029864185.1 Gammaproteobacteria bacterium
CCGAAAATTGTGGCCCAGCCGTCGGTGGCAATGACGCTGGCCACGCTCTGGCCGTTGATGCTCAGGATTTCGTCGCCTCTTTCCATGCCCGCGGCGGCCGCAGGCGACTGCGAATAGACAAAGCGCACCCAGGCGCTGGCGCCATGTTCGACAAAGTACGAAAATCCGTAGCCGATGTAGGTGCCATTATTGAACAGGTTGTCGAAAGCCGTTTGCGACGCGATATAGGAGAAACGATCGAACGTATCGTAGCGCAGGTAACTCAGGGTCTCCTGGGGCGACGCGAATCTGCCGTAGTCGATATCGTTCGGCACCTGCTGGTACCAGTAATATCGATCCAGCAAGTCCTGGTGTACAAAGCGGTTTTGTTCGACCGTAGCGCAGGCGTCGCCGCCACCGCCACCGCTGCAGCCGGCCAGCAGCGCAACCAGGCACAGGGTTATGGCGACGGGGCGAGCTGCAGGCCTGAGGTCCCTGAAAGCTGACATAATCTCCCTGGCGTTTTCGATGTGCAGAGTAAGATTATAGAACACCGAGCCGCTGCAATTGTGAGCTATCGCTGATTCTATCGCACTCGGCCAGTATCCATGTTTTCACTTCCGCGATAATTTGCTCAGGCGATTTTCCCTGCGGATCAATCGGTTTGCCGATGACGACACGAATGGTGCCGGGCCACTTGATCCAGCTGTGCCGCGGCCAGTATTCGCCGGCGTTATGCGCAATCGGCAGCACCGAGTACCCGGTTTGATGCGACACTATCGCGCCGCCGAGCTTGAACGGCTTCGACTGCCCGGGCGGCACGCGCGTACCCTCCGGAAACAGCATCAGGATCCGTCCCTTGTCCATGTGCTGCCGGCTTTCCTTTACCAGCTGGTTAATTGCCTTACGCCCGGTGCCGCGGTTCAGCGCAATCGCGTCGAGGGCCCATAACGCCCAGCCGAAAAACGGAATCCAGGTCAGTTCGCGTTTCACCGCCCAGACCATGGGCCGAAAAAATCGCTGTATCGCGATCGTTTCCCAGGTCGAGCTATGCTTGCTCATTACGATGAATCCACGTTCCGGAATATTTTCCAGCCCCTCGACCTCGTAGCGCAAGCCACAGAAAAGGCGCAGGCAAAACAGGCTGTAGTTAATCCAGGAATGCACCACCAGCATGCGTATGCGCAGCGGCATAAAAAAGATCAGCGACACGAAGCTGGCCAGTATCAGCACCATCGGTAAAAAACTGATCCAGAACAGGGTTGAGCGTATCCCCAACCAAAACCTGTATAGCGGGCCGACCAATGGATTAGCCCTACTTGCGGCGCAGGGTTTCGCGCACGAAATGAGCCAGGTCGTCGTAGACCGGCACGTCAAGCGCTTCCGGGAAGTGCTGCATGACGTACTCCCCTTTACCGGTGCGCACCAGCACCGGCTTTGCGTTGGCCATCTTTGCCGCCTGGATATCGCTGATGTTATCCCCGACCAGCGGGGTTTGCGATAAATCGATGCCGAATTCCCTGGCGATCTTGAACAGCAGGCCTGGTTTGGGTTTGCGGCAGATACAGTTTGCCTCGGGGCCGTGCGGGCAGTAGAAAATACCGTCGACGCTGGCGCCCCGGGTGGCAAGCATGCGCTGCATTTTTTCGTGCATTGCCTGCAGTTCTTCCTCGGTGTAGAGTCCGCGCGCAATGCCCGTGTGATTACTTGCGATGGTCACGAGGTAACCGGCCTTCTTGAGCCGGTTGATCGCTTCGATGCTGCCCGGAATCGGATCCCAGCCGTCAACGGTCGTTACGTCGTCATCCACTACGTGATTGATAACGCCATCTCGGTCAAGGATTACCATTTTTTCCATTCGCAGCCCCTCTTGTGAAGCCTGTCCCTCAGGACTGAATCCGCGAAAAATCAGCGACTAGCCTGAAACTTTGCAACAGTTGATCGAGCAGCGCAAGCCGGTTGTTTTTCAAAACATCGTCGTCAACCATGACCATAACCTCGTCAAAGAACAGATCGACTGCCGGGCGCAGTTCGGCGAGTCGCTCCAGCCCCTGCAGGTACTGACCCTGCGCGAACAGCTGCTCGACTTCTGTCCTGAGCGCCTGCAGCTGCTCGAACAACTGCCGCTCGGCGTTTTCCTTAAAAAGTCGTTCGTTTACGGTATCGGCGTGCCGGGCCTGTTTCTTGAGGATATTGCCGATGCGCTTATTCGCCGCGGCCAGCGCAGCCGCGGCTTCATGGCTTTGAAATTCGTGCAGGGCGCGGATGCGCAAATCACAGTCGTGGAGCAAGCCCGGACGGTCGTGTGCGACCGCGTCGACAATGTCGAAACCGATCCCCTGCTCCCCATAATAGCCGCGCAACCGATCGAATATGTAATCGATGACTTCGCCGATGACTTCCTGCGCCCCCAGGTTTTTGGAATACCCGTCGGCCGCGGTCAGGCACAGGTCGTGCAGATCGAGCTTTAACTCGTTTTCGACGATGATGCGCAGCACCCCCAGTGCGGCCCGTCGCAGCGCAAAAGGATCCTTGTCACCACCCGGTTTCTCGCCGATCGCGAATATGCCGACCAGGCTGTCGAACCGGTCGGCGAGCGCCACCGCCTGGGCCGGTACGCCCTGCGGCAGCCGATCGCCGGCGTGGCGCGGCCAGTAGTGCTGTTCGATAGCATCGCAAACCGACTGCTCCTCTTGCTGGTATTGCGCATAATAGCGCCCCATTACCCCCTGCAGGCGCGGAAATTCTCCGACCATGTCGCTCATCAGGTCGGCCTTGCACAAGTCCGCCGCGCGGCGCACCAGGTCCTGGTCGGCGCCGAAATGACTCGCAATGTACTTGGCGAGACGAATGATGCGCCCGGTCTTGTCGCCCAGACTACCGAGCTTTTCCTGGAACACTACCGTGTCGAGTCTGATTCGCATCAGGTCGAGACCCTGCTTCTGATCCTGGGCAACGAAGAACTCGGCATCGGCGAAGCGAGGCCGGATAACGCGCTCGTTACCGCTCGCGACCACTTCTGGTTTGCGGCTGTCGATATTGGAAATAGCGATGAAATGCGGCAGCAGCTCGCCGTCCTCGCCAAATAGCGCGAAATATTTCTGGTTCTCCTGCATCGTCGTGACCAGCACCTCTACCGGCAGGTTCAAAAATTCGGCATCGAACTGACCGCATACCGCGACCGGGTACTCGACCAGCGCGGTAACCTCGTCCAGCAGCAACGGCTCGATAGCAGCCCGGCCGCCAAGACGCGTAGCCTCGTGTTCGACCAGGCTGCGAATCGTGTCTCGACGCTGCTCGAAGCTCGCGATCACGAACCCGCGGGATCGCAATATTTCCTCGTAATCCCCGGCTACCGGTATTTCCAGGCCCTCCGGCGCGTGGAAGCGGTGCCCGAAACTGCGATTACCAGAACGCAGTCCAAACGCCTCGATGTCGACGACTTCGCCGTCGATCATCGCCAGCAACCATTTTACCGGGCGCACGAATTCATCGCTGCGATCACCCCAGCGCATGCGTTTCGGAATCGGCAATTCGCCGAGCGCGCCGACTACCAGCTCCGGCAGCAGTTCCCGCAGGCGCTTCCCGGCCCGGGTCGCGCGGTAATAAAGCCAGCTGCCCCGGTCGGTTTCGCGCCGTTCCAGCTGCTCGACCTCGACGCCGCAGGAGGCGGCGAACCCGAGCGCGGCGCGCGATGGATTGCCATCCTCGTCGAAGGCCGCCTGCAGCGCCGGACCGCGTTTTTCGATCTGCTGTTCGGCCTGGCACAGGGGCGTATCGCGCAACAGCATCGCGAGGCGTCGCGGCGTGGCGAAAACCTCGACCGATGACGGCGCCAGCTGGTGTTCGGCGAGACCTTTCTCGACCAGCGCGGCAAAGTCTCGTGACAGCGTCTGCAGGGCTCTTGGCGGCAATTCCTCGGTGCCGATTTCGATCAGGCAGTCATTGCTCATCGGGGCTCTCCTGCTTGATCAACGGAAATCCGAGCGCCTCGCGTGACTCGTAGTAACAACCGGCGACGCCGCGCGACAGCGTGCGCAGGCGCAGGATGAAACGCTGCCGCTCGGTCACCGAAATTGCGTGGCGCGCGTCCAGCAGGTTGAACGCATGCGAAGCCTTCATAACCTGTTCGTATGACGGCAACGGCAGCTTTTTCTCGATCAAAAGCTGACACTGCGATTCGCAGACATCGAACCAGTTGAACAGGGCTTCGGTATCGGCGAGTTCGAAGTTGTAGGTCGACTGCTCGATCTCGTTCTGGTGATAAATATCGCCATAAGTGACAACCCCCTGCGGCCCCCTGCCCCACACCAGATCGAATATGCTGTCCACGCCCTGCAGGTACATCGCAAGGCGTTCTATGCCGTAGGTGATCTCCCCGGACACCGGGTGGCACTCGAGACCGCCTACTTGCTGAAAATAGGTAAACTGGGTCACTTCCATGCCATTGAGCCAGACTTCCCAGCCCAGGCCCCAGGCGCCCAGCGTGGGCGATTCCCAGTTGTCTTCGACGAAACGGATATCGTGCACCAGGGTGTCCAGTCCGAGCGCTTCGAGAGAACCGAGATAGAGGTCCTGGAAATTATCCGGCGACGGCTTGAGCAGCACCTGGAACTGGAAATAATGCTGCAGACGATTCGGGTTCTCGCCGTAGCGTCCATCGGTTGGACGTCGACTCGGCTGAACATAGGCCGTCCGCCAGGGCTCCGGCCCGATGGCCCGGATGAAGGTTGCCGGGTGAAAAGTACCGGCGCCAACCTCCATGTCCAGCGGCTGCATGATCACGCAACCCTGCTCGGACCAGTAGTTTTGCAGCGTCTGGATCAGGCCCTGAAAACTATTCAAATCGGTCGCTGCTAACTTGCTCATTGGATTCGGCGTTCAAAAGTTCGCGATTATAACCAACTGACGTATTTTCCTCATTCATTTTCCTCGTCTTGTGTTGCGATCTTAACCCGTTATTATGTCGCCCATGCAAAATATCATCGGGCATTGGCTGCTAAGCCTCAAGCATTACCTGTTAATGAGCCTGTTACTTTCGAGTCCCCAAAAACTGCCCTACAACAGCTACTGCGTCCTGTTGACCGGCTTCGCTTATTTCGCGCTCGGCCTGCTGCTGGTCGACGAGCAACGCGGCTATGGCATGGTGTGCGCGCAGATTATCCTCGAGCTGGGAATGCTCGCCCTGATCGCTTACCTGGGATTACGCTGGACACATAAGCTGCCCCGCTTTCAGCAAACCTTCTCGGCACTGGTCGGTATCAATGTGGTGATTACCGCGATTACGATACCGCTATATCGGGCCACGACAGGTTACCAGGACAGCACGGAAAACATGACCGTCTATGTAACGCTGATTATCCTGATTTGGAACCTCGCCGTACTGTCGCTGATCTTCAAGCGCGCTTTCGAAATCTCGACGCAGCTTTCGGCTATGATATCGTTTTGTTATTTCGTAGTTTATCAATTCGTCGTAGTCGGATTTTATTAGTGAAAATTTACGTTCTCGGAATCTGTGGCACTTTCATGGCCGGCATCGCGCTGCTCGCACGCGAACTTGGTTGCGAAGTCGAGGGCTCGGACGCCAATGTCTATCCGCCGATGAGCACGCAGCTGGAGCAGGATGGTATCAGGCTGCACGACGGCTACGATGCCGCGACACTGCCCGAGGATTGCGATATTTTCATCGTCGGCAACGCGATCACGCGCGGCAATCCCCAGTTCGAGGCCATACTGGATCGCGGCCTGCGCTATACCTCGGGCCCGCAGTGGCTTTTCGAAATGGTATTGCAGCCACGCTGGGTGCTCGCGGTCGCCGGCACTCATGGCAAGACCACGACCAGCAGCATGCTGGCCTGGATACTCGAGGAAGCCGGACTCGATCCCGGCTACCTGATTGGTGGCATCGGCCAAAATTTTTCCCGCTCGGCGAAACTCGGCAGCGATCCGTTCTTCGTGATTGAGGCGGACGAATATGACTCGGCCCTGTTCGATAAGCGCTCGAAGTTCATCCATTATCGTCCGCGCACGGTTATCCTGAACAACCTTGAGTTCGACCACGCCGACATCTTCGACGACCTGGCGGCGATCAAGCGCCAGTTTCACCACCTCGTGCGCAGCCTGCCGGCAAGCGCGCTGATAATCGTCAACCACGACGACGCCGCGCTGCACGATGTCCTGCAGATGGGCTGCTGGAGCGAGCGCGTGGAGTTTTCCGCCAGCGACGCGAGCGCCGATTTTTACCTGGATTCGAGTAATGCTCTGCATCAGCGCGGCGTGCAGGCCGGGTACCCGCTCGAGCTCGACCAGCACGGACAGTTCAACGCCCTGAACGCCACCGCGGCGATCATTGCAGCGCGCCACGCCGGGGTCCCGATCAACGGTTCGCTGCGGGCACTGCGCAGCTACGCCGGCGTCAGGCGGCGCCAGGAAGTAATCGCCGAGATAGACGGGGTGCGCATCGTCGACGATTTCGCGCACCACCCGACCGCGATTGCGCTGACGCTGGAAGCGCTAAAAGAACAAACCAGCGGGCGCCTGATCGCGGTGGTGGATATACGCTCCAATACGATGAAAATGGGTGTGCACGCGGCACGGTTGGGGCAGTCGTTTGCCGCCGCCGACCAGGTTTTATTATGCAAAAACCCGGATTTGGCGTGGGATATGCAGAAAATGGCCGAATCTGCGCCTACAATAGTAGAAATAAAATCAGATTCACAAAATATCATCGATTACTTGCTGCACAATACCGAGCCCGGCGACCAAATCGTAATCATGAGCAATGGCGGCTTCGAAAACATTCATCAGCGCCTGATCCAAGCGATGCGAGACAACAAATTCAGCCATGTCTGAAAAATCACAACGTCCTACGAAAATTGCGAAATACGAAATAAAGCGTCGTATCGGACGCGGCGCAATGGGCGTTGTGTACGAGGCTTTTGACCCGTTCGTGCAGCGTACCGTCGCGATCAAGGTCGCGCATTCCGCGAGCGACATGGACCCGGCCACGGAACAGAAACTGCGCGAGGGATTTTTTGCGGAAGTCTATAGCGCCGGGCGCATGCATCACCCGTCTGTGGTCAGCGTTTACGACGCCGGGCAGGAAGGCGATCTCAACTACATCGTAATGGAGTTCGTCGACGGGGTTACGCTACAGGAATACGTCACCGGCGGCAGAACCCTTACCCCCAACCAGGTGGTAGACGTGATTTATCAGTGCGCCAAGGGGCTCGATTACGTGCATCGCGAAGGCATCATTCACCGCGACCTGAAACCCGGCAATATCATGCTCAGCAATGACGGCGAAGTGAAAATAATGGATTTCAGCATTGCCCATGTCGACGTTGGTTTCGAAGGTCATGATACCGAGATCCAGGGTTCTCCGATGTACATGCCGCCCGAACAATTGTCCGAGGAGAAACGACTGGTCGCGCAATCGGATATCTATTCGCTGGGCGCCGTGATGTATGCACTGTTGGCCAGGAGAACACCCTACAAGGCGAGCAGCCTCGAATCGCTGATCTACAAGATCTCCAATCTCGAGCCTGATCCGATCATGGAGGTCAACCCGGAGGTCCCCCAGCACATCGCCGACATCGTCGACAAAGCGATGCAGAAGATCATTTACGACAGGTACGAATCCGCCTACCTGCTGGCGACGGACCTGAGTAACTCCTTTGGTCGCCTGCGGGGTGTCGGCGAACGTATCGACATGCAGGAAAAATGGAAGACGCTGCGCTACCTCGCGTTCTTCAAGGATTTTAGCGACGAGCAGATTACCGAGGTCGTCAACGCCAGCGAATGGAAGGAATATGAAAAAGGCACGGTCATCGTTACCGAGGGCGAACAGGAAACCGCTTTTTACATTATCGCCAAGGGCGGCGTCGAAGTCGTCAAGAACGATAAGGTCGTCGGCCTGATGAAACAGGGCGATTGCTTCGGCGAGATTGCCTTCCTGACGCGGCAACCGCGCAACGCTACCATCGTTGCGCGCACCGACGTTTCGCTGATGAGCGTCAGCACCTCGTTGATGGAGCAGGCCTCCACCGAAACCCAGTTGCGCTATTACCGCATATTTCTCGAAAACCTGATCTCGCGCCTGTCGCAGGCCACCGATAAGCTGGTCGAGGCCGAGATCGTCATCACCGATCCATGAAACCCACGACCGTCACCCTGGCGATAACCGGAGCGTCTGGCACCGAGTACGCGCTGCGTCTTTTCGAGTGCTGCCTGCAGAGCAACGTCCACGTGCAATTCATAACCTCGCAACCGGGACAAATCGTGCTCGGCATGGAAACCGAACTGAAGCTGACCGGTTCGCCGCAGAAAATGCGGCAACAAATCGCCAGCTACTTCGACGCCAATCCCGATCTGATCAGCGTTTACTCCAGGGACCAGTGGACGGCACCGCCGGCAAGCGGCTCTTCGGTCGCCGACGCGATGGTGGTGTGCCCCTGCAGCATGGGCAGCCTTGCCTCGATAGCGGTCGGCAGCAGCGACAACCTGATTCACCGCGCCGCCGATGTTGCCATCAAGGAACGTAAAACCCTGATCCTGGTGCCAAGAGAAACGCCGTTTTCCAGTATTCATCTCGAAAACATGCTCAAGTTATCGCGGCTGGGAGTCGTGATACTACCCCCCAACCCGGGGTTCTACCACGGGGTCGACAAGGTTTCCGACCTGGTCGATTTCATCGTCGCGCGCATACTCGATCAACTCGGCATCGACAACGACCTGTCGCCGCGCTGGGGTCAGTAGCCGCTCAACCGATAGCGACGAAACATGCCCGAAATTCCGCTGTTTCCATTAAAAAGCGTACTGCTGCCCGGCAACACGATGGCGTTGAAAATTTTCGAACCGCGCTATCTCGATATGATCGCCAACTGCATGCGCGAGGACAGCGGGTTCGGTGTGGTTTTGATTCACAGGGGAGAAGAAACCGCCACCGATACCGATATTTACTCGATCGGAACCACCGCGACCATCGGCGACTGGGAACATCGCGCCGACGGACTGCTCGGCATCACCGCGGTCGGTACCCGGCGTTTTGAAATTCTGTCGACCCGAACCCAGCAGGACGGCCTGACATTCGCCGAGGTCAAACTGCTTGAGGAAAGCCATACCGTCGAGATTCCGGGGCAATTCCATTACATGCTGCAGTTGCTCGATCACATCAGCGCCCAGGCGGGGCGCATCCGCAACCCGGATCAGCCTTTCTCCGAAATTCTATACCAGCTGATTTACCTGCTGCCGCTGGAAACCGCGCTTAAACAGCGCCTGCTAGAGATCCCCGAGTGTAACGATCGTGCGATCATACTGCATGCGGAGCTGATACGCCTGGGCGTTATCCAGTATGTCAAACCCGACGAAGCCGGGTAACGCAAGCCCGCGGCGACCCGATCACATCCTTTCCTGCGCGGTTCCATTCGTCCTTAGGGAAGCATAAACTGGGCGTGGCTAATCGCGAGGGGACAACCAAATGAAAAAAATACTGGTGGTGGCCTGTCTTGGTTGCCTGTGGACGGTCGCAACGGCGGCAGAGCTTGCCGGCATTTTCGTCGAAGACAGGGTGAAGGCCGCGGACGGGCAATCACTGGTGCTCAACGGCATGGGTCTGCGGGAAAAGTTCTGGGTGGACGTCTATGTCGGCTCGCTGTACCTGCCGAGCAAGTCGGATGATGTCGCAGCAATCCTGTCGCGGCCGGGACCCTGGAGGGTACAGCTCGACTTCGTCTACAAGGAAGTCTCCAGCGAAAAACTGCTCGAGGCCTGGCGCGAAGGCTTCGAAAAGAACCAGTCGGTCGAAACCATGAGCCGCCTGCGCGATCGCATCGAGCAGTTTTACGGTTACTTCGATACCGCGGTCGTCGCGAAAGAGCAGTATGCCTTCGACTATGCTCCCGGGCAGGGAGTCCTGGTAACCCGCAACCAGAACGAGCTGGGCCTGATTCCGGGCGAGGATTTCAAGAACGCGTTACTCGAGATCTGGCTCGGCAACTACCCGGCAGACAAGAAGCTGAAAAAAGGCATGCTCGGCCTGTAACGGGCTCAGCCCGACTGCAGTTCGGCAAAGGTCGCGGCGGCGGCTTCGATGGTCTGCTCGATTTCGGCGGCGCCATGCATCGCACTTACGAACCCGGCTTCGTAGGCAGACGGCGCAAGATTCACCCCGCGTTCGAGCATGCCGTGAAAGAATCGCCGGAACAGATCGACATCGCAGGCGCTGACCTGCCGAAAGCTCGTCACCTCGGGCTGATCGGTAAAGAACAGCCCGAACATCGCGCCGACCTGGTTGGCGCGCAGCGCAACGTTATTGGCCTCGGCGGCTGCCAGTAATCCCTTTACCAGCTGCTTGGTGCGTTCGGTCAATTCCTCGAAGAATCCCGGGCGCGAGATGATTTCGAGATTCTTCAATCCCGCCGCCATCGCTACCGGGTTGCCCGACAGGGTACCCGCCTGGTAGACCGGTCCCAACGGCGCGATGTGACTCATGATTTCGCGCTTGCCGCCGAACGCACCCACCGGCATGCCGCCGCCGATAACCTTGCCCAGCGTGGTCAGATCCGGAACGATGCCGTAGCGCTCTTGCGCGCCGCCGAGGTCGACGCGAAAGCCGGTCATGACCTCGTCGAAAATCAGCACGCTGGCCACCTGGTCGCAACAATCGCGTAGGGTCTGTAAAAAACCATCCACTGGCGGCACGCAATTCATATTACCGGCAACCGGCTCGACGATAATGCAGGCAATCTCGTCGCCGATTTCGGTAAAAGCCTCTCGAACTTGCTCACTATTGTTGTACTCGAGCGTAATCGTGTGATCGGCGAGCACCGCCGGCACGCCGGGTGAACTCGGCACCCCGAGAGTCAGCGCACCCGAACCTGCCTTGACCAGCAACGAATCGGCATGGCCGTGGTAACAGCCCTCGAACTTGATGATCTTGTCGCGCCCGGTAAAACCGCGCGCGAGGCGTATCGCACTCATCGTCGCCTCGGTGCCGGAGCAGGTCATGCGCACCAGGTCGATGTTCGGCATGGTGTCGCAGATACGTCGGGCCAGATCGACCTCGAGCGCACATGGGGCGCCGAAACTGAGGCCTTTCTGCACGGTTTCGGTGACCGCAGCGATAATTTCCGGGTGAGCGTGCCCGGTTATCATCGGTCCCCAGGACCCGACGTAGTCGATATAGCGATTGCCATCGACATCGACCAGATAGGCACCCTCGGCGCGATCGATGAAAAGCGGCGTGCCACCGACCGCGTTGAATGCGCGTACCGGTGAATTCACCCCACCCGGGATATACCTGCCAGCCTGTTCGAACAATTTTTCCGAATTAGTCATGTTTACCTGGTCAAAGTCTTGCGAGGCACCAATGATACAACAATTCGGCCAGGGTTCACCGGTCTCGAAGCTGTAATCGTCTTTCGGCAACGAGGATTAGCAACAGCACCGGCACACCGAGGATGGCGGTGAGCAGAAAGAATCCCGGGTAACCCATCGCGTCCACCATCGAACCCGAGTAACCGCCGAGCAGCTTCGGAAACAGGGTCATCAGCGAGCTGAAGATCGCGTATTGCATCGCCGTAAACGAGACATTTGTCAGGCTCGATAGGAACGCGACGAACGCGGCGCTGGCAATTCCCGCCGACAGATTGTCTGCTGAAATGACGACGTAAAGCCAGAACATATCGTAACCGACGCTGGCCAGCAGCATGAACAGCAGGTTGGTGGCCGCGGCGAGGACCGCGCCCAGCAGCAGGATCCTGACTACGCCGAAGCGCAGCGCGAGCAGGCCACCGACAAAGCCCCCGACGATCGTCATTAGCAGACCGTAGGTCTTCACCACGCTCGCGATTTCACTCTTGCTGAAGCCGAGGTCCTGGTAAAACACGTTCGATATGACACCAAGCACGATATCGGATATCCGGTAAATCCCGATCAGCGCGAGTAGTATCCACGCCAGCGACCAGCCGTAACGGCTGAAAAAATCGCGTATCGGCATCAGGTAGGTGCGCTCCACCAGCGCGTAACGGACGATGCCGGACCTGACCAGCAGCATCGCCAGCAACCAGGCGCCGAGTAGCGCCAGCGCGAGCCGCAGCCCCTCCAGCAGGAATGCGGCAGCATAGGGGCTGGCGAGAACATCGCCGAGCGAAGTCCTGATGGCATCGATGGCACCCCCGGCGAAGAAAAAGACGCCGACGAATCCGCCGATCGCGACGATGAACAAAACCAGGAAACGCAGGCTGTCCCGAGGATCCTGCAAGGTTGCCGTCCTGCCGTTTTCCCGCGGTTCGCAAATAACCAGCGTGGTCGTTACGCCGACCAGCATCGCCAGGGCCATCGCGCAGTAGGTCCAGCGCCAGGCGTCGTAGGAATAGGCTCCGCTGCTGGTGCCGAACCAGTCGGCGAGAAACAGCGAGCCAGCCCCCGCCACCAGCATACCGATGCGATAGCCGGCGATATAGGTGGCTGCCATCATCGCCTGCAGCTCGGGGGCGGCCGACTCGATGCGGTATGCGTCGATGACGATATCCTGCGTCGCCGACGAGAATCCCAGGATCACCGCGGCCAGGGCCATCAGGGTCAGGCTGGCGTCGCTCGCGGCCGGGTCGATCATTGCCATCGACAGTATCGCGACGATGACTGCGAGTTGCGCGAGCAACATCCAGGCGCGACGGCGACCGAGAACCCGTGTCAATCCCGGCAGTGGTAACTGATCCACCAGCGGCGCCCACACGAACTTGAACGAGTAGCCGAGGGCCGCCCAGCTGAAATAGGTAACCGCGGCGCGCTCGGCGCCGGCCTCGCGCAACCACAGGCTCAGCGATGAAAATATCAGCAGCAGGGGAATACCGGCGGAAAAGCCGAGGAACAGCATCGTCACGACACGCCGGTGAAAAAACAGCGCCGGCGGTGCAACCGGTTGCCGCAGCTGCCGCACTAGATCGTGGGCTCCAGGTCGTAATCCATGATCAAAGGCGCATGGTCCGAGAATCGCTGATCGCGATAAATCCGCGCCTTGCGAATCCTGTCGCGAAGCCCCGGCGAAACGATCTGGTAGTCGATGCGCCAGCCGACGTTCTTGTCCCAGGACTGGCCGCGGTTCGACCACCAGGTGTACTGCTCCGCGCGCGCATCGACGACGCGAAAGCCATCGATAAAACCCACCCGGTCGAACAGGTCGCTCAACCAGGCACGTTCCTCCGGCAGAAAGCCCGAATTTTTCTGGTTCGAGCGCCAGTTCTTCAAGTCGATATTCTGATGCGCGATATTCCAGTCGCCACAAATGATGAAATCGCGCCGCTTGCGCCGCAGCGCCTGCAAATGCAGCATGAAACTATCGAGAAAACGCCACTTGGACTCCTGGCGATGGTCGCCCGATGATCCCGACGGCGCGTACAGCGAAATCACCGACAGGTTCCGGTAACGATACTCGAGGTAGCGACCCTCGTTGTCGAACTCCGACTCGCCGTATCCTCGAATCACCTGCAGCGGCTGGTGGCGGCTGTATATGGCGGTACCGGCATAGCCCTTCCTGAGCGCGTCGAAATAGTTGCAGACATAGTTGCGAGGATGAAACATCGGGTGCTCCAGTTGCGTCACCTGGGCCTTGGTTTCCTGCACGCAGACGAAATCCGCCCGCTGCCGCGATAACCAGTCGAAGAATCCCTTGCGCGCCGCCGCCCGAATACCGTTGGTGTTGATTGAAATCACGCGCATCTGAAACCGCTACCAATATTGAAATCTGGCGCTATGATACATGACTTGAGATAACCGACTAATAACGAATCCCGCATGCACGAATACCAGTCCCGTTTCGTCGAATATTGCCTGCAGCGCGGTGCGCTAAGGTTTGGCGAATACACGCTGAAGTCCGGGCGCGTAAGCCCCTACTTTTTTAACGCGGGAATTTTCAACCGCGGCGCCGACCTTGCCGCGCTGGCCGGGTTTTATGCCGATGCAATCCAGCAATCCGGAATCGAGTTCGACCTGTTGTTCGGCCCCGCCTACAAGGGCATCCCGCTAGCCGCAATCACGGCGAGCGCACTGTATGCCAACTATCGGCGCGACATTCCCTATGCATTCAATCGCAAGGAAGCCAAGGATCACGGCGAGGGCGGCAATATCGTCGGCGCCGCGATCGAGGGCCGCGTAATGATTATCGACGATGTCATTACCGCCGGCACCGCGATCCGAGAATCCATAACGCTGATCGAGGCGCTGGGCGCCAGCGTCTGCGCGGTTACCATCGCGCTCGATCGCCAGGAGAAAGGGCTGGACACGCTGTCGGCCATCCAGGAGCTCGAGCAGCAGGGACTTGCGGTAATTTCGATCATCAGGCTCGAGCACATTCTCGAGTTTCTCGGCAGCCATGGCGAAGGCGCGCAGCGCGCGTCGATCGAAGCCTACCTGGAGCGATACGGCATCGATTGAACTCGAACCCGTCGAAATAGTCTATTTTCGCACAGTCGACAATTTAAGGTGCCCCATGACTCGATCACTATTCCTCGCCGCGGTGTTAGCGTTCACCGCCCAGGCCGGCGATCCCGTCACCGTCAGCAGCGGCGACACCCAGACCGCCGTGGTCGAACTCTTCACCTCCGAGGGCTGCAGCAGTTGCCCGCCAGCCGACCGCTGGCTAGCAAAACTGATAGAGCTCCCGCGCGACCAGCTGGACGTGCTGGCGCTGTCTTTCCACGTCGACTACTGGGATTATCTCGGCTGGAAGGATCGTTTCTCGAGCGCCGCATACACCCGCCGACAACGCCAGCTTGGCGCCAACAACCTGCAGCATACGATTTACACGCCTGAATTCTTTGTCAACGGCATGGAAGCGCGCGGCGCCGGAAATATCATGGAAAAAATTCGCAAGGCGAACGGGCGGCAGGCGCCGGTTGCGCTGACGATGACCGTGTCTGGCGATAAAAAAGGCCTCGTCGTCGAGCTGCAGTCGACGCGAGACCGCAGCACCATCGGTCAACTCCAGCATCGCTACCTGGTCTACGAGAATAATTTATCCACCGACGTCGAGCGCGGCGAGAATTCCGGGGAAACCCTGCGACACCAGCAGGTAGTGCGCTACATGAGCCGGGAGCAAAACCTGCAGGACAGCAACCGCCACCGCATCGAAATCGATCCCGCATGGAATCCGCGCAACGTCGGCGTCGCCGTTCTGGTGACATCTCCGGGCGACCGGCAGTATTTGCAGGCCCTGCATACGCCGATCGCGAGCCTGCTCGCGAGTCGGCAATAGTTCGCAAACTGATGAAATATCACGACTAATCAACTATTATCGCTGGTACCCCTGAACAACGCTGGCCGCTAGGATCGAATATCACTGTGCGCGACACGAGAAAGTTTCACAACGCGAAATCGGCATTTATACCTGCTGTTACCCTGACCATTGTGGTGACCGCGACGTCGCTGCAGGTGTCGGCCGGGGCGCTCTACAAATGGATCGACGAGGAAGGCCAGGTCCGCTACAGCGACCGGCTGCCGGCGGAACAGGTAAGAAAACAGCACCAGCAGCTTAACTCCCAGGGCGTGGTGCTGACGACCAAGGAAGCCGCCAAGTCGGATGAAGAGCTCGCCGCCGAGGCCGAGGCCAAACGCAAACAGCAGGAGCAGGCCGCCGAGGAGGCCAGGCTAAAAGAGCTGCAGGATAAGAAGGACCAGGTGCTGTTGCTGACCTTCAGCTCCGAGAAGGAGCTGGAATATGCGCGCGACAACCGCATCGAGGTCATCGATTCGGTGATCCGCCTGATTCAGAACAGCATCAACTCGACGCGTGAGAAGCTGGAACAGCTAGAGGCCAATGCCGAGCGTAATTACACCTCTCAGGGTCTCGAAGTTCCCGGTGGGCTGGCGCAGAAAATCGAGCATTTTTCGCAAAAACTGTCGAGCCGCAACGAGCAACTGCTACTCAAAGAAGAAGAGAAATTAAAAATAAACCAGCAGTACGACCGCGACGTGGAACGCTACCGTCTGCTCAAATTGGAAGCAGACTGATCACCTGCTAACCGCGCCTGCTTCGTCGCCCCTGATCAGGGTACCCACACCGCTGTCCGTCAGCAATTCAAGCAACACCGAATGCCTGACCCGGCCGTCGATAATCTGGCTGGTGCGCACCCCTGCCCTGACCGCATCCAGCGCGCAACGCACCTTCGGCAGCATCCCGCCATGGATGATGCCCTCGGCGATCAGGCTTTCGGTCTGTTCTGCGCTGAGACCGGTTAGCAACTTGCCGTCAGGATCGAGAACCCCCGGGGTATTGGTCAGCAACAACAGCTTTTCGGCGCCCAGCACCTTGGCGAGCTCGCCCGCCACGAGGTCGGCATTGATATTATAGGATGACCCATCCGCGCCCACGCCGATCGGCGCGATAACCGGGATAAAGTCGTCGTTGTCCAGCATCACGACAACGGCCGGGTCGATCGACTCGACCTCGCCGACCTGGCCGAGATCGTTGCCCTCCGAATCGTCCCCTGCCAGCTTCATCTTGCGCGCGCTGATCATGCCGCCATCCTTGCCGGTGAGCCCGACCGCGCGCCCGCCATGACGATTGATCAGCGACACGATCTGCTTGTTTACCTGGCCGCCCAGCACCATTTCGACGACATCCATGGTTTCGTTATCGGTAACTCGCATGCCCTCGATAAAGCGGCTCTGCTTGCCGATCTGCTCCAGAAGCTTGCCGATCTGCGGTCCGCCGCCATGCACGATGACCGGATTCACGCCGACCTGCTTCAACAACACGATATCCTGCGCAAAGCTGCTCTTCAGGGCTTCGTCGACCATCGCGTTGCCGCCGAACTTGATCACAACGGTCTTACGATCCAACGCCTGTATATAGGGCAGGGCTTCGATAAGAATTTCGGCGACATGGCTTTTATTGACTGTCATTTCTTGCTTCGGCTGTCAGGAACGGGCGCGAGTATAGCGTTCGGCGATCAAATCGATAAGCTGTTTAGCAACCTCGGATTTGCCGGCGTGCTCGATGGATTGCCCGCCATCGATCCAGTACACCTCGAGCTGGTTGAAATCGGCTTCGAAACCGCTGCCGGCGGAGCCGACCCGGTTGGCCGCAATCATATCGAGGTTTTTCTGTTGCAGTTTGCCACGTGCGTATTGTTCGAGGTTCTCGGTTTCCGCCGCGAAACCCACGCAAAATGGCCGTGCCTGCAGCGCGCTGACCTCCGCCAGGATGTCAGGGTTCGGCACCAGTTGCAGGGTCAGCACCTCGCCTGTTTTCTTGATCTTGTGCTGCGCGGTCTCGGCGACTCGGTAATCCGACACCGCGGCGCAGGCGATGAAGATCTCGCAATCCGCGACCTCACCCATCACGGCCTCGTACATTTGCTGCGCCGATTCCACCGCGACCAGTTCGACCCCGAATGGTGGCGCCAGGAAAACCGGGCCGCTGACCAGCGTAACCCTCGCCCCCTGCTTCATGGCCGCCTCGGCGATGGCGTATCCCATTTTTCCCGAGCTGCGATTACTGATGTAGCGCACCGGATCGATCGGCTCGCGCGTCGGACCCGCGGTCAGCAGCAGCCTGACACCGTCGAGCTTGCCCGGGCCGAACTGCGACAGGATATTGTTCAGCAACTGCGCCGGCTCGAGCATGCGGCCGGGACCGACGTCGCCGCAGGCCTGCTCACCCTCGTCCGGGCCCCAAACCAGCACCCCGCGCCCGATCAATTGACGCAAATTGTCGCGCGTCGCGGGATTGGCGAACATTTGCTGATTCATCGCCGGCGCCACCGCTACCGGCTGCTTGCTGGCAAGACAGAGTGTCAGCAAAAGGTTGTCGGCATAACCCGCGCTCATCTTGCCGAGGAAATCGGCCGACGCCGGCGCCACCACCAGCAGGTCGCACCAGCGTGCGAGCTCGATATGATCCATCGCAGATTCGGCCTCGGCGTCGAACAGGTCGGTGTAAACGCGATGACCGCTCAACGCCTGGTAAGTCAGCGGCTGCACGAATTCCTGTGCCGCCGGCGTCATTACCACGCGCACCTCGGCACCGGCCCTGGTCAGCAGGCGCACCAGTTCCGCGGCCTTGTAGGCGGCGATACCACCGGTGATACCGAGCAGAATTTTCCTGTTGCCGAGTAATTGCATTTGATCTATTTTAGCCGTTAAGGACACCAGGTAAAGGAATACCCATGGCTATCTCGCACTGGCCCAGCGCCGAAAGGCCCCGTGAAAAGCTGCTTGCCCGAGGCGCCAACGCGCTATCGGACGCCGAGCTACTGGCCATATTCCTGCGTACCGGAGTCGCCGGCAGCACCGCGGTCGACCTCGCGCGCCAGCTGCTGCTCGACCATGGTTCGTTGCGCGGCGTGCTGGGTGCCGACGCCGGCGACTTTTGCCGGCGCAAGGGCCTGGGCATTACCAAATTCGTGCAATTGCAGGCCGCGCTGGAAATTGCGCGTCGGCATTTTTCGGAGAGCCTCGCGCACGAAGACTGCCTGACCCGGCCGGCGCAAACCGTCGACTACCTGCGTGCACGCCTGCGCGATTACGACTACGAGGTTTTCGCCTGCCTGATGCTGGACAATCGCAACCGCGTGATCGCGTTTCGCGAACTGTTTCGCGGCACCATCGACGGCGCCAGCGTGTACCCACGCGAAGTCGTCAAGCAGGCGCTCGCCGATAACGCCGCCGCGGTAATCCTCGCGCATAACCACCCGTCAGGAGTATGCGAGCCGAGCCAGGCGGACATCCGCATTACCGAGTGCCTGCGCAAGGCGCTGGCGCTGGTCGATATCCGCGTACTCGATCATGTCATCATCGGCGACGATGTCACCTGCCTTTCTGAGCAAGGTCTGGTTTAACCGAGGTTTCGAACCAGGCGGTGACCTGCCCGGCCTCGAGCGGATGGCTGATGTAATATCCCTGCACGTGATCGCAGTTCATCTCGGCCAGCAGGTTGCAGACGGCGAGCGTTTCGACGCCCTCGGCCACGACCTTGAGATCCAGGGTATGCGCCAGTTCGATCGTCGCCTTGACGATTAGCTGGTCGTCGGGATTGGTGGCGATATCACACACGAAGGACTGATCGATTTTCAGTTTTTCGACCGGCAATTCCTTCAGGTAAGTCAGCGACGCCTGGCCGGTGCCAAAATCGTCTATCGACAGCGACAGGCCCATGACCCCGAGATGTGACAGTACCTCGACCACCTCATCGGGATCCTGCATGATTTGCCCTTCGGTTATTTCGATGACGATTTGCGCCGGCCTGACCTGGTATCGCTGCAGGTAGGTTTCGATACGCTCGGGCAGACGACGATCGTGCAGATCTATCATCGACAGATTGATCCCGATCGCGATATCGTCGATGCCGGATTCGCTGATAAAACGACAGGCGGTTTCGAATATCCAGTTGGTCAGCGGCTTGATCAACTGGTTTTGCTCGGCCAGGCGAATAGTGTGATCGATTGGAGCATCGTGCCTGTCCGGGTCCTTCCAGCGCAACAGCGCTTCGAGATAAACGGTCTGGTAGCTATGCAGGTCGACCACCGGCTGAAATACCAGTTTCAGTTCGTCGTTGTCGATCGCTCTTCGCAGCGCCTGTATCAGGGTAAAACCGGAGGTGTCGGTAACCGCGTTGCTATCCTGGTAAAACTGGATAGGCCATTCGCTGTGCTCGGCCCTTACCAGCGCATCGCTGGCGTTCTGGTACATCGCGCCCGCGTTGCTCCCGTGATCGGGGTAAATTGCGATACCGAAAAATGCGCTGAGCTCGAATTCGCGCCCGTAGACCTGGTAACGCCTGACCACCGACAGGTATATTTTTTCGATCAGGGTATTGAGCTGGTCGCGTTGTTGGACTTCCAGCAATAACGCAAACAGGTTTCTTTCGAAACGGGCCACATGGTCGCTTTCACGCAGCGACTCCCTGAGCCCCTCCGCGACCTGCCTGAGCAATCCATCGACAATGTATTGGCCGCGCTGCTGGGCAAATTCTTCGAGGCCGCGAATGTCGATCATAACCAGCGCGTACCTGCGCCCGCTGCGCTTGCCCTCCCGTATCGCCTGCGTCAGGTGGTCCTCGAAGATGACACGATTGCTGAGGCCGGTTACCGGATCACGCTTCGCCATTTTCTGCAACACCTTGAAATAGTCGCGTATCACCTTTAGCCCCGGGCCGACCTCGCCGCCGGGTTCGATACGCCGATCCTGTTGACTATTGGCGGCGCGTCGCATTTTCTCGGCAAGCTGCAGCAGCGGCCTGACCAGGTAAACATAAAGCAATCCCGTCACCAGGCCGGCGGCACCGATCAACAGCGTCAACACGATTATCGCCTGTCGCTCGAACAGCTCCCAGAACGACAGCGACTGCGTGTCCAGGTGCAGTTCACCGAACACGGCGTCGCCGTCGCCAATCGGTATCGTGATCTGTGCTGCGCTGTTACCGCTGGCGCTGAACTCCCGGTACTGGACGCCCTGAGCGGAATCGGCAGCGCGCTGCAAACGGCGACCACTCAGGCTGGAGAACTCGTTGAGGAAATCGAAGTAGTCCATGCTGACCAACAGCACTACCGCGCCGTTGTCCGCCGCAACCGGACCCGAAATCTCGAGCAGCGCCTTGTCGTCGATGCGGCAGCTCGAGATTTTTGGCACGAGGTAGTCGTCGTAGTCATGCCGGTGCATCGAGCCAGGCTGCAGGCAGCCGGGCTTGCTGGATCTAGATACGGGTTTTCCCTGCTCGTCGAAGTCCATCAGGTTGACCGACCAGATGCCAGGGTTGCGCTGGTAATAATCCCACAGGAAGGTCTGGAAATTCTGCCAGTCGGCAGATGATTCGGCGAGCGTATTGAGCAGGTAATACTGCGACTGCAGCCACAGCTGTTGTTTCTGCTGGAGCTGTAAAATCTGGCTGTGCAGATTCTGTTGCGTCGCAGCCGCATCCTGCTGGTTTTGACGATCGACCAGCACCAGCAAGGACAGGCACCAGAGCAGAAACATCAAAAGCGCCAGGCTACCCACCAGCAGCGCGCAGAAAGATGAAATATTGAGCTTCATTACCGCGCGTCGCTACTCGATGTTCTGCACCTGTTCGCGCATCTGCTCTATCAATACCTTGAGATCTACCGCCTGTTGAGTGGTCTGGCCATCCTGCGACTTCGATCCCAGCGTGTTGGCTTCGCGGTTGAGTTCCTGCATCAGGAAATCGAGCCTGCGTCCCACCGCTTCGTCGCGATCGAGCACGTTGACGACCTCGGCCAGGTGGGTATCGAGCCGGTCGAGTTCCTCGGCAACGTCCAGCTTCTGCGCCAGCATGACCAGTTCCTGCTCGAGCCGACTTTCGTTCGCCGTCTCGCGCCATTGCTTGAGTTTCTCGTCGAGATTGGCCTCCCATTTCTCGCGCAACGCGGCCATCATTTGCGGCCTGTGCTTACGCAGCTCGGCGACGATCTCGCTGATCTGGGCACAGCGGCTGCGAATCATCTCTTCGAGCGCCTTGCCCTCGGTTTCGCGGCCCTGCTGCAACTGCTGCAAGGCTGCTTCCAGGCTCGAAATGGCAAGCGCGTAAAGCGACGAAAAATCGCGCTCGACGTCGGTGATCACGCCGGGCCAGCTCAGTATGTCGGAGACCGACAGCTTGCTGCCCTCGTGCACGATATTCAGCACCTTTTGCTCGACCTCGCGCAGGTTCTGGACGATATCCTCGTTCAGTGCGATCGCAACCCGCTGCTGCTTACCGAGCTTGTAGCGCATACCGAGATCGACCTTGCCACGTGTCAGGTATCGGGCCAGCAGCTTGCGTATCTCCGGCTCCAGCTGTTTGAAGTCCTCTGGCAGCTTGATGCTGGGCTCGAGATAGCGATGGTTGACCGAGCGCAATTCCCAGGTGATCGACCCGGTCTCGTTGCTTTCTTCCACCCGCGCAAAGGCGGTCATACTTCTAATCACGTTTCAATCCCCTGGTTCACAGCCGGCATCATAGCCTATTTTCCATTTTCCCTTAACCTGCATGTTGCATGATGCGTATAATTGCGGCTCATTTTACGGAGACCAGCCTGATGCGACCAAGCGCCCGCGCGGCAGACGAGTTAAGACCTATCCAGATTACCCGGCACTATATCAAGCACGCCGACGGTTCGGCGCTGATCGAGTGCGGCGACACCCGCGTCATTTGCACCGCATCGGTGGACTCGAGCGTGCCCGGCTTCCTGCGCGGTAAGGGCAGCGGCTGGGTGACCGCGGAATACGGCATGCTGCCGCGTTCGACCGGCAGTCGCATGCGGCGCGAGGCCAGTATCGGTCGCCAGGGTGGGCGCACCATGGAAATTCAGCGACTGATCGGCCGCGCGCTGCGCGCCAGCATCGACACCGCCAGGCTCGGGGAACGCACCATCACGGTCGACTGCGACGTCATCCAGGCGGACGGCGGCACCCGCACCGCGGCGATTACGGGCGCGTGGGTGGCGCTGTCCGACGCGATCTCGGGTCTGATCGAGTCTGGAGATATCGCGCAGAACCCGATCGAGTGCCAGGTTGCGGCGGTCTCGGTCGGCATTTATCAGGGTCAACCGGTGCTAGACCTCGACTATGCCGAGGACTCGACCGCAGACACCGACATGAACATCGTCATGAACAGTCACGGTGGATTCATCGAGGTGCAGGGCACCGCCGAGGCGGCCGCGTTCAGCGATGGCGAACTAAACGACATGCTGACCCTTGCGCGCACCGGCATCGAGCGTATTTTCGCGATTCAGCAAGACGCATGAAGCGGCTGGTGCTGGCATCCGGAAATCCCGGCAAACTGCGCGAGCTGGCGGCGATTCTCGACGATCTCGGTTACGATTTACACGCGCAATCCGAATTCGGCGTCACCGAGGTTGCCGAGACCGGCACCACGTTTGTCGAAAACGCGATCATCAAGGCGCGCCATGCCGCCGAGTATACCGAACTGCCGGCGTTGGCGGACGATTCCGGCATCGAGGTGGACGCGCTCGACGGTGCACCCGGCGTTTACAGCGCCCGCTTTGCCGGAACCCAGGGCGACGACGCGGCGAATAATCGCCTGCTGATCGAAAAACTACGCGGCGTTCCGGCGCCGCAACGCGGCGCCCGCTACCGCGCGGTTATCGTGCTGATGCGCCATGCCGCCGACCCGTCACCACTAATCTGCGAGGGCAGCTGGGACGGAATGATACAGCTCGAACCCGCCGGCGATAATGGTTTTGGTTACGATCCCTACTTCTTCGTGCCTGAGCTGGGCTGTACCAGCGCGCAACTCGACGCTGCCGAGAAAAATAGACTTAGCCACCGCGCCAGGGCGCTTGGCGAATTGAAACGCAAGCTCGGCGCGTGGCATGTTTAGCAGCAATCCGCCGCTGGGGCTCTATATCCACCTGCCCTGGTGTGCGAGTAAATGCCCATACTGCGATTTCAACTCGCACCAGGCGGATGCGGTTCCGGAACAGGCCTATATCGACGCGTTGCTCAATGACCTGGAACAGGATCTGCCGCTGATCTGGGGACGCGGCATCGACTCGATATTCATCGGCGGCGGCACACCATCGCTGTTTTCCGCCGACGCGATCGACAGGCTTTTCTCGGGGCTGCGCGCGCTGCTGAATATCGCCCCGGCAATCGAGGTGACGCTCGAGTCCAACCCGGGTAGCGCGGATGCCGGAAACTATCGCGGTTACCGCGAGGCGGGCGTCAACCGACTTTCGATCGGGGTGCAGAGTTTCAACGACCTGCACCTGAGCAGCCTCGGCAGGGTGCACGATGCGAACGAGGCGCGCAACGCATTTCAGATGGCGCGCGCTGCCGGCTTCGACAATATCAATCTGGACCTGATGTTCGGTCTGCCAACGCAAACCGCGGACGACGCCTACGCCGACCTGCAACAGGCGATAACGCTGGGACCCGAGCACATATCGCATTACCAGTTGACGCTGGAACCAAATACCCTGTTCCATCATGCGCCGCCGGCGGATATGCCTGACGAAGATTCCTGCTGGGAGCAGCAAACCGCCTGCCAGGCTTTGCTGGCAAAGCATGGTTACCGGCAGTACGAGGTTTCGGGCTATGGTCTCGACGGGCGGGAATCGCGGCACAATCTGAACTACTGGCGCTTCGGCGACTATATCGGTATCGGTGCGGGTGCGCACGGCAAGTTAACGCTGGCGGGCGAAAACCGCGTAATCCGGCGCACGCGACAGCGGCAGCCGCGCGCCTACCTCGAGCAGGCGGGGCGCAACAGCATCGTCAGCGAAAAGGAACTGAATGCAGCGGATCTCGGTTTCGAATTCATGCTCAACGCGCTGCGCCTCAGGCAAGGATTCAAGGCCAGCCTGTTCCAGGAAAACACCGGATTGCCGCTAAATTCCGTGCTGGCGACCCTGGAAAAGGCGCGCGACAGGGGTTTGCTCCGCTTTGATGGCGTCACAATCGCTCCGACCGACCTCGGATTCTGTCATTTGAACGAACTACAGGGCCTGTTTCTGGAGCCCGCACCGACCCGAAAGAAGCCGTTTTTTGACTCGGCCGAAAGAATTATGCACAACCGGTAAATCGCCGTCCAAAATGTCAAGCATTTTTTGTTGAAATTTGCACCATAAACGCCCACGCTCGGCAAGTCATTGATTATTATATGCTTTTAAAGTTGGTCAAAAAGTGGCTAATCTAACGTAAACCCGCGGTTTGTCAGGCTCTGCGCAGTTGGAAAAGGGCTTATGCACAGAGTTATCCACAGTTTTTGTGGATAAAATTATGGCTGACAAGCTGCTCAAGGTTTTATGAAATTTTGATTACAAAGCACTTTAAGTTGTTGTGCTAACCTGGGTTGTAAATGCTGCCGGACAGGTCAAAAATTACTTGCACTTTAACCACTAAAAGGTCAAAATTCGCGCCCTTTAGGCATCCCTACGCAAAGAATCGATAACATGAAACAAGGAATCCATCCCGAATATAGAGACGTCGTGTTCCAGGACATCTCGTCTGATTTTGCCATCCTGACGAAGTCGACAGTGCCGACCCGGGACACCATCAAATGGGAAGACGGCAACGAATACCCGTTGCTGAAGCTGGAAATCTCGAGCCAGTCGCATCCCTTTTACACCGGCAAGCAGCATATTCTGCAAACCGCGAAGCAGGTCGACAAGTTCCGTCAACGCTACGGCAAGTAGGCGGCAATATGTTTCGGAAAAGGGTGCCCTGGCACCCTTTTTTTTGCCTTGAATCGCGGACGCCATAATCCAATAATTCGCGCATGAGAATTGTCGCCTCCTGCATTGTCGCCCTTGGTCTCACGCTGTGCGCCTGCGCGACCAATCCAGTGACCGGCGCCAGGGACTTCGCGGTCGTCTCCGAACCCGATGAAATCGACCAGGGGCGGCGCTACCACGGTGAGATTATCGCAACCTACGGCGTCTATGACGATGCGCGCCTGCAGCAGTATGTGAACCGTATCGGCCAGGAACTGGCCAGTAAAAGCCACCGCTCGCACCTGAAGTTTACCTTCACGGTGCTCGATTCACCGGACATCAACGCTTTCGCGCTGCCCGGCGGTTATGTCTATATCACCCGCGGGATCATGGCCTACCTCGCTTCCGAAGCCGAACTCGCCGGCGTACTGGGGCATGAAATCGGGCACGTTACCGCGCGCCATTCGGTGCGTCAGCAATCCGGCCAGATCGCGTCGGGTATTCTCAGTATCCTGATAACCGCCGCCACCGGCAGCCAGTCACTGGGCAACCTTAGCAACCAGCTGGGAACGGGACTGATCCGCGGATACGGACGCGAGCACGAGCTCGAGGCAGACCGGCTCGGTGCCGAGTACCTGCATAAATCCGGCTATAATCCCGAGACCATGCTCGATGTCGTCGGCGTGCTCAAGGACCAGGAAATCTACGAAAGGGCGCTCGCCGCAAGGGAAAACCGCGAGCCTAATATTTATCACGGCGTTTTTTCGACCCATCCGCGTAACGACGACCGGCTCCAGACCGTGGTGCGGGCCGCAAAAAACCTGTCCCGCCAGTCCTACCGGGACGGCAACCAGGACGCTTACTACGATATGATAGATGGATTGGCCTGGGGGCCCAGTATCCGGCAGGGCATCGTCGTCGAAAACCGCTTCGCCCATCCAGATCTCGCTTTTGCGTTGCAGCTCCCGCACGGCTGGAGGGTCAGGAATAATCCGCAATATCTCGAGGCCAGCGATCCAGAGACCGGAGCGCTGCTGCAGGTTGGGCTGGTAGAGCGCAGGGACAACGAATCGCTTTCCGGCCTGCTGCGAAGGATTTCCGGAAACGGCGGGATCGAGGTTAGCAGCACTGCTTACGGGGCGACCGCAATTACCAGGGTCAAACCGCAGGGCGGCGATTATCAGCCTGCACGCATCAGCGCAATCGCGCTCGAGGAATCGCAGGCGCTAACCCTGTTCGGTACTTCGGCAGCGGATAAATTTGCCGCTACCGATTCCATCCTGCTCGCCACCAGCCAGAGCTTTACGCGGCTAGGCCAGGCGCAGGTCGACGCGCTCAGGGCGCCGCGCCTGCGCATCGTCAGACGTATCTCGCCAAGCTTCGCTGCACTCGCCGGGCAAAGCGCGATCGAGTACGATGCAGAAAGTATTCTGCGCCTGCTCAACCGTGCCTACCCGGATGGTGACATCAAGGCTATCGACAGGCTCAAGGTTGTCAACGTCGATGGTTAGCCCGCGCCTTGTCACCCTGCTTGGCCTTGCTCTGTCCACGCTCACCGCGGGCGCCGTCGAAACGGTCGACGAGGCCTGCCGGAAAATCTCCGGCAAACTGGCCAGCGTCGGCTTCGACGAATGCGTGCTGTTAGACATGACTTCGAGCGGATATCGCTCGGTAGACGGATTTCCGATGCTGATCAAGGAATATCCGCCACTCGGCAGGCGCGAGCCACGGGGACGCGTGCTGCTGGTGGGCGGCACCCACGGCGACGAGCTTTCATCGATCAGTATCGTTTTCAAGTGGATGCATACGCTGGAAAGGCACCATTCGGGACTATTCCACTGGCGCATCAATCCGCTGATGAACCCCGATGGCGCGCTGCGGCCGGAACACCAGCGCACCAACGCCAACGGTGTCGACCTGAATCGAAATTTTGCCACGCCCGAGAGCGATTACGGCGCCGCCCTGGAGTACTGGAAAGTCAGGACCCGGCAAAACAAGCGCCGTTACCCGGGGCCTTACCCGCTCAGCGAGCCCGAAACTTACTGGCTCTACCAGGAAATCGCGAGCTTCAAGCCCGATGTCGTCATCGCAGTGCATGCCCCCTACTCGCTGGTCGATTACGATGCGCCGAATCGTAACAATGCGCCGAGACGCATCGGCCACCTCTACAGAAACCTGATGGGTACCTACCCGGGATCGTTGGGTAACTACGCCGGCATTTACCTGGGCGTACCGGTGATAACGCTCGAGCTGCCGCATTCCGGCATCATGCCGTCCAACCAGCAAATCAGTAACCTGTGGACCGACCTGGTGCGCTGGCTGATCCGCAATGTCAAAGGCGAGGTCATGCCGCTCCGGGCAAGGCCGACCAACCTGGCGCCGGAAACACCACAATCGGTCTCCCGGGCCACTCCGCCAGGCGACCTGTCGCTCGCGCGTAACTGATCTCGCTAAACCCGGCCGTCCGCCAACGAAGCCGGCTGCGGCCGGCCGGCCACAGGAACACCTGTCCCCGGCGCGCGATTTATGCGATATTTGCCGCAACCAGAGGTTACGGGGATACAATCTTGTCCAGCTTTCCAGCTACTCGCAAACGCCGCATGCGGCGCGACGATTTCTCCCGACGGCTGATGCGCGAGCATAGCCTCGGCGCCGACGATTTCATTTATCCGATGTTCGTACTCGAAGGCGAACGGCAACGCCAGGCGGTCGAGTCGATGCCCGGCATCGAGCGCGTCAGCATCGACCTGTTGCTGGACGAGGCGAAAGAGGTTTCGAACCTCGGTATACCCGCGCTAGCGCTGTTTCCGGTGGTTGGCGCGGACGGCAAGAGCGACACCGCCGCCGAAGCCTGGAATCCGGACGGGCTGATCCAGCGCGCGGTGCGCGCGTTGAAAGATGCGCAGCCGGAACTCGGTATTATCACCGACGTCGCACTGGATCCTTACACCAGTCACGGCCAGGATGGCTTGCTCGACAAGGACGGCTACGTAACCAACGATGCGACCATCGAGGTGCTGGTGAAGCAGGCCCTGTCTCACGCCGCGGCCGGCGCTGACGTGGTTGCGCCCTCCGACATGATGGACGGGCGTATCGGCGCGATCCGCGAAGCGCTGGAAGCAAATGGTCATACCAACACGCGCATCCTCGCCTACGCTGCCAAGTACGCATCGAGTTTCTACGGGCCGTTTCGGGATGCGGTGGGTTCCGCAGGCAACCTGGCCGGGGGCAATAAATATACTTACCAGATGGACCCGGCCAACAGCAATGAAGCACTTTACGAAGTGGCGCTGGATATCGAGGAAGGCGCCGACATGGTCATGATCAAGCCCGGCCTGCCCTACCTCGACATCGTACGACGGGTTAGCGAGGAATTGCAGTTTCCGACCTTCGTCTACCAGGTCAGCGGCGAATACGCGATGCTGAAGGCCGCAGGCCAGCAGGGGTGGATCGACGAAAAGGCATGCGTTCTGGAGGCCCTGCTATCGTTCAAGCGCGCCGGGGCCAACGGAATTCTGACCTATTTTGCCAAGGCAGCGGCGGCCTGGTTGCAGGAAAAGTAGTGGCCGCGAGCGGCGCGGTTGCGCGCTATGGGGTAGTCGGCAACCCGGTGTCGCACAGCCTTTCTCCTCGAATACATGCCGCTTTCGCCGCGCAGACCGGGCAGACGCTCAGCTACGAGGCAATCGAAATCCCGCTGGGGAACTTTGCCGAGGACCTTCGCGCTCTGCGGCAAAAAGGCTACGCCGGGCTAAACGTTACGGTGCCTTTCAAGCGCGAGGCCTGGGAGCTCTGCGACGACCTGAGCGAGCGTGCCAGGCTCGCCGGCGCGGTCAACACCCTGAGTTTTCTGCCGAATGGCCGTGTTGCCGGAGACAATACCGACGGCGTCGGCCTGATCCGGGACCTGGTTGACAACCTTAAACTCGCGCTTGCCAACCGCAAAATACTGGTGCTCGGCGCCGGCGGGGCGGTGCGCGGCGTGCTCGGCCCGTTGCTCGCGCATACGCCGGGTCTCCTCGCGATCGCCAATCGAACCCCCGAAAAAGCGGTGGCGCTGGCGCGCGAGTTCGCCAGCTACGGCGCCATCGAGGCGGTCGCTTTCGATGGGCTGGGCGATGAATGTTTCGACCTGATAATCAACGCTACCGCTGCCGGGTTAGACGACGATGTCCCGCCGATTACAGATAAGATAATAACTGCCGATACAGTGTGCTACGACATGATGTATCGGCTTGGCGCCGCGACTGCTTTTGTCGACTGGGGGCAAGCGCACGGTGCCAGGCGGGCCTACGATGGACTGGGAATGCTGGTAGAGCAGGCCGCAGAAGCGTTCGTGATCTGGCGCCATGTCCGGCCATCAACCTCCGGGATAATCCGATCGTTAAGACAGGCATGAAACCATTCATCGCAGCCAGCCATACCAAAGGCGCTACCCTTACGGATGTCAAATCCGAGCAGATCCGCATTTTTTTTGCGGCGATTCCGGCGTCGCTAATTACAATCCTGGTTGTCACCATTATCCTTGGGATGGTGCAATGGGAGGTCGTAGATCACCTGACTATTATCCTCTGGGTGGTGGCGACCAACCTGCTTTCACTGCTCAGGTTGTATCAATACCGGCAGTTCAGGCAACTTTCCGACAAGCAACCGATCGGCGATCGTTGGCAACATGGGGCGGTCATTACCAGCATTGCCTCGGGTGGACTATGGGGACTGGGCGGATATGTTCTTTTCTCCGAGCAAAGCCTCGTGCACCAGGTATTTCTCGCTTTCGTCATCGCCGGCATGTGCGCCGGGGCAATCACCACGCTGTCGTCTATCACGCCCGCGGTGCGCGGGTTTGTCGTCTGCGCCATCGTCCCGATTATCGTCAAGTTCAACCTGATCGACAGCGATATCAGCCTGCCGATGACCGTCATGTCGGTACTCTTCGCGACGATGATACTGATATCGGCGCAGCGCCTGAACCAGACCATCCGCGAATCCCTGGCGGTGCGTCACCAGTTCGAGCTTGCCGAGCAAACCATCCGGCACCAGGCGCAGTACGACGACCTTACCAACCTGCCTAACCGGCGTATGCTGCTGGCGACACTGCGCCAGGAAATTGCCAAGTCCGACAGGCATCACAGGTACGGCGCGGTATTTTTTATCGACCTGGATCGTTTCAAGGCGGTGAACGACTCGCTGGGGCACGCGGTCGGTGACGAGCTACTGGTCGAGGTAGCCAACAAAATTGCCCTGCGGCTGCGCCAGGAGGATACGCTGGCGAGACTGGGCGGCGACGAGTTCGTCGTGCTGTTGCCGGAAGTCGGGGACAACGAGGAGGCGGCGGGCGACCACGCCTCGATGGTCGCGGAAGAAATCCGCAGGATGTTTGTCGCTCCGTTCCTGATCCAGGGCCATGAGATCCACCTGACCATTAGTATTGGTATCGCAGTGTTCCCGACCGGCGTTTCCGCCGAGGAC
>JAOTTY010000208.1 GCA_029864185.1 Gammaproteobacteria bacterium
AATGGAAACGCAACGGGGCTCAGAACCGGTAGCGCATCGCCAGCTTGACGACATTGTTGCTGTAGTCCGGGCTCAGCTCGCCGTAACTCAGCAGGTTGGAAACGGTATCTGGCGCCACCCCGTCGACGGCCCAGTCGCTGGAGTCATAGGTTTCGTGCCAGTAGGCGGCCTGCAGCGTAAGATTTTCGTCGAGGCGGTAATTGAGGTAAATCCGGATGGTCTCCAGCTCGGTATCGAGGTCGGGAAAAGCCTGGCCGGGCGAACCGCTGGTCACGGCGATCTCGCCGGTCGAGCGCGCCCGGCTGTAGTCCGCGCCGACGTCGAGCTGATCCTCGATCAGGATGTAATTCATGCCGATCCCGAAGTTATCGAAGCTGTCGGTGGTAGTGGCGGACCAGTCCGCACCGGCAAACGTCTGGCTGCCGGACTGGGACGACTTGATGCGCTGCCGCCCGATAAATGTATTGACGTTGATCGTGTCCGACAGCATCGCGGTTAGATCGACGTTGGCGCTATTGTCGCTGCTTTTCGTCAATCCGAGTTCCGACTTGTCGAACTGATCCCTGGCGCTATCGAGGCTGAGCCCGACGCTATAGTCGGGACGGGGCATAAAACTGGCGAAGACGCCGATCGAATCGCGCTCCCGGTCGGCCATATTGTACTTGTTCATCAGGGCATTTTGCGGCGGTACGATCGCCGTTACGATCTCGGATGCAGATGCGTCCCGCGAGCTGGTGGCGAGCTTGAATTCGAGAAACAGGGTGTCGACGCTGCGCACGCGAATCGTTCCCCAGAGCGTATCTTCGCTGGTCTCGTCGACTTCCTGAAAGGTTCGTTCCCGCTCATCGATATCATAGCCGACACCGAACCGGGTGCCCCCGGAATAATCGTAGTCGGCCCTGAGCTTGACCGAATTGCGCGTATAGCTGTAAGGCAGGTTACCGCGCTGGGTTGCCAGGACGATATCGGTTACTACCCAGTCATACATTAGCTGCGGGGTCTTGTTGTCGCGCTCGTCGTAACTGTAAGAGGCGCTGAGTCGAAGCCTGTCGGTCGTCATCGAAACGAATTTGATCCTGGCGTTGGTGGTATCGACCTCGGCATTGGCCGAGTCGTCCGGCAACGGCGGCACCACCAGCGCGGGGTTCAGCGTGGCCTGCAGAAGCTTCTCGTTCTGCTCCATACGGCCGACCGCGAAATCGGCGCCGAGATGGTTCCGGGAATCGATCTGGTATGCGGCCGACAGCGTCAGCTGCTGGAACTCGTTGTCGGGCGGCAGCGCGAGCTGACCCTCGGCGGGTGCGGGAACGAGTGGCGCAAATGCGTTTTCCCAGGTCAGGGATTCATTGTTGTTGGTGAAGGTAGATACGTAGTAGGCGAGGGTTGCCTGCCAGTCTTTTCTGGCATAGGAAATCGCGGCGTCTATCTCGTCGGTTACGTAATCCACGGGCTCGACCAGTTGCGCGCTGTTGAACAGGAAAGCGCCCCCGCCGCGTTTGCTACCCTCCTTGTCGTCGCGGCGCAGGTTCACGCGATAACTCCACGGCGAGTCCGTGTTGATGGAAATTCCGGCGCCAAGACGCGTGCGCTGCGTGTCGAGATCGACCTCGCGCAGACTCTGCGGGAGCGCCGTCATACCGGCGGTGCTGCCGGCACTGACCCAGCCCGCCGGCAGGGTCAGCCGGTCGCTGCCGCTGCCGAGGTAGGGGGTCGATGCCGAGTCGGAAATGAAATGCGGCAACTCGTCGTAACGCAGGAACAAATCATAGCTGCCCTGGCGGCCGCCCTCGATCGCGAGCGACCGCGTATCGAGGCCGACATCGGTAACCGACAGATCCAGGTAGGTGGCGTCCTCGCTGCGATAGCGCGCATTCGCATCGCCGATCAGGTAGGTACCTGCTTCGTTGAGGCCGTTGTACTCGCCGAACTTGAATGAATCGTCGGCCACGTTCCCGAGACCCAGGGTGATATCGGCATACCATCCCTCTTCGAATTCGCAGAATTTGCACCGCCATTTGGACGTGTCGACGCTCGGCGCCGCTTCTTCCGTCGTGTCCTGGGCGCTGGCGATCGCCAGGGGCATTGCCAGCAGAATGGGTATCAATGTGGCACGGATTTTCATGGTCTGCCTCGCCGCTTCTCGGTACTTACACCTGCGGGAATCCCGGCAATCTGGAACATCGCACCGGTCATCGCATCAGCTTCACGCCGGACGGGTGATTCGACCCGTGCACCTGGACATGGCAATTCACGCAGCTGCGGCCCAGCAATAACGCCGACGGGTTCCCGCCCGCGAGCCCCGCACCGGTCAGTGCCAGGCTCGGATGCCCGGCTTGAGAATGACATTGCTGGCACAGCAGCGGCGCCCGCCTCGTCAGCAGCGACGGGTGAATCGAGCCGTGCGGGGTATGGCACAGGCTACAGTCTTCGGTTACCGGCGCGTGCTCCCAGAGTACCGGCCCGCGCTTTTCCGCGTGGCAGGTGTAGCAGGTCTGGTTGAGCGTCGGCTTGACCAGCAAATCGTCCCCGATGGCGCCATGGGGTTGATGACAGTCGCTACAGCCGATCTGGCCGAAACGCACCGGGTGTGTCGACGGTTTGGAAAAATCCGCGCGCTGGCGCAGGTGACAGCTGTAGCAGACCGATGGTTGCGTTTTCGTCTCGAGCACCGGGTCCCGCGCGACATGGAGTTTGTGGCAATTCACGCAGGCGACGTCGGCGCCCTGGTGGGCGCTACCCTGCCAGCCGACGTGATCCTCGCCCCTGTGGCAATTGGTGCACATCCGGTTCTGCTTTTCGATGGGCACATCGGAGCCTGGTCCGAAGGCCAGGATCGGCGGTCGCTCCTGGCCGGGGCGTACCTTGCCGGTATGGCCGCCCTTTTCGATGACCTCGGCCATCGCTTCCGGCCCGGCAATACCGGGCCCGTGGCAGGCCTCGCACTGCAGGCCTGCAAACGGCGACCGCTTGTCGCCCTGCTGCGCGTGCTTCGATTTGAAGATGTCGTAGACCGGGTAATCGTCGTCTTCGTCATGGCACTTGAGGCAGGTGTCGGCGCCCTTGTCGGTATAGGTTCCCGGCTGAATCGTCGCCTCGACGCTGGGGTTGTCATCCTGAGTTTCGTCGGCAGCATCAACGGCGACGGCGGCGGACAGCAACAGCAATGCCAGCGACGGCAGCAGCGACCGATATTTATTTTGCATGTTACCGCCCACTAAAAGGATCTCGCGCTACGATCTTTATCACCCCTGTTTACAGGTCACTTTCCAGGCCCGGGTTGCAGTCACGGGGCACTCGTGTTTCCCGGCAATCAGCACCTGAAGCATGGCCGCCGTTTAATCCAGCCCGTGGACCACTTCGACATCGAAGCTGCGACCGGGCCCGTGGCAAACCGAGCAGGTTTCGATAACCCCACCATCGATCACGCCCTGTGTCTGATCAAATACCGCGCCACCCGGAACCACCATGTGCGCCTTCGCAACATCGCTATCGTGGCACGCCGAACACACTGCCGCCGTCGGGCTGATATTGAGATCATCAGCGTGATCAACCCAGGTCGGATCGGTGGTCAGTGGATCGGTGCTAACGGTGCTACTTAGTATGCCGTTTGCGGTCGGTGATGCCCATAGCCCGCTCAGTAAATACGCGCCGGGTTCGTGGCAGGTTTCGCAATCGTTCAGAATGCCGGGGAAACGGGTGTGGCTATAGTCATGGACGCTATTGTTAAATCCGTACACCACCAGTCCCTTTTCGCGGAAGCCATAGGCCGGCAGATCGGCATAATCGGTCTGCGCGCCGGCATGTATACCATGGATCATGCGCTTGAAATCGATGGATTCCTCGATTTTCCCGTCCGGGGGAACCGGACCGCCGGTACGCTGGGCGATGTCGGTGTTGTTCGGATTGTGGCACAGGATACAGACACCATACTCGCCGCTGCGGCTGCCACCGTGGAAACTGACCTGGTCGTGACACTGGTTGCACTTGTCGTTCTCGACGGTCGGGCGCCGCGGCACCACTTGCGCATCGGTAATCCTGAAAAACTCGACCTCGCTCTTGACGAATATGCGCTCCCGCTCATCGGTCAGGCAATTGCCAACGCTGGGTACGGCGAGGGGGTCGGTACAGGTTCCGCTTTCGTTATAGACTCCATCGCCGTCGAAGTCGCCGGCCAGGCGACCCTGTGCGCCGATCGCGCCGCTGCCGGTAACACCAGCAGGGATGGTGAAGCTTGCCGGCTGCGTGGTGTAGATACGTGAGCCGGCGGGCGCATCCTCGGTAGCGCCCGCGATGCCGATGCTGTCCGCGCGCGCGGGTCGAGTACCGGTACCGCCGGTATTGTTGTAATCCCGGGTATCCCAGGCCACCAGGAAACTCAGGTTACTGCCGGCTATTTCCGGGGCGGTGATGTCGTACTCGGCATCGCCATTATTCGGATCGGTGATCGAGAAGGTGACCGTCGGGTTTACCCCCACCGCACACTGTGGCCCCGGAGTCGTGTCGACATCGACACCGCAGATCTTGAGAATATTGAGCTTGAAATTCGCGCGCGCCACCGGTTCTGCCAGGAAATGCGCTTCCTCGACACTGCCAAAGACATCCGTCTTGTGACAGCCGGTGCAGTTGCTGTTGTCGGTCATGATGCCGCCGGAGTGGCCGGCCGGATTGGCCGCGCCCCAGGCCGATCCGTCGATGGCGAAATCCTTGTCGTCGTGACAGGAGCCGCAGGCCGCCATGCTCAGCTGGGCTTTCCAGTTATTACCCTGCGGGGTATCGGGATTTTCCACGACTGCGGTTGTCGTCGGATCGTCGCCATCGTGGCACTTGACGCAATTGCGTATATCCTGCGGGTAGGCCACCGTCGAATAGTCATTCCCGCCGATCACGTACGGGTTTCCGCTCGGCAGGTTCTCGCCGCGGTGAATCTTGTGGATCATGACCTTGAAATCCGCGGTATTCCCGTTTGGATCCCAGGTGCCCGGGTTGTGACAGGTCACGCAAAACTTCGTTTCCACCCTCGAGCCGTGGATCCTGAGCTGGTTGTGACACTCGTTGCAATTCTCCGTCCTGACGATTTCGCGTGAAAAGATGTTGCTCGTGGCGCCGTCGGCTGGCCGGAAGGTATACACCGCATTCTCTGGCGGCAGGCCATCGATGATCGAGTGCCCGAGCTGAATGACGACGCGATGGCTCAGGTTCGAATTGTAGGTAACATCGAGCGGATTACCGTCGGCATCGGTGCACGGCGCCGGACAATTAGCCGCGCTATCGTTCAAATCGGTAGCGAAAGTATAGCTATAGCTTCCATCACCGTGATCGACAAGCGTACCGAGTGGAAAACCTGGTCGGTCGCGTTCCTGCGACGCCTGCATGGCGCCGTTGCTCGAGCGATTGATATAACTCTGCCAGGTGCTCGGCTCGCTATTTGCGCCGGGCATCAGCTTGGCGATGCTGAACCTGAGGTCGCTCGTGGTCAGGCCGACGAAGGGCAGGCCATTCTGATCTTCGACGCTGAAATCGACGACCGGCGCGCTATTGACGGTCACGCCGTCGATCGTAATGTTGAGTTCGGTCGCGGAAAACGAGGGGTTGATTCCCGGTCCGGGCAGACCAGCGGGGCCCTGCTCGCCGCGATCGCCATCGCAGCTTGCTGACGCGACCGCGATGACGGCAATTACCAGCAGCCATTTTATTCTATGCAAGATGAAACAATGTCGCATCGCGATCTCCGCAATTAACAAGAATTTTCAAGGGTAAGCAAGAATGGAATTTCATTTTTTACTTTTTTTTGGATAACCCATTATACTTTTAAATCATAACTAGTAAACCAGACAAAGCGTCGTATTGATGTATATCAACTTTATTTGAAATAGGATTTTATAATCAGAAAAAAGATTTGAGCGGAGCTGTTCTGATCTGCAACAATCTAGCGTAACATGAACCAGCAATAGATCTTAAAAATAAGAGGAATAACAATGAAGGCCTTTACCACAAAACTCCTGCCTGCACTCGCGGCATCCGCCGTAATCGGTGGCATGATAATCTACGACGCCGCGGCGGCTGACCTTGACAAACTGGTGGAGGACTGTGCCCACTGCCACGGCAAGGACGGCGCCAGCACCGACTCCAAGGTGCCGATCATCGGCGGCATTTCCGAACAGTACATCATCGACAGCATGGCAATCTACAAGGATCGCGATCGCCCCTGCATCGAGGCCGAATATCTCGACGGTCCCGACAAGGGCAACAAGACCGACATGTGCAAAATTGTGGACGAGCTCAGCGAGGGCGATATCGAAGCGCTGGCGAGTTTCTATGCCGGCAAGACATTCGTGCGCGCCAAGCAGGAATTTGACCCGGCGAAGGCGGCGGCCGGTCAGAAACTGCATGACAACAACTGCGAAAAGTGCCACGCGGATGGTGGCAGTTCGCCGGAAGACGACGCCGGTGTGCTCGCCGGACAATGGATGCCCTACCTCGAGCAGACTTTCGAGTCCTACGCGTCTGGCGAGCGCATCATGCCGAAAAAAATGAAACCGAAAATGGAAAAACTGTCGGACGAGGATAAAGAGAACCTGATCCATTACTACGGCAGCCTGCAATAGTCAGTAACCAGGCAACCCGGTCAAACGGGTTGCAGTCGCATAATTCGAAGCGTAACAACAAGGATAAGAAATGAACGATTCTGATCAACAGGAGAAGACTACGGAGACAGGGCAGCCCTCGCGCTGGAAAAAATTGTGGAAACAGCCGCGCGCGCGCTACTGGTTCGGCATTCCGCTCGGCGGTGCCGTCATGTTCGTCGTCGGCATCCTGTTCTGGGGCGGCTTCAACACCGCGATGGAGGTCACAAACACCCTCACCTTCTGCACCGGTTGTCACGAAATGGCGCCGGTCTACGAGGAATACCAGGAAACCGTTCACTACCAGAACGCGAGTGGCGTGCGCGCGATCTGTTCCGATTGCCATGTGCCCAAGCCCTGGGGCGCCAAAGTGCTGCGCAAGATCAAGGCCACCTTTAACGAAGTCCCGCATACCATCCTCGGCACCATCGACACCCGGGAAAAGTTCGAAGCCCATCGGGCCGAAATGGCGGAAAGCGTCTGGGCCGAAATGCGCTCCAACAATTCGCGCGAATGCCGTAACTGTCATGCGCTCGAAACGATGAACCTCGAAATCCAGGACAAGCGCGCGAGCAGGCGCCATACGCTGGAATGGCTGGAGAAAAAGGGCGAGACCTGCATCGATTGCCACCAGGGTATCGCGCACAAGCTGCCGGAGGGGTATTAACCCCGGGATCAACGCGCCGACGTCGATTAATCCCGGACATCGGGCCGGACGTCGTCAATTGGGGGCTGGACTGCCTGCCAACACGATGCGATTCGCTGGCTGATGTGAATTTCTGGTAACCGGGCTGAAAATACAGGCATGGCCGGCGCTCTGCTTTATTCGCGCCCGTAGCCTGCATGGCAGGCATCCTGGTCGCTTTCCTGGCCGGCATCGGCGCAATCTTTTTAGAGTTGTCGGGACTGTCGCTCGCAATGTTCGTGCTGCTGATGTCGGGTTTCAGGAACAACGAATAGAGCCATGGCTCCCCGCGGGGCGCAGCACACCGCTTCGATTTTCTCCCTGGCGGCAGGGTTCAGGAATCAACCTGCCGCCCATTTTTTATCCGTTCGCAGCAGCGCAGCCAGTCGACCGGGGATCATTTCGGCAAATCACTTCCCGGCGAACGGGATTACAGGCTCGCGGAATGGCAGCACGGCTTTGCATTCGCTACCAAACTGACACCGAATCCGATCGTGA